>CAYOQY010000012.1:0-37338 GCA_964406225.1 uncultured Microbacterium sp.
CCGACATCGTCGTCGTGATCGGCGCCGATCACGTGTACCGCATGGACTTCCGCCAGATGCTCGCCGCGCACATCGAATCCGGTGCACGCGCGACCGTTGCCGGCATCCGCCAGCCGCTGTCGCTCGCGAACCAGTTCGGCGTGATCGACGTCGACGAGAAGGACCCGGCGAAGATCCGCGAGTTCCTCGAGAAGCCGCAGGACGCGAAGGGTCTGAGCGACGCCCCCCACGAGGTGCTCGCCTCGATGGGCAACTACATCTTCGACGCCGACGCCCTCATCGAGGCCGTCGAGTCGGACGGCGAACTGCCGACGTCGAACCACGACATGGGCGGCGACATCATCCCCTACTTCGTGAACCGCGGCGAAGCCGGCGTCTACGACATGAAGCGCAACGACGTGCCGGGATCGACGGACCGCGACCGCGACTACTGGCGCGACGTGGGGACGATCGACTCGTTCTTCGACGCCCACATGGACCTGATCTCCACGCTCCCGGTCTTCAACCTCTACAACATGCAGTGGCCGATCCACTCGCAGACGGTGAACTCGCCGCCCGCGAAGTTCGTGCGCGACTCGGTCGGCCGCATCGGCAACGCGATCGACTCGATCGTCTCGCTCGGGTCCGTGCTGTCCGGCACCCATCTGGAGCGCAGCGTCGTCGGGCCGTGGACGCTCGCCGGCGGAGGCTCGACGATCACCGATTCCGTGCTGTTCGACCACGTCCGCGTGGGCCAGGGGGCCCGCATCCACCGGGCGATCCTCGACAAGAACGTCGTCCTCGCGGACGGCGCGACGGTCGGCGTCGATCGGGAGCGCGACATCGCGCGCGGCTTCACGGTGACCGACACGGGCCTGACCGTCGTGGGCAAGGGCGTGCACGTCGACATCTGACGCGCGACGCTAGCGTGGAGGGGTGACCGTCGCCTCGCCCCGCTTCCTCGTCGTGCTCGACGCCGATTCGACCCTGATCCGCAACGAGGTGATCGAACTCCTCGCCGACGAGGCAGGACGCGGAGCCGAAGTCGCCGCGGCGACCGAAGCGGCGATGCGCGGCGAGGTCGACTTCGCGACGAGCCTGCGCTCTCGGGTCGCCGCGCTCGAGGGTGTTCCGGTGTCGGCGTTCCCACGCGTGCTCGCCCGCATCGAGCCGACCCCGGGGGTGCGGGAGCTCGTCGCGGCGGTGCACGATCGGGGTGGTCGCGTCGGCGTGGTCTCGGGCGGCTTCCACGAGATCCTCGACACCGTCGCCCCCGAGCTCGGCGTGGACATCTGGCGCGCGAATCGGCTGCGGGTGCGCGGCGATGCGCTCGTCGGCGCGGTCGACGGCGAGATCGTGGATGCCGAGGCGAAGGCGGCCTCGCTCCTCGAGTGGGCAGCAGACGCCGGTGTCGCTCCGGCGCGGACGATCGCGATCGGGGACGGCGCGAACGACCTGCGCATGATGTCGGTCGCGGGACTCGGGCTGGCCTTCAACGCCAAGCCCGCCGTGCGCGCGCAGGCGGACCTGATCATCGAGCGCGTGGATCTGCGCGAAGTGATCCCGCTCCTGCCCTGATCCGTTCTTCTCCGTGTCGGATCCTCTGAGTAGCGTCGGAGGATGGACATCATCCTCGTTCCCGGTCTCTGGCTCGACGCATCCTCGTGGGACGGCGTGACGCCCGCGCTCGAGGCGGCCGGCCACACCGTGCGTGCGCTCACGATGCCCGGCGTGGGCGCCCCGGCGGACGCATCCGCCGAGGTCGGCATCGCCGACTGGGTCGACGCGGTGGTCGACGAAATCGATGCGAGTCCGGGTCTGGTCGTGCTCGTGGGGCACAGCGGCGGCGGCAACGTCGTCTACGGTGCCGCCGACGCCCGCCCCGAACGGATCGCCCGCGTCGTCTTCGTCGACACGTTCCCGCCCGCGGACGGCGGGTCGATCTGGGAGTTCCCCATCGTCGACGGGGTCATCCCGTTCCCCGGATGGGACTTCTTCGAAGAGCAGGAGATCGCCGACCTCGACGAGCAGACCCGCGCGCGCGTCGCCGCGGACGCGAAGTCCGTCCCCGCGCACGTTCCGACGGACGCGCTCAAGCTCTCGGACACGCGGCGCCGGCTGGTCCCGGTGACGATGCTGACCGGCACGGTATCGGCACAGGAGATCCGCGAGATCATCGCCGCGGCTCCTGACTGGGCGGCGGAACTCGCCGCAATCGCTGATCTGGGGATCGTCGACCTGAACTCCGGCCACTGGCCGCAGTTCTCCCGGCCCGCCGAACTGGCCGCCGCGATCCGCGACGCCGTCGCGCGGTGAGCGCGTCCGGCTAGTGGCCCATCCCCAGTCCGCCGTCGACGGGGATGACCGCACCGGAGATGTAGGCCGCGCCGTCGGAGGCGATCCATGAGACCACGCCTGCCACTTCGTCGCTGGTCGCGAACCGGCCGGCAGGGATGTTCTTCTTGTAGTCCGCCTGCGTGTCCTCCGGCAGGGATGCGGTCATGTCGGTCTCGATGAAGCCGGGTGCGATCACATTCGCGGTGATCCCCCGACCCCCGAGCTCCCGCGTCAGGGAGCGGGCGAAGCCGACGAGGCCGCTCTTGGACGCCGCGTAGTTGATCTGACCCGCGGAGCCGTAGAGGCCGACCACGCTCGAAATCAGGATCACGCGACCCCACCGCGCGCGGAGCATGCCCTTCGACGCGCGCTTGACGACGCGGAAGGCTCCGCCGAGGTTCGTCGCCACGACGCTGTCGAAGTCGTCCTCCGTCATGCGCAGCAGGAGCGTGTCCTTCGTGATCCCGGCGTTGGCGACGACGATCGTGACCGGTCCGAGGGCCGCCTCCACCTCGGTGAACGCGGCATCGACGGCGGCGGCATCCGTCACATCCGCGCGCACGGTGAGGGTGCCCTCCGGTCCCTCGCCCGAGCGGGCGGTGACGGCCACCTTGTACCCCTCCGCGACGAAGCGTTCGGCGATGGCGCGGCCGATGCCGCGGTTGCCGCCTGTGACGAGGACGACGCGATCGGTCGACATCAGTGGAACTCCCGGAGAATCGGGGACGGTGGACCGCACCAGCCTAGCGGTGCGCAGTTTGACACCCCCGGCGCGCACTGGGACCCTGATAGCGGACCCGATGAAAGGCACTCCCGTGAGCGAGACGAATCCCGACGGCACCACCCCGGCGCAGCCCGCTGTTCCGCCCGTCCCTCCCGCCCCGACCCCGTACGGCTCCGCACCGGCGGCTCCGCAGCCCCCGGCCTACGGATCGGCTCCGGAATACGGTCAGGCTCCCGCGTACGATCAGGCTCCCGCGTACGATCAGGCTCCCGCGGCCTACGGTCAGGCTCCCGCGGCCTACGGGACCCCGCCCGCATACGGGCAGGCGCCCGGGTACACCGACCCGTACGGGTCGTACGCGCCGGTCAAGACGAACACGCTCGCCGTGATCTCGATGGTCGCCTCGATCGTCGGCTTCGTCTGGATCCTCCCGTTCATCGGCTCGCTCGCGGGTGTGATCATGGGCCACATCTCGCTGCGTCAGATCGCGGCGTCCGGCGAGAAGGGCCGGGGGATGGCGCTGGCCGGCCTCATCGTCGGCTACGTGGGACTGGCGCTGTTCGTGATCGGCATCATCGCGATCTTCGCCTTCTTCGCGTTCGCGGCGTCGCAGGGTTCCCTCTACACCAGTTGAGTCCCGACGACGCCGGACGAACCCGGCCCGAACGACCCGCGCCCCTTTCCGCAGGCGTACCCTGTAATCACCGTGAAGAGTGCGTCGAAGGCCCAGTCCGCGACGTCGTTGCCGGAGGCCCCGCGCGACGACGAGCATCGTCGTTCGAGCCGGTACCTGATCATGATGGGCATCCGCGTCCTGTGCTTCATCCTCATGGTCGTGGTGACGCCCTACAGCTGGTACACGTGGGTGTTCGCGGCCGGGGCGATCCTGATCCCCTACATCGCGGTCGTGCTGGCGAACGCGGGCTCGGACGTCAGCCGCTCCACGACGGCCGTGAATCCGGAGCGCGCTCTGCCGGCCGCGCCGAGCGTGCGCCCCGCTCCCTCCGCGAGCGGCCCGCAGGTGCTGCGGATCGAGGAGACGCGCACCATCGCCCCGCGGCGGGGCGACTCGGACGCGAACGCGTGACCGTACCGCACGACGACTCGTTCGGCGTGCGCTCCGAGACGCAGTGCTCGCGCGCCGGATGCCGGGCTCCCGCGCTGTGGAAGGTCGAGTGGCGCAACCCCCGGATCCACTCCGCGGATCGACGGAAGGTGTGGGTCGCGTGCGATGAGCACCGCGACTTCCTCCGCGACTACCTGGCGGCCCGCGACTTCCCGGTCCAGGTGCTGCCGCTGCGGCATCCCACCGAAGAGGCGTCGTCGTGAGCCGCGCGACCGCACCTGCGGCGGTTCGGTGGACGGCGTACGTCGCCGTAGCGATCGTGTTCGCGATCGCGTGCGCGTTCCTGGCGAACTGGCAGTTCGCCCGCAACGCGGAGCGCGCACAGCAGCTGGACCTCGTCGCCGACAACTACGACGCCACGCCCGTGCCCTTCTCGGACGTGATTCCGGACGGTGGAGCGCTCGCGCCCGAGGACGAGTGGCTGCCGGTCGAGCTTCGTGGTGAGTACCTGATCTCGGAGCAGGTCCTCGTCCGCAACCGTCCGCACGGCGGAACGGCCGCGTTCGAGGTGCTCGTGCCGTTCCGGACCGCCGACGGGCGGGTCCTGCTGATCGACCGCGGGTGGGTGCCGCCGGGCGAGGAGCAGCCGCTGCCGGATGTCATCCCCGCGGCCCCCGAGGGTGAGACGACGGTGATCGCGCGGCTGCGGCCGGCCGAGCAGGTGCCGGCGTCGGGTCGCTCGGCGCCCGAAGGACAGGTGCCGACGATCAATCCGGGACTCGTGGCCGCGGTGATCGATCCCGCCGTCGGAGCGGAGCTCGAGTCGAGCGCCTACGGACTCATGGTGTCGGAGGACCCCGCACCGGACGCCCGCCCCGGGGTCATCGCCGCCCCCTCGGAGGATCCCGGCCCGCACCTGTCGTACGCGATCCAGTGGATCCTCTTCGCGATCATGGGGTTCATCTTCATCTTCTACATCATCCGCACCGAGCGTCGGCACCGCCGAGAGGATGCCGAGGACCGGGCGCAGGGCGTGGAGGGCCCGCCGCGGCAGCGCCCGCGAGGTCGCGCCGATAGGGACATGCAGGACGAGGACTCGATCCTCGACGCCACCGGCCGTTAGCCGTCGCGCCGGCTACGCCAGCGCGATCAGGTCCTGGTAGTCGCGGTTCCAGAGGTCCTCGACACCGTCGGGGAGGATGAGGACGCGCTCGGGGTTGAGCGCCTCGACCGCACCCTCGTCGTGCGAGACGAGGACGACGGCGCCTTCGTAGTGCGACAGGGCACCGAGGATCTCCTCGCGCGACGCGGGGTCGAGGTTGTTGGTCGGCTCGTCGAGCAGCAGCATGTTCGCCGACGAGACGACGAGCGTCGCGAGCGACAGACGCGTCTTCTCGCCGCCCGAGAGCACCCCGGCGGGCTTGAGCACATCGTCGCCGGTGAACAGGAACGATCCAAGCACCTTCCGTGCTTCGGTCGCGCTGATGTCCGGCGCAGCCGACATCATGTTCTCCAGCACCGACCGCGACACGTCCAGGTTCTCGTGCTCCTGCGCGTAGTACCCGATCTTGAGCCCATGTCCGGGCTCGAGCTGACCGGTGTCGGGCTTGTCGACCCCCGCGAGGATGCGCAGCAGCGTCGTCTTGCCCGCACCGTTGAGCCCGAGCACGACGACTTTGGAGCCGCGGTCGATCGCGAGGTCGACGTCGGTGAAGATCTCGAGCGATCCGTACGACTTCGACAGACCCGAGGCCATCAGGGGCGTCTTGCCGCACGGCGCGGGCTTGGGGAAGCGGAGCTTCGCGACGCGCTCGACCTGACGCACATCGTCGAGCCCCGACAGCATCTTCTCGGCGCGGGCGACCATCTGGTGCGCCGCGGCGGCCTTCGAGGCCTTCGCGCCGAAGCGCGCGGCCTGCAGCTGGAGCTGCGTCGCCTTCTTCTCGACGTTGACGCGCTCCTTCTTGCGCCGCTCCTCGTCGGCGACGCGCTGGCGCAGGTAGTTCTTCCAGTTCATGTTGTAGACATCGATGACCTGGCGGTTCGCATCGAGGTAGAACACGCGGTTCACCGTCTCGCCGACGAGCTCGACATCGTGACTGATCACGATGAGGCCGCCCTTGTAGTTCTTGAGGAACTCCCGGAGCCACACGACGCTGTCAGCGTCGAGGTGGTTCGTGGGCTCGTCCAGGATCATCGAGTCGGCATCCGAGAAGAGGATGCGGGCGAGCTCGATGCGTCGACGCTGTCCGCCCGACAGGGTCCGCAGCGGCTGGTCGAGGATACGGTCGGGCAGCGACAGGTTGTGCGCGATCGAGGCGGCCTCGGCTTCAGCGGTGTAGCCGCCGAGCGCCTCGAATCGCTCGGTCAGGCTGCTGTAGCGCTTCATGGCCTTCGCCGCGACCGCCGGGTCGTCATCACCCATCTGCAGCGATGCATCGTGCATCCCGATCGCGAGGGTGCCGAGTCCGCGCGCGTCGAGGATGCGCGTGCGCGCGAGCATGTCGGGGTCGCCGGTGCGCGGGTCCTGCGGCAGGTAGCCGAGTTCTCCGGAGCGGTCCACGCGACCGGCGGCGGGGAGCAGGTCCCCCGCGAGCACCTTCGTCAGCGTGGTCTTGCCGGCGCCGTTGCGGCCCACCAGTCCGACCTTGTCGCCGTTGCTGACGCGGAAGGAAACCTCCGACATGAGCACGCGGGCACCCACGCGGATCTCGAGGTCGTGCACGGCGAGCACAGCGGATGTCCGTTCGTCGGTGATGAGGGGATGCGGCCGAGTGGCCAGCCTCCGAGTCTACCGCGGTGGACACAGCACTGTTGCGGGAAAGTTGGACTGCGTCCACAATCGACCCCGAGAGTGTCCGCCATAGGCTGACTACGACGCCCCCGTCAGGCAGCACCGCCCCTCCAAGGAGACCCATGTCGTCGATCGCCGTCCCCTCCCGCCGCCGCGTGCTCGCGGATGTCGTCCCTCGTCCCTCCTCGCGCGCCGCATCCTTCGCCGTCGATGCCGCACTGGTCCTGACGGGCGCGGCGGTGGTCGCCGTGCTGGCGCAGGTCGAGATCCCCCTCTGGCCGGTGCCGATCACCGGTCAGACCCTCGGTGTCATCGTCGTGGGCGCCGCGCTCGGCGCCTGGCGCGGCGCGGCGGCGCTCGCCACCTACATGGCCGCGGGCCTTGCCGGCCTGCCCGTCTTCGCCGGGCTCACCGGCACGCTGGCCGCGATCGCCAAGCCGAGCTTCGGCTTCGTGATCGGGTTCGTCTTCTCCGCTTTCGTCGCCGGATGGTTCGCGCAGCGCGCGTGGGATCGTCGCCCCGCCCTCGCGTTCGTCGGCTTCGCGATCGCGAGCGCGATCCCCTTCGTGTTCGGCATCCCGTACCTGGCGTTCGTGCTGAACGTGGGGCTCGGCCTGGAACTGACGTTCTGGCAGATCCTGGAAGCAGGGCTCTTCCCGTTCATCGTCGGGGGCCTGGTGAAGGCGGCTCTGGCGGCGCTGATCATCCCGGGCGCGTGGGCGCTCGTCCGCAAGGTGGACGACGCCAAGGGCTGACCTCCCCTACGCGAAGAGAGGGTCCCGGGCGCCACACGGCGTCCGGGACCCTCTTCTCTGTCGTCTCAGCCCTGGGCGACGGCCGTCGCCGCGGCGAGACGCTCGGTGAGGGTCGGGAGGATCCACGGCAGCGTCAGCGGCGTGGGGGTGAGCGCGGAGATCTCCTCGACCCCGACCAGCGACGCGACGGCACCGGACTTCACGGCGGGGATCAGCTGTGCGGTGGTGGACGTCAGCAGCGCGTCCAGCGCGTCTTCGGAGTCGACGAAGGTCAGGACGACGTCGGCGTCGATCTTGTCGAGGCTCTCCGGGCTGACCGTCGTGTAGAACGTCGATTCGCCGCTGTCGAGCTCGGTGACACCGGGCGCGCTCACGAAGCCGAGGTCCTCGAGGATCTCCACGCGCGGGTCGGCCGGCAGGTAGAGGTACCACGTGCCCGCGGAATCGGTCGGCACGGCGATCGATGTGCCCGCGAACTCGGGGTGCTCGGCTGCGGCAGCGGCGACGTCGGCCTCGAGGTCCTCGAGGATCGCCTCGGCTTCGGCCTTCTTGCCGAGGACTTCCCCGGTGATCGTGACGACGTCGCGCCACGGAGTCGCCCAGGCCGCCTCCTCGTACGCGACGACCGGGATGCCGGCCGCGGTGACCTCGTCGAACTCCTCCTGCGTGAGCCCCGAGTACGGCGCGATCAGCACGTCGGGGTCGGTCGCGAGGAGCTCTTCGACGGAGAGCTCGTACGTGGTGTTGTCGAGGACGGCCGGTGCGTCCCCGCCGAGCTCGTCGAGCTTGTCCTCGACCCACGGCGCGATGCGATCGTCACCGCCCGAATAGTCGTCGGACGGGATGGCGACGGGGACGATGCCGAGCGCGAGCACGGCATCCGTGGCTCCCCATCCCCACGTCGCGATGCGGGTCGGCGCCTCTTCGATCACCGTCTCCCCCAAGGCGCTCGTGAGGGTCATCGGGTAGGTCGAACCGTCGCCGGGATCGGCGCTGGGAGACGTGCTGCCTGCGGCCGTCGCGCAGCCGGCGAGGCTGACGACGAGGACTCCGGCCGTGGCCAGGAGGCCGGCCGTGCGGAAGTGGGACATGGATTTCCTTTCCTGGTGGGGTTGTCAGTCCGCATCCGCGGACGTGTGTGAGCCGCCGGGCTTCGGGATGACCAGCGGCGTGCGCGTGAGCGGATCGGGGATGACGACGGACTCGAGCGCGAAAGCCTCGGCGACCGTCTCGGCCGTCAGGACGTCGGACGGTGGACCGTGCGCGATGACGCGACCGCCGGCCATGACGATGAGTTCGTCCGCGAAACGCGCCGCGAGATTGAGGTCATGCAGGACGACGACGATCGTGGTGCCCTGCTCCCGGTTGAGCGCGCGCAGCAGCTCGAGCAGGTCGAGCTGGTGGCTGAGGTCCAGGAACGTCGTGGGTTCGTCCAGCAGCAGGATCGACGGATCCTGTGCGAGCGCCATGGCGATCCAGACCCGCTGGCGCTGACCGCCCGACAGATCGCCGACGGGGCGTCCGGCGAGCGCCGTCGTGCCCGTCCGGGCCATGGCCCGATCCACGATCTCGGTGTCGCGCGCGCTCCACCGCGCGAACAGACCGCGGTGGGGGTGTCTCCCCCGCGAGACGAGTTCGGCGACGGTGAGCCCCTCCGGAGCGATCGGATGCTGCGGCAGCAGACCCACGTGTCGCGCATACTCGGTGCGCGGAACGCGCGCGACGTCGACGCCGTCCAGCTCGATGCGGCCCGCGAGCGGCGGACGGAGTCGGGCCAGCGCGCCGAGGAGCGTCGACTTGCCGCAGGCGTTCGCGCCGATGATCATCGTCACGCGTCCCGCACCGATCTCGAGATCGAGACCGTCGATCACGGTCCGCCCCGGGTAACCGGCGACGAGGCCGTGGACGCTCAGCTTCGGATCGGTCATAGTGCGCGTCCTTTCGAGGTCGCGAGCAGCCACAGGAGGAACACCGCGCCCAGCGCACCCGTCACGATGCCCGCCGGAACCGCGACACCGGGGATCGCGAACTGGGCGACGAGGTCGGAGGTCGACAGGATGATCGCGCCCACGAGCGCACTGGGGCCGAGGGCGAGGGATCCGTGGGCCACGAGGGGACGGGCGATCGCGGGGGCGCACAGGGCGACGAACGAGATCGGCCCCACGAAGGCGCACGTCACGGCCGTCAGGAGGACGGCCACCACCACGACGAGCACGCGCACGAGCCCCGGCCTCACTCCCAGGCTCCCTGCCGTCTCGGCTCCGAGCACCGCCACGGGAAGACGCCGCGCCAGAAGCGCGAGCGCGGGCATCGCGATCACCCACGCCCCGACGAGCACGACCACCTGCCACCACGGTGTACTCGAGAGTGTCCCGGTGAGCCACACGAGGGCGCTCTGCGTCTGCTGCAGCTGCACCCGCGTCATGAGGAACCCGACGATGGATGCCGACAGGAACGACACACCGATGCCCGCGAGGATGAGCCGCAGGCCGGCGGCCCTGCCGCGCGCCGCGGCGAGCAGGAGGAGCGAGGCCGAGATCCCGCCGAGGAACGCGGCACCGGCGAGCGCCGGGCCGGTCACTCCGACGACGAGCAGGGCGTACACGGCGGCCACGGTGCTGCCGCCCGAGATGCCGAGCAGATCGGGGCTCGCCAGAGGGTTGCGGAGCATCCCCTGCAGCAGCGCGCCCGCGACGCCGAGCGCGGCACCGGCCAGCAGCGCCATGAGGAGTCTCGGCAGTCTCACCTGCAGCACGACGTACTGCTCGGTGCGGGTTCCGCCGCCCCGCAGCACATCCCAGATCTGCGACGGCGTCAGCGGGTAGTCCCCGAGCAGCATCGACACCGTGATCACCGCGACCACGACGGAGCCGAGACCGAGCCACACCAGCATCCGGCGTCGCGCCGCCTGTCGGCGGACGAAGACCACCCCGCTCACATCGCCACCCGCTCTCCACGGAGCACGAGCGCGATCAGCACGGGCGCGCCGACGAAGGCGATCACGACACCGGCCTGCACCTCGCCCGGAGGCGCGATCACGCGGCCGATGACGTCGGCGAAGAGCAGCAGCGCCGCTCCGAGCGGGATGCCGGCCGCCATGAGCCGGCCGTACGACCCGCCGATCAGCGCCCGCAGGGCGTGCGGAACGACGAGACCGAGGAACACGATCGGGCCGGCGATCGCCGTCGCGCCACCTGCGAGAAGCACCGTCGCTCCGATGCCGAGCCCTCTCGTGCGTGCGACGCTGTGCCCCAGCCCTGTTGCGGTGTCTTCACCGAGGGCGATCAGGTTCAGTCCGCGGGCGGTCGTCAGGGCAAGAAGCACCCCCACGGTCAGCGGCGCGAGCACGGCGGTCACGGCGTCGATGTCACGGCCGGTCAGGGAGCCGACCGACCAGAAGCGGTAGACGTCGAGGGCGGCGGCCTGCGTGGTGAGGATGAGGAGGGTGACCGCGGTGAGTCCCGCCGTGACGGCGGCCCCCGTGAGGGCGAGCTTGGCCGGGTTCGCGCCGTCGGGTCCGCGGGATCCGACGGCGGCGACCACGAGCGCCGCGACCGCGGCACCCGCGAACGCGAACCACACGAAGCCTTCCGGGCGGGTCACACCGAGCACCGTGATGGCGAGGAGCACGGCGGTCGATGCCCCCGCGTTGACCCCGAGCAGGCCGGGGTCGGCGAACGGGTTGCGGGTCAGCCCCTGCATGACGGTACCCGCGAGCGCGAGGGAGAGGCCGGCCAGGAGCCCGATGAGGGTGCGGGGGATGCGCTGCGCGACGACGACCACGTGGTCGTTGTCCGCGGGGTCGTACGCGGTCAGCGCGTCGATCACGACGGCCGGCGGGATCGGGCGCGCGCCCACGCCGAGGCTCAGGACGACCGCGAGCACGGCGAGTGCCACGGCACCCACGAGCACCAGGACGAACCGCACCGACCCCGACGCGCGGGGACGGGCGCTCATTCGATGCGCTCGGACAGACCGTGCCGCCAGTAGCCCATGAACGCGACGCGTCGGCGGTCGACCCCGCACTCCGAGACCAGATGGCGCCGCGCGAGCTTCACCGCGGCAGCCTCTCCCGCGATCCACGCGTAGAACTCGCCCTCCCCGTCCTCAGGGGAATCCCAGAGCAGTTCCCGGTCGACGTCGACCTCAGCGAGCACCTGCCCGCGCGGTGCCGCTGCACGGCGCAGGAGCGCCGTCTCCGAGCGGGACCACGTGCGCAGCGCGTCGGGGAACAGCGCACCGAACGTGTCCGCCTCCGAACGGACGAGCCAGCGGACGTCCACGGCCGCCGCAGATCGGATGGGCAGGATGTCCTGCTCCGACGGAACCTCGAGGAAGACGTCGGCGACGATGTCGGAACTCAACCGCTCGAGGATCGCCGTGATCGCGGGCACGGCGGTCTCGTCTCCGGCCAGCAGGACGCGGGTGGCTGTGCCGGGATGCCAGTCCCGACCCCCGCCCTCGACCGTGCTGCGCTGGTCGGGACCGATGATCACCACGGTGGATCCGGCGACGGCGCTCTCGGCCCAGCGGCCAGCGGGTCCGGGGTCGTGATGCACGACGAAATCGACGTCGAGCTCGCGCGCGGCCGGATCGATGCGGCGCACGGTGTACGTCCGGAAGATGTTGCGCTCAGCCGTCGGGAGGGCACGCCAGCGGTCGTACCAGTCCCCCGCCTCGTCGTGCTGACCGAAGTCGGCGTACTCGCCTCGAGCTCCCGGCAGGACGATCTTGATGCGCTGATCGAAGCCCGCGGTGCCGAAATGCTCCAGGTCGTCGCCGGTGAAGGTGATGCGCACGAAGTGCGCGCTCACGGCGACCGTACGCCGCACCGTCAGGACGAACGGACGGTAGGCCGGGCGCACGGCCGTCTGCACGGTGCTCTGCTCACTGGTCACCTGGTAAGGGTAGCCTTACCTCACACGAAGGCGCAAACCGTCGTGGAATCCGGTCAGCGCGCGGTCGGCGCCACCCCGTCCCCGAGGCGCGCCTCATGCGCGTGCCCCATCCGCAGTCCCGGCACGAGCGCGAGCAGCGCCAGGGCGCCCGCGATCACGAAGACGACGGCGAACCCCGCGGCCGTGCCGGCGAGGGCGACGAACGTCAGTCCCATGACCGCGATCGTGACCGACGCGCCGATCGCGTCCGAGATCGACAGCGCCGAGGAGTTGAATCCCTGATTCTGCGGTGTCGAGTACGCGAGCGTCAGCACCGTCAGACGCGGGTACATGAGCCCCATGCCGGCTCCGGCCAAGGCCCAGCCGACGATGAGGACCCCGGGGTGCAGGTGCAGCCACGCGGTCGCGGCCGCCGCCATCACCGCGGTGAACAGGAACGCCGTGCCGATGAGCGTGATGCGCGCATTGCCGATCCGGTCGCCGAACCGCCCCTGGACATCGGCGCCGACCGCCCACAGCAGCGCCGCGGCGGTGAGCCCCAGACCCGCCCACGTCGGGGAGTATCCGTACTCGGCGATCAGCAGATACGGCACGTAGATCTCGGCGCCGAAGAGGGCTCCCGCGATCAGCCCGCGCATCAGGATCACGCTCGGAAGGCCTCGTGCGGCGCTGAGGGTCCGCGGCGGGAGCAGGGGACGCACCGCGAGCACGACGACGACGAGGGATGCCGCGACGGCGGCGACCGACCATGCGCCGAGTTCGCCCGCGAGGCTCAGCCCCAGCGCGCCGAGGGCGAGCGCGACGGCGCACGCGAGTCGGCGGCCGACGCGGCCGCGCTCGGCCGGCTCGTCGGTGTGCAGAGGGATCCCGTGCAGCCGCAGGGCGACCATCGCGAATGCGAGCACGGTGAGGACGGCGACCCCGAGGAACACCCATCGCCAGTGCAGGTACTCGGTGACGGCACCCGCGAGGAACGGTCCGATGAGAGAGGGCACGACCCAGGCCGCGGAGAAGGCGGCGAAGACGCGTCCGTGGGCGAGGGGTGGGTACACACGAGCGACCACGACGTAGAGCGCGACCGTCTGACCACCTGTACCGAGGCCCTGCACGAGGCGCCCGAGGACGAGCACCGGCATCGTGGGGGCGAGCCCGGCGATCACGAGCCCCGCGACGAAGAGCCCGACGGCGGCGTACAGGGGTGCCTTCGGTCCCGAGCGGTCGCTCCAGGCGCCGACGGCCACCATGCCGATCACGCTGGTCGCCAGGGTGCCCGCGAACGCGACGGCGTAGAGCGCGTCGCCGTCGAGCTCGGCACTCACGACCGGCATGACGGTCGTGATGGCCAGCGACTGCAGGGCTGCGAGGAAGATGAGGGCGACCGCGCCGATCGTCACCCAGACGTATTGCGGACCCCAGATGCTCGGTGCGCGCTCCTGCGCGCCGAGCGTCACGGCGACGCGAGCGCGCCGATGCGCTCCACGGCCTCTCGCAGCACTTCGGGCGCGCAGCCGAAGTTGATGCGCACGTGACCGCGTCCCTCGTCGCCGAAATGCGGCCCGAAGTGCAGGGCCACGTCGGCATCGCGCCGGATGCGGACGGCGGGATTGTCTCCCCATCCCAGCGCACTCAGGTCGACCCACGCGAGGAACCCCGCGTCCGGGATGCGGTAGCGCGCGGCCGGCACGTGCTCGTCGAGCAGCTCCGCGAGGAGTCGCCGGTTGTGGTCCAGCGTCGCCCGGAGCGCGTCGAGCCACTCGTCGCTCTCCTGCGAGAAGGCCGCTACCGCCGCGATCGCACCGAGCAGGCCGGTACGCCACTCGACCTCGTCCGGCAGCGACCGGACGACGTCGGCGGTGCGCTCGTCTCCGGTGATCATGAGGGCGCATTTGAGGCCCGCGAGGTTGTAGGCCTTGCTCGCGCTCGCGACCGCGTATCCGACGCGCGCCGCGTCCGCGGACGCGTCGAGGAAGGGGGTGAACTGCTCCCCCGCGTGGATGAGGGGCGCGTGGATCTCGTCGCTCACGACGACGGCGTCATACTCGGCGGCGAGTCGTGCGAGGGCCGCGAGGCTCGCGCGGGAGTGCGCGGTGCCGGTCGGATTGTGCGGATTGCACAGCAGGACGGCCCGCGCGCCTCCGGCCAGGGCGGCCTCGATGCCCGGCAGGTCGAGTTCCCAGTGCGAACCGGTGTCGATGAGCGGCACGCGCTCCACCACCGCGCCGGCTTCGGGGACGCAGTCGTAGAAGGGCGGATACACCGGCGGCGTCACGATGACCCGGTCGCCCGGCCGGGTCACCTTCCGCAGGATCTCGACGACGCCCATCATGACGTCGCACGTCGTCCGGATGCGGGACGGGTCCACCGTCCACCCGAATCGACGCAGGGCGAAGTCCGCGTAGACCCGGGCCACCCCCGGGTCCGGCGGCGTGTAGCCGAAGTCCCCGAGGTCGACGGCGCGCGCCAGATCGCGGGAGATCGCCGGGGCCGGCGCGAAGTCGGTCTCCGCCACGAACAGCGGCAGCACCTCCGGCGGATACTTCCGCCACTTCGTGCTCGACCGCTGCCGGAGCTCGTCGATGGGCAGTGCCTGGAGGGGGATGACGCTCACCCGTCGAGCCTAGCGAGCCGGGCGCAGGGCGCCGCGGCACGCGTCAGACGACGTCATCAGATGGCGAAGCCGAGGGCCCGCATCATGTCGCGACCGTCGTCGGTGATGCGCTCCGGACCCCACGGCGGCATCCAGACCCAGTTGATCCGGAAGCGTTCCACGACCTCGTCGAGGGCCTGCGCGGTCTGCTCCTCGAGCACGTCCGTCAGCGGACACCCGGCGCTCGTGAGGGTCATGTGGATGACCAGGGCGTCGTTCTCGTCGTCCCAGCCGAGGTCGTAGATCAGGCCCAGGTCGACGACGTTGATCCCCAGTTCGGGGTCCATGACGTCCTTGAGGGCTTCCTGGACCTCGTCGTACTTCTCGGGTGCGAGGGTCGCGGTCATGAGTCGATTCTACGCTTCGCCCTCGACGACGGCTTCGAGCTCGGGCTCGCCGAAGCGGTCGTAGCCCTCGTCCTCGAGGCGCTCGGCGAGCTCGGGGCCGCCCTCCTCGACGATGCGACCGCCGACGATGACGTGCACGAAGTCGGGGTGGATGTAGCGCAGGATGCGGGTGTAATGCGTGATCAGCAGCACACCGAGACCGGTCTGCTCCTTCGCGCGGTTCACGCCTTCCGAGACGATCTTGAGCGCGTCGACGTCCAGACCGGAGTCGGTCTCGTCGAGCACCGCGATCTGCGGGCGGAGGAGTTCGAGCTGAAGGATCTCGTGACGCTTCTTCTCGCCGCCCGAGAAGCCCTCGTTGACATTGCGCTGCGCGAACTTCGGGTCCATGCGCAGGTTCTTCATGGACTGCTTGACATCCTTGGTCCACGAGCGGATCGCGGGCGCCTCGCCGTCGATCGCCGTCTTGGCCGTGCGGAGGAAGTTCGTGACCGTCACTCCGGGGATCTCGACAGGGTACTGCATCGCGAGGAAGAGTCCGGCGCGGGCGCGCTCGTCGACGCTCATCGCCAGCACGTCCTCACCATCGAGCGTGATCGTGCCGCCCGTCACGGTGTACTTGGGGTGACCGGCGATCGTGTAGGCCAGCGTGGACTTGCCCGAGCCGTTGGGACCCATGATCGCGTGGGTCTCGCCCGTGCGGATCGTGAGCGTCACGCCGTTGAGGATGGGGGTGGTGCCGGCATCCGTCTCGACCGTCACATGGAGGTCGCGGATCTCGAGGACTGACATGGAGGCTTCTTTCTTCAGACGTCTTTTTTCACGGCGGGGTCGATCAGCACGTCGTCGCCGTCGATGATGACCTCGAACACGGGGACGGGCTCGTAGGCCGGGAGGTTCAGGGGCTTGCCCGACAGGAGCGAGAAGGCCGAGCCGTGGGCCCAGCACTCGATCGTGTCTCCGTCGACGAAGCCCTCCGCGAGCGAGATGTCGCCGTGCGTGCAGACATCGCCGATCGCGTGCACCTCGTCGCTGGAGTCCTTCACGACGCAGATGGCGACGCCGTCGACCTCCACACGGAGCGCGGAATCCTGCTCGAGCTCGCTCAGAGCGCAGACACGGGTTGCGGTCACAGCGCCGCTCCTTCTCTCAGTTCGTTCTCGATCGCCGCGTGCAGCTCCTGCTCGAGCTCGGGGATGCCGATGCGCTGCACGATGTCGCTCAGGAATCCGATGACGACGAGGCGACGCGCCTCGTCCTCGCTGATGCCGCGCGACTGCAGGTAGAAGAGCTGCTCGTCGTCGAAGCGACCGGTCGCGCTCGCGTGCCCGGCACCGCGGATGTCGCCGGTCTCGATCTCGAGGTTCGGGATCGACTCCGCCCGCGCGCCGTCGGTGAGGACGAGGTTGCGGTTCGCCTCATACGAATCCGTGCCGACGGCCTCGGGGCCGATCAGGACGTCGCCGATCCACACGCTGCGCGCGCCCGCGCCCTGGAGTGCGCCCTTGTAGAGCACGTCGCCGCGCGTCTCGCGTCCCTTGTGGAACAGGTAGACCTGGCTTTCGAGGTGCTGCCCGGCGTCGGAGTACGACAGACCGTAGAGCTCGCCCTGGGCACCGGCCCCCGCGAGCTCCACGCTCGGGTTGACGCGCACGACCGCGCCGCCGAAGCTCACGACGAAGTGCCGCAGCGTCGCGTCGCGATCGACGCGGGCCTGATGGGATGCCGCGTGCACGGCGTCGTCGCTCCACTGCTGCACCGAGATCACGGTGAGGTGGGCGCCGTCGCGGACGATGATCTCGATGTTCTGCGCGTGCGCCGCGGTGCCGGAGTGGCGGAGGACCACGGTGCCGCGCGAATTCGGCATCGCCTCGAGCACGACGTGCGCGTGGGCGAGTCCGCCCGTGCCGACCAGGTCGATCACCACGGGCTCGTCCAGCTCGACGTCCGCCGGGATCCGCAGCAGCGGCGCTTCGTCCTCGTGCTTCCACGCGACGGCCGCCGGCAGATCCTCCGGGGCGAAGACCTCACCTCGGGGCGCGTCGCCGATGCGGAGGCTGCGCTGCTCCACCTGATCGGGCGCCGAGACCGCGACCTCGATCACGCCGTGCGGAGCGTCCTCGTCCCGCAGGAGGGCGTCGAGACGGTCGAGCGGGGTGTGCTTCCAGTTCACCTCGCGACCCGTGGGCCGGCCGAAGTCGGCGGGGTCGAACGAGCGCGGACGCTCGGAGCGGGTCTGGATCGGCGCCCAGGCGCCGTCCGTGTGCGCGGTGGAACCCGGCACCGTGGGAGGTGCCTGCGTCGTGGCCGTCATCTAGCCGACCGATCCTTCCATGCCCATCTCGATGAGCTTGTTGAGCTCCATGGCGTACTCCATGGGAAGTTCACGGGCGATGGGTTCGATGAACCCGCGGACGATCATCGCCATCGCCTCGTCTTCGGGCATTCCGCGGCTCATGAGGTAGAAGAGCTGCTCCTCGCTCACCTTGGACACCGTCGCCTCGTGACCGAGCTGCACGTCATCGACGCGGATGTCGATCGCCGGATAGGTGTCCGAGCGCGAGATCGTGTCGACCAGCAGCGCATCGCAGCGCACGGTGTTCGCCGAGTGGTGCGCGTTGGCGTCCACCCGCACTTCGCCGCGGTAACCGGCCCGTCCGCCGCCGCGGGCGATCGACTTCGACACGATCGAGGACTGCGTGTAGGGGGCCATGTGGATCATCTTGGCGCCGGCATCCTGGTGCTGACCGGGGCCCGCGAACGCGACCGAGAGGGTCTCGCCCTTCGCGTGCTCCCCCACCAGGAAGATCGACGGGTACTTCATCGTGACCTTCGAGCCGATGTTGCCGTCGATCCACTCCATCGTCGCGCCCTCGTGCGCGACGGCGCGCTTGGTCACGAGGTTGTAGACGTTGTTCGACCAGTTCTGGATCGTCGTGTAGCGCACGCGGGCGTTCTTCTTCACGATGATCTCGACGACGGCCGAGTGCAGGGAGTCGCTCTTGTAGATCGGGGCGGTGCAGCCCTCGATGTAGTGCACGTAAGAGCCTTCGTCCGCGATGATCAGCGTCCGCTCGAACTGCCCCATGTTCTCGGTGTTGATGCGGAAGTACGCCTGCAGCGGGATCTCGACGTGCACACCCGGGGGAACGTAGACGAACGAGCCGCCCGACCAGACGGCGGTGTTCAGCGCCGCGAACTTGTTGTCGCCTGCGGGGATCACGGTGCCGAAGTACTCCTCGAAGAACTCCGGGTGCTCGCGCAGCGCCGTGTCGGTGTCCATGAAGATGACGCCCTGCGCCTCGAGCTGCTCGTTGATCTGGTGGTAGACGACCTCGGACTCGTACTGCGCCGCGACGCCGGCGACGAGTCGCTGACGCTCGGCCTCGGGGATGCCCAGGCGCTCGTAGGTGTTGCGGATCTCCTCGGGGAGCTCCTCCCACGACCCCGCCTGCTTCTCGGTGGAGCGGACGAAGTACTTGATGTTGTCGAAGTCGATCTCGCTGAGGTCGGCGCCCCACGTCGGCATCGGCTTGCGGCCGAAGAGCTGATAGCCCTTCAGGCGCGTGTTGAGCATCCACTCGGGCTCGCTCTTGAGCGCGGAGATGCCGCGCACCACGGACTCGTTGATACCGCGCTGGGCGACGGCGCCGGCGGCGTCCTCGTCGTGCCAGCCGAACTCGTACTGGCCCAGGCTCGCAAGCTCCGGGCGGTCGATCAGGACATCCGACATCGTCACACTCTCCTCCGGGCCACAACGGTGTCATCCGCCCCGGCATTCCTTCTCCTCAGGTGGAGTCCCGGAGGGGGATGCCGCTTGGTGGGCCCAATCACTGGCGCCGTCCTGCGCGCCTACACTTGTCAGTGATGCCGTGCGCAACGCGCCCGCATCCGACCCTTTGATTCTACAGGGTTCCGCCGGTCCACCGGATGGCGGGACCCCGCCCGAGGAGGCTGGACCCGATGCCCGCGGACACGAATGCCACCCGGCGCGGCCCTCTCCGGACGTTCTGGGAATGGCTGCCGGCGCAGATCGACCGCCGCGTGATCGTGGCGGCGTGGGCGACCCTTGTGGTGCAGGTCGGGATCGTGGGGACCGGCGGCCTCGTGCGCCTGACCGGATCGGGACTGGGCTGCCCCACCTGGCCGCGCTGCACACCCGAGTCGTTCGTGAACACCCCCGAGATGGGGATCCACGGGGTCATCGAGTTCGGCAACCGCCTGCTCACCTTCGTCCTCGTCGTCGTCGCGATCGTCACATTCCTGTTCGTCCTGCGGATGCGGCGTCAGCGGCGCGACCTGTTCTGGCTCGCGCTCGTGATCGGCCTGTACGTCCCCGTCCAGGCCGTGATCGGCGGCATCACGGTGCTGACGAACCTCAATCCGTACGTCGTGGGGCTGCACTACTTCGCGTCGGTCGTGCTCGTGGCGCTGTCTGCGGCACTCGTCGTGCGGGTCTACGCCCTACCCGGCCCGCGCACGAGGGCCGTGCCGCGCTGGTACGCCGTGGCGACGCACATCACGAGTGCGCTCGTCCTCGTCACGGTCGTGGTCGGCATCCTCGTGACCGGTTCGGGTCCGCACGCGGGCGACGGCGGTGCCGCACGGAACGGTCTGGACCCCGAGCTCATGCAGCACATCCACTCGTGGCCGGCGTATGCGCTCCTCGCCCTGACGCTCGTGCTGGTCGTGGGATCACGGAGCACTCCCCCGTCCCTGCGACTGCGCCTGTGGACCTCTCTGCTGCTGGCCGTCGAGATCGCTCAGATCGTGGTGGGACTCTGGCAGGCCCGCACGGGACTGCCCATCGTGCTCGTGAACATCCACATGGTGCTCGCCGTGCTCCTGGTCGCCGCGATGACCGCCGTCGTCATGAACCTGAAGGCACCTGCACAGGTTGCCCAGGATGCCCCGGCATACGCTGGATCGATCGGGCGCGTGTCCGCGCACAGCTGAACACGACGCATAGCCGACTCATCGGATCCGCATACCTGCGGCTCGGGCGACCGGGTGACGCTTGTCCGTGTCGACCGAAACCCTCACCCCCCTGACTCAAGGAGTACACGCATGACCGTTCGTCCCCGCCTCGTCCGCAGCATCCCGTTCTGGATCCTCCTCGCCGGCTCCCTCGCCACGACCGCCTTCGGCGCGTGGCTGGCCGTCAGCACGCTCGGCACGATGTCGGTGGCGCTCACGGCGGGCACCGCGACGCCTGTCGACGTGTACGTCGGCCAGGTCTGGGCCATCGTCGGCGGCATCCTGATCGCCACGGGCATCGTCGGCCTCGCGCTCACGCTCGTCGTGGCGGCCGTCCGCTCCTTCCTGCCCGCGACCGACTTCGAGATCATCGAGGCGATGGACTGGTCGGCCGACGACGAGACGATCGAGTCGTCGACGGACGACGAGCGTGCGTCCGCATCCGAGGACGCCCCCGTCGTCGAGGTCGCACCGCAGCGCTGACCCGCTGACCCGCATCCGCCGGAAGGGCGGGAGCACTCCCCGCCGGAGCGCTCCCGCCCTTCCTGTCGATCGACGGTCCCGCGGTACCCGATACTGACAGCGTGGATCCCGTCGGCACGATCACCTGGATCGTCCTCTTCGTCATCACGACCGTCGCCGTCACCGGTCTGGTCGGCAGACTGGGCTGGTCCGCCCCCGTGGCGCTCGTCGCGGTCGGCGGGGCGGCGTCGTTCGTCCCGGGCATCCCGCAGGTCGAGGTCCAGCCCGAGCTCATTCTCTACGGCATCCTCCCGCCGCTGCTGTTCGCCGCGGCCATCCGCACGTCGGTGATCGACGTGCGGGCGCGTCGTGACAGCATCCTGCTGCTCTCGGTGGGGCTCGTCGCCTTCACCGTCGTCACGGTCGGGTTCGCCACGGCCATGCTCCTGCCGACGCTCACGCTCGCGGCCGCCTGCGCGTTCGCGGCGGTGGTCGCGCCGACGGATGCGATCGCGGTGACCGCGATCGCCGGTCGTCTCGGGCTCCCCCGCCGCGTCGTGACGATCCTCGAGGGCGAGAGTCTGCTGAACGACGCCACGGCGCTCGTCGCGCTGAACGCGTCGCTGGCCGCGATCGTGACGGTGGTGACCCCGGCGCAGATCGGCATCGACTTCGTGATCGCCGTCGGCGTCGGCACCGGCATCGGCTTCGCGACCGGGTACGTGGTGTCGTGGGTGCGGTCGCAGCTGCACTCCGCCGTGCTCGACACGAGCCTGACGCTCGTGACGCCGTTCGCGGCCTTCCTGCTCGGAGAGCTGCTGCACGGGTCCGGCGTGCTCGCGGTCGTGATCGCCGGGCTCTATCTCGGCTACCGTGCGCCTTCCGTCTCGTCGGCCGAGGCCCGTGTGGCCGAGCGGCTCAACTGGCGCACGATCCAGTTCCTGCTCGAGAACGCGGTGTTCCTCTTCATCGGACTGAACCTGCAGGGCGTGATCGAAGGCGCGCTGCGCAGCGGTCCGGGGCCGTGGCAGACGGTGGTCGTCTGCATCGGCATCCTGCTCGCGCTCGTCGTGTCGCGTTTCGCCTGGGTCATGGCGACGACCCTGCTCTACCGCAAGGGCCCGCAGCGGCTGCGGGAACGCAGTTGGCCGTGGCGCAACGGCGTGGCGGTCTCTTCCGCGGGCGTGCGGGGGGTCGTGACGCTCGCGGCGGTCTTCCTGCTGCCGCCCGAGACGCCGATGCGCGAGTACCTGCAGTTCCTGGCGTTCGTGGTCGTCGTCGCGAGCCTGCTCGGCGGACTCGCGCTCCCCGCGATCATCCGCGCACTCAAGCTTCCTCCCCCGAGCCTGGCGCAGGAGGTCACCGAGCGGCGGCTGCTGATGGCGGAGGCCCGCCGGGCGGGGATCGCGCTCCTCGAGGCGCAGGACGTCGGCCGTCCTGGCCGCGCGCCGTGTGGGTCGCTATCAGGAGCCGGCGATCGTGTCGGCGCTGCAGGCCATCGACGCCGAGGAGACGGCGCTGCGGGCGCAGTTCCCGCCGACCGACTGACTCAGAAAGGCAGCAGCGGGTCGACCGCGATCGCGACGAACAGCAGCGTGAGATACGTGATCGATGCGTGGAACACCCGCATCGGACGGGGCTCGGTGCCGCGCACCGCGCGGGTGTACAGGCGGTGCGACTCGTACACGAACCATCCGCCGAACACGAGCGCCGAGACCGAGTAGACCAGACCCATCCCCGCGACGGGGATCAGCAGGAGCGAGCACGCGACGGTCGCCCACGCGTAGAGGATCACCTGCAGCCCGACCTGCGAGCCCGAACGTGTGGCGCCGAGCATCGGCACGTCCACGTCGTCGTACTGGTCCTTGTACTTCATCGACAGCGGCCAGTAGTGCGGCGGCGTCCACAGGAACACGAGCGCGAACAGGATCATCGGCGTCCACGACAGCGAGCCCGTGACCGCCGACCAGCCGATGAGCACCGGGAAGCAGCCGGCGATCCCGCCCCACACGATGTTCTGCTCGGTGCGGCGCTTGAGGATCATCGTGTAGATGACGACGTAGAAGAAGATCGCGCCGGCCGACAGCGCCGCCGCCAGCAGGTTGGTCGTCAGGGCGAGCCAGACCGTGGATGCCGCCGCGAGCGTCCACGCGAAGATCAGGGCCCCGCGGGGAGAGACCTCACCCGTCACGAGCGGGCGGTTGACGGTCCGCTGCATGTGCGCGTCGATGTCACGATCGAGGTACATGTTGAACGCCGCTGCCGACCCGGCGCTCATCGATCCGCCCAGAACGGTGGCGAGGACGAGCCAGATGCTCGGGAAGCCGCCCTGGGCGAGGATCATCACCGGCACCGTCGTGACGAGCAGCAGCTCCAGGACGCGGGGCTTCGTGAGCGCGATGTACGCGCGGACCGTGCGGCCGAAGGAGTGCGGTCGGGCCGCGGGAGCGGCGGAAACGCCTGCGCCCGCCGTCATCGTGGTGTCCATCGCTCCCCGCTCGACCGCCTGAAACTGCCCTCCGAGTCTATGGCATCCGCGCCGGTGGGCCTCCCCGCGGGGCCTTCGCGCCGGGGCCTCACAAGCGCGGTCGATCCGGTGTGCGCACCTCGACACGGCCCCGACACGACCGCGTCACCTGACCGCGCGGCGGGCCTGCCACACTGCCGTCATACGACGTCTCTCATATCCGGCGCGGAATCCGCCTTCGCTATGCTGAGACAACACGCGCGCCCCGCGCCGGCTGCTCCTCCCGAACTCGCGACGAGGTCTGCGCATTCCGGGTGCACTCCCTCTGAGAAAGGCGGCCCGGTGTCGGAACTGCGTTGGGAAGAAATCGATCGGCGCGCGGTGGACACCGCTCGCGTGCTGGCAGCGGACGCGGTCGAGAAGGTGGGCAACGGTCACCCCGGCACGGCGATGAGCCTCGCCCCGGCCGCCTACCTCCTGTACCAGCGCGTCATGAACCATGACCCGGCCGACGTGCACTGGCCCGGACGCGACCGGTTCATCCTCTCCGCCGGCCACTCGTCCCTCACGCAGTACGTGCAGCTGTACCTCGGCGGCTTCGGGCTCGAGCTCGACGACCTCAAGGCACTCCGCACGTGGGGCTCCAAGACCCCCGGACACCCGGAGTTCGGACACACCGACGGTGTGGAGATCACGACCGGCCCGCTGGGCCAGGGTCTGGCCTCGTCGGTCGGGTTCGCCTACGCGGCGCGCTACGAGCGCGGCCTGTTCGACCCCGAGACGCCGGCCGGGCACTCGCCGTTCGACCACTTCGTGTACGTGATCGCCGGCGACGGCGACCTGCAGGAGGGCGTGACGTCGGAGGCGTCGAGCCTCGCGGGCCATCAGGGCCTCGGCAACCTCATCGCGATCTACGACTCCAACCAGATCTCGATCGAGGACGACACGAACGTCGCGTTCACCGAGGATGTCGCCGCGCGCTACGAGTCCTACGGCTGGCACGTGCAGACCGTGGACTGGAAGAAGACCGGCGAGTACGTCGAGGACGCGGCCGAGCTGTACGCCGCGATCGAGGCCGCGAAGGGCGAGACGGACAAGCCGTCGCTCATCATCCTCCGCACGATCATCGGCTGGCCCTCGCCCGGCAAGCAGAACACGGGCAAGATCCACGGCTCGGCTCTCGGTGCGGACGAGCTCGCCGCCACCAAGAAGGTGCTGGGCTTCGATCCTGAGCAGTCCTTCGTCGTGGCCGACGATGTTATCGCGCACACGCGCTCCCTGGCCGAGCGCGGCGCGGCGGCGCACGCGGAGTGGCAGAAGGCGTTCGACGCGTGGGCTGAGGCGAACCCCGAGCGCAAGGCGCTGTGGGATCGCGTGAACGCCCGCGAGCTGCCGTCCGACATCGACGCCGCGCTGCCCGTGTTCGCGGGGGGCAAGGACGTCTCGACCCGCGCGGCATCCGGCACCGTGATCAACGCGCTCGCCGAGAAGCTCCCCGAGCTGTGGGGCGGGTCGGCGGACCTCGCCGAGTCGAACCTGACGACGATCAAGGACGCGAAGTCGTTCATCCCGGCGCAGTGGTCGACCCACGAGTGGTCCGGCGACCCGTACGGCCGCGTGCTGCACTTCGGCATCCGCGAGCACGCGATGGGCGCGATCGTCAACGGCATCGTCCTGCACGGCCCCACGCGTCCGTTCGGCGGCACGTTCCTCATCTTCAGCGACTACATGCGCCCCGCGGTGCGTCTGGCGGCGCTGATGGACATCCCGTCGATCTTCGTGTGGACGCACGACTCCGTCGCCCTCGGCGAGGACGGCCCCACGCACCAGCCCATCGAGCAGCTCGCGACCCTGCGCGCGATCCCGAACTTCACGGTCGTCCGCCCCGCCGACGCGAACGAGACCTCCGTGGTGTGGCTCGAGATGCTGCGCCGGCACGCGGGCCCCTCGGGCATCGCACTCACCCGCCAGAACATCCCGGTGTTCGAACGAGGTGACGATGAGGCGTCGGGCGACACGTTCGCATCGGCCGCGCACGCGGTCAAGGGCGCGTACGTGCTCGCCGAGGCTCCGGGCGGGACGCCGGACGTCATCCTGATCGCGACGGGCTCGGAGGTCCAGCTCGCCGTTGCCGCCCGCGAGACCCTGGCCGCGGAGGGCGTCAACGCCCGCGTGGTGTCGGCCCCCTCCCTGGAGTGGTTCGACGAGCAGGATGCCGCCTACCGCGAGTCCGTGCTCCCGGCATCCGTCACCGCGCGCGTGTCCGTCGAAGCCGGCATCGCCATGCCGTGGCGGCACATCGTCGGCGACCGCGGCCGCAGCGTCTCGATCGAGCACTTCGGCGCGTCGGCCGACTACAAGACCCTGTTCGAGAAGTTCGGCGTGACCGCCGAGGCCGTCGTCGAGGCGGCACGCGAGACCCTCAAGGAGAGCCGCTCATGACCAGCCCCACCACCCACCTCGTCGAACACGGCGTCAGCATCTGGCTCGACGACCTCTCGCGTCAGCGCATCATCACCGGCAACCTCGCCGACCTGATCGCCACGCGCAACGTCAGCGGCGTCACGACCAACCCGACGATCTTCGCGGGCGCGATCGGGTCCGGCGCGGAGTCCTACGTCGGGCAGATCCACGAGCTCGCCGGCAAGGGCGCGTCCGCCGACGAGGCGATCTTCGAGATCACGACCGACGACGTCCGTGCCGCGGCCGACGTCTTCCGCCCCGTCTTCGACGCGACCGACGGCCTGGACGGGCGCGTGTCGATCGAGGTCTCCCCCGATCTCGCGCACGACACCGACGCCACAATCGCCCAGGCGAAGGAACTGTGGGCGAAGGTCGACCGGCCGAACACCCTCATCAAGATCCCGGCGACCGAAGCCGGACTCCCGGCGATCACCGAGGTGATCGGATCGGGCATCTCGGTGAACGTCACGCTCATCTTCAGCCTGGAGCGCTACGCCGCCGTGATCGACGCGTACCTCGCCGGTGTGGAGCAGGCGAAGGCCGCCGGTCTGGACGTGTCGAAGATCCACTCCGTCGCGTCGTTCTTCGTCTCGCGCGTGGACACCGAGGTCGACAAGCGCCTCGCGGCGATCGGCACGGATGCGGCGGCCGAGCTCAAGGGGCTCGCCGGCATCGCGAACGCGCGACTCGCGTACGAGCTGTACGAGCGCGAGTTCGCCACCGACCGCGCGAAGGCGCTCGTGGATGCCGGCGCCAACGTGCAGCGTCCGCTGTGGGCCTCCACGGGGGTCAAGGACCCGTCGCTGCCGGACACCCTCTACGTCACCGAGCTCGTCGCTCCGGGCACGGTCAACACGATGCCCGAGAAGACGCTCGAGGCGACGTTCGACCACGGCGTGATCTCGGGCGACACCGTCACCGGAGCGTACGCGGGTGCCCACGAGGTGTTCGACAAGCTCGCCGCGGTCGGCGTGGACGTCACGGACGTCACGCAGGTGCTCGAAGACGAGGGCGTCGAGAAGTTCATCGCCTCCTGGCACGAGCTGCAGGCGACCGTGGCGGACGCCCTTCAGGCTGCGCAGTCCGCGAAATGACCTTCGACATCCACCTGACCGGCCACGTCAAGTCGGTCGTCCACGAGACGCTCCCCGGCCTGATCGCCGATCTGGTCGCTTCGGGCATCACCGCGACCGACTCGTCGCTGTGGGGCCCCGCCGCCGAGGCGGAGGCCGCTCAGCGTCTCGGTTGGGTGGACGCCGTCTCGGTCTCGAAGCCGTTGGTCCCCGAGATCGAGGCGCTCCGCGGCGAACTGCTGGCGCGCGGCGTGACGCGGGTCGTGCTCGCGGGGATGGGCGGATCCTCGCTCGCCCCCGAGGTGATCGCCCAGACCACGGGCGTCCCGCTCGTGATCCTCGACTCCACGGCCCCGGGCCAGGTCCTCGCCGCGATCGACGGCGACGCCGAGGCCGGTGGCCTGGAGCAGACCGTGCTGGTCGTCTCGTCGAAGTCGGGCTCCACCGTCGAGACCGACTCCGCGAAGCGGGCCTTCGAGGCGGCCTTCCGCGACATCGGCATAGACCCGGTCGAGCGCATCGTCGTCGTGACCGACCCGGGTTCGCCGCTCGATCAGAGCGCGCGCGCGGACGGCTATCGCGTCTTCACCGCCGACCCGACCGTCGGCGGACGCTATTCCGCCCTCACCGCGTTCGGTCTCGTGCCGACCGGCCTGGCGGGTGTCGACATCCGGACGCTTCTCGAGGAGGCCGAAGCGACTCTCCTCGAGGTCGCGATCGACAGCGCCGACAACCCCGCGCTGGTTCTGGCCGCGGCGATCGCCGGCGGAGGCGAGCAGCGGCGCGACAAGCTGGGCCTGATCACGGACGGCACGCACCTGGTGGGTCTTCCCGACTGGATCGAGCAGCTCGTCGCCGAATCCACCGGCAAGGAAGGCACCGGCATCCTGCCCGTCGTCCTCCTTCCCGTCTCGCCCGAGCTCGACACCAAGCCGGCCGACCTGCAGATCGTGCGCATCGTCGACGAGGCGAACGAGTTCCACTTCCGCGAGCGCCACGAGGGCGAGATCCTCATCAGCGGATCGCTCGCCGCGCAGTTCGTGGTGTGGGAGTACGCGACCGCGATCGCGGGGCGGATGCTGGGCATCAACCCGTTCGACCAGCCCGACGTCGAATCGGCGAAGGTCGCGGCGCGCGGTCTTCTCGACGCGCGCCCCGAGCCGAGCGCCCCGGCCTTCTCCGTCGACGGGGTCGAGGTCCGCGTGTCCGATCCGGCGCTGGCGGCGTCGGGAACGGTCGCGGGGGTGCTCGACGCCCTGTGGGCGCAGCTCCCGGCCGACGGCTACGTGTCGATCCAGGCCTACGTCGACCGGCTGCGGCTGCCGCAGCTCCAGGGACTGCGCGAGCTCGTCGCCGCCGACTCGGGGCGCCCGACGACGTTCGGCTGGGGACCGCGCTTCCTCCACTCGACCGGACAGTTCCACAAGGGCGGTCCCGCCGTCGGCGTGTTCCTGCAGATCCTCGAGCAGACCGACGTCGATCTCGAGATCCCGGGACGCCCGTTCACGTTCGGTCAGCTCATCCAGGCGCAGGCCGCGGGCGATGCGGCTGTCCTGGCCGACGCGCACGGCCGACCGGTCGTCACTCTCACGCTCACCGACCCCCAGGCCGAGGTGCTCACGCTCTTCGAAGCCGCCCAATAGGAGCCGCTTTCCCCATGACTGTGGAGATCTCGCGCGGCCGGAATCCGCTGCGCGACCCCGTCGATCACCGCCTGAACCGCATCGCCGGTCCGAGCGCGCTCGTCATCTTCGGCGTGACCGGAGACCTCTCGCGCAAGAAGCTGATGCCGGCCGTCTACGACCTGGCCAACCGCGGCCTGCTGCCTCCCGGCTTCGCGCTCGTCGGATTCGCCCGGCGCGACTGGGAGGACCAGGACTTCGCCGAGGTCGTCAAGGACGCCGTGAAGCAGCATGCGCGCACGGAGTTCCGCGAGGAGACCTGGCAGCAGCTGCTCCAGGGCATCCGGTTCGTCCAGGGCGAGTTCGACGACCCCGCCGCGTTCACGCGTCTGCGCGACACGGTCGACAAGCTCGACCGGGAGCGCGGGACGATGGGCAACCACGCGTTCTACCTGTCGATCCCGCCGAAGGACTTCCCGATCGTCGCGGAGCAGCTCAAGGCCTCGGGGCTCGTCGATGACACGGCCGACCAGCCGGAGCGCTGGCGCCGCGTCGTCATCGAGAAGCCCTTCGGTCATGATCGCGCGTCCGCACAGGCGCTGAACGACGCGCTGCGGTCGGCGTTCCCGACGGATTCGATCTTCCGGATCGATCACTATCTCGGCAAGGAGACGGTCCAGAACATCCTGGCGCTGCGCTTCGCGAACGAGCTGTACGAGCCGATCTGGAACGCCAACTACGTCGACCACGTCCAGATCACGATGGCCGAGGACATCGGCGTCGGCGGCCGTGCCGGCTACTACGACGGCATCGGCGCCGCACGCGACGTCATCCAGAACCACCTCCTCCAGCTGCTCGCGCTCACCGCGATGGAGGAGCCCATCTCGTTCGAGGCGAAGAACCTCCGCGCCGAGAAGGAGAAGGTCCTCGCCGCCGTCACACTGCCGGACGACCTCGCGCGCTCGACCGCACGCGGGCAGTACGCCGGCGGCTGGCAGGGCGGTGAGAAGGTCCTCGGGTTCCTCGAGGAGGAGGGGATGAACCCCGCGTCGACGACCGAGACGTATGCCGCGATCACCCTCGAGATCAACACGCGCCGCTGGGCGGGCGTGCCGTTCTACCTGCGCACGGGCAAGCGCCTCGGTCGGCGCGTGACCGAGATCGCGGTGATCTTCAAGTCGGCTCCGGAGCAGCTCTTCTCACGCAGCCAGACGACGGGCCAGGGCCAGAACGCCCTCGTGATCCGCGTGCAGCCCGACGAAGGCGTCACGATCCGCTTCGGCTCGAAGGTGCCGGGTGCCGGTGCGCAGGTGCGCGACGTCACGATGGACTTCGGCTACGGACACGCCTTTACCGAGGCGAGCCCCGAGGCCTACGAGCGCCTCATCCTCGATGTGCTGCTGGGCGACCCGCCGCTCTTCCCGCGCCATGAGGAGGTCGACCTCTCGTGGAAGATCCTCGACCCGATCGAGGAGTTCTGGAGTGCCCAGGGCGGACCGCTCGAGCAGTACGCACCGGGCTCGTGGGGCCCGCAATCCGCGGACGACATGCTCGCCCGCGATGGACGCACCTGGAGGCGACCGTGATCGTCGATCTGCCCGACACGACCGTGAGCAAGATCTCGCGGGCGCTCGTGAGCGTGCGCGAGGAGGGCGGAGCCGTCGCGCTCGGCCGCGTCCTCACGCTCATCATCCTCACCCGCGAGGGTGCGCTCGAAGAGGTCATCGAGGCGGCGAACGACGCCTCCCGCGAGCATCCGATGCGCGTGATCGTCGTGATGATCGACGGCGCCGACGCGGATTCCCGCCTGGATGCCCAGATCCGGGTCGGCGGTGACGCCGGCGCGAGCGAGGTCGTGACCCTGCGCGCGTTCGGCGAAGCCGGCGCGAGCAACCTCGAGAGCCTCGTCACCGGACTGCTCCTGCCCGATGCGCCCGTCGTGGTCTGGTGGCCGAACCGGACACCGGCCACCCCCTCGGCCACCTCGATCGGCCGCATCGCGCAGCGCCGCATCACGGATGCCGCCACGAAGTCCGACCCGTCGGCCTGGGTGGCCGCCCTGGGCGAGAACCACGCTCCCGGCGACACCGACCTGGCCTGGACGCGTCTGACGCATTGGCGCGAGCAGCTCGCCGCGGTGCTCGACCAGCCGCCGTACGACGCGGTGACCGCCGTCGAGGTGCGCGGTGCCGCGAGTTCCCCGTCGACGGCGCTGCTGGCCGCCTGGCTCCGGCTCACGCTCGACGTGCCGGTGGACTGGGCGTACCTGCCCGAGGACGAGTGGAAGGACGGCATCAAGTCGGTCCGGCTGTCGCGTGCGAGCGGTGACGTGCTCCTCTCGCGGTCGAGCCCCACGATCGCGTGCCTCACCCAGCCCGGTCAGCCGCAGCACGACCTCGTGCTGCCCCGGCGCACACTGCGCGAGTGCCTCGCCGAAGAGCTCCGTCGCCTCGATCCGGACGTCCTGTATGGTCGAGTGATCACCGAGGGCTGGGCGCTCTTGGAACCGGCGACGCAGGAGACGCATGGCTGATTTCGTCATCGAGAAGCGGGTCGTGATCAGCGATGATCCGGACGCCCTCGCTGAATCCGTTGCGGCGAGGTTCCTGAGCCGGATCGCGAAATGCGCCTCCGAGGGAGCACTCGTGCACGTCTCCCTCACGGGAGGATCGATGGGCTCCGCTGTGCTCGCCGCCGCCGCTCGGCATCCGCGCCGCGAGAAGGTCGACTGGGGCCGCGTGCACTTCTGGTGGAGCGACGAGCGATTCGTCCCCCGCACGCACGGCGACCGCAACGAGAAGCAGTCCCGCGACGCCCTGCTGGATGTCGTCGGAGTTCCGGCGGAGAACATCCATGCGATGGCCGCGAGCGATGAGGGCGTCGACCTCGACGCCGCTGCCGAGCGCTACGCCGCGGAGCTCGCGCGCTTCCCGCAGGAGGACGGCACGCCGTGGCCGTCCTTCGACATCTGCTTCCTGGGCGTCGGTCCGGACGGCCACATCGCCTCGCTGTTCCCCGACCGGAGCGAGATCCTCATCACGGACCGGGTGGCCGTCGCCGTGCGCGACTCCCCCAAACCCCCGCCCGAGCGTGTCTCGCTCACGAGACCCGTGATCAACGCGTCGCGGCGGGTGTGGCTCGTGCTGTCCGGCGCCGACAAAGCAGCGGCGCTCGGACTCGCCCTCGCGGGCGCGAGTTACGCGAGCGTCCCCGCGGCGGGTGCCAAGGGACGCAAGCGCACGATCTTCTTCGTGGACGAAGCGGCCGCCTCGCAGGTGCCGCCCGAGCTCATCGACCGGGAGTACTGAGAAAGGCGCCGCAGTGCGGCGCCTTCTCCTTTCGCTTCCGAGGTCAGTCCAGCCCGCGGCGCTCCCGCAGCTGCTTCAGGGCGTCGTCGAGAAGCTGCTCGGCTTCGTCCTCGGTGCGACGCTCCTTCACGTAGGCGAGGTGCGTCTTGTACGGCTCGGTCTTCGCCAGCGCGGGCGGGTTCTCCTTGTCGCGCCCGGCGGGAAGACCGGAGTGCGGCGAGTCGATCGTCTCGGGGATCTCCTCGTCGGGGATCCCAGCCGCGAAGTAGCGCACGGTCTCGTTGCCGAGGGCGTCCCAGTACGAGATCGCGATGCGGTCCGCGTGGAAGCCGTGATCCTGCTCGCCCATCGGGCCCGCGCCGACGCGCGTACCCCTGATCGCATTCCCCCCGGTGGCCATCAGACGCTCTGGAACTTCGTGATGAGGCCGAGGGCGACGATCGAGACGAACCACGCCAGGGCGAGGATGACGGTGAAGCGGTTGAGGTTGCGCTCGGCGAGGCCCGAGGACCCCATCGCCGACGTCATTCCGCCGCCGAACATGTCGGACAGTCCCCCACCGCGCCCCTTGTGGAGCAGGATGAGGAGGGTCAGCAGGAGGCTGGTGATGCCGAGGAGCACCTGCAGGACGAACTCGAGGATCTGCACAGATCTAAGCCTTTCACCGCACCCGAGACGGGCGCACGATCTCCCAGTATAAAGGGCGTCAGACGCCGACGTGCTTCTGGAATCGGATGATCGCCGCGAACTCGTCGACGACGAGGCTCGCCCCGCCCACGAGTGCGCCGTCGACATCGGGCTCGCGCATGAAGCTCGCGATGTTGCCCGACTTCACCGACCCCCCGTACAGCACGCGGGTCCGCTCGGCGGCATCCTTCCCCAGCTTCGCGGCGACGACGGCGCGCAGTGCCGCGCAGACCTCCTGCGCCTGCTCGGGTGTCGCGACCTCACCGGTGCCGATCGCCCACACGGGCTCATACGCCACCACGATCTCGGCGCCGGCGGGCACACCCTCGAGCGCGACTTCCAGCTGCCCGACCGAGATGGCCGTGGGTCCGGACTCCTCGCGCTGCTCCAGCGTCTCGCCGACGCAGATCACGGGTACGAGCTCGTGGCGCAGAGCCGCCTGCACCTTGGCGGCGACGACCTCGTCGGTCTCTCCGTGATACTCGCGGCGCTCGGAGTGTCCGATGATGACGTACGCGCAGTTCAGCTTCTTGAGGAAGGCGCCCGAGACCTCGCCGGTGTAGGCCCCCGAGTCCTTCGTCGACAGATCCTGTGCGCCGAGCGCGAAGGGGATCTTGTCGGCGTCGAGCAGCGTCTGCACGGTGCGCAGATCGGTGAACGGCGGGAACAGGCCGACCTCGACGCTGTCGTCGAGGTGCTTGGCCTCCTTGAGCGCCCAGTGCAGCTTCTGCACGAAGGCGATCGCCTGCTGGTGGTCGAAGTTCATCTTCCAGTTGCCGGCGATGAACGGCGTACGGGTCACTGCTGCCATCCGAGGACCTCCAGTCCGGGGAGCTTCTTGCCCTCGAGGAATTCCAGGCTCGCTCCGCCGCCCGTCGAGATGTGTCCGAACTGGTCGTCCTGGAAGCCGAGCTGGCGCACGGCCGCGGCGGAATCGCCGCCGCCGACGACGCTGAGGCCGTCCACCTCGGTGAGCGCCTGTGCGACGGCCTTCGTGCCGGCCGCGAACGGTGCGAGCTCGAACACGCCCATCGGGCCGTTCCAGAAAACGGTGCGGCTGTCGCGGATGACTTCCGCGAAGCGCGCTGCGGTCTCCGGCCCGATGTCGAGGCCGAGTCCGGATGCCCCGAAGGGCGTCTCCTCGATCGCGTCGGCCGCCGTCACCACATGCTCGGCATCCGCCCCGAACTTCGAGGCCACCACGATGTCAGTGGGCAACACGATCTCGACGCCGGACTCCTCCGCCGTCTTCAGGTACTGACGCACTGTGTCGAGCTGGTCAGCCTCCAGAAGGCTCGCCCCCACCTTGTGGCCCTGGGCGGCGAGGAACGTGAACAGCATCCCGCCGCCGACGAGGAGTCGATCCACACGCGGCAGGAGGTGGGAGATCACGCCCAGCTTGTCGCTGACCTTCGAACCGCCGAGCACGACCGTGTAGGGGCGCTCGGGGTTCTCGGTGAGGCGGTCCAGCACATCGAGCTCCGCGGCGATCAGCAGGCCCGCCGCGGACGGACGGATCTCGGCGAGGTCGTAGACGCTCGCCTGCTTGCGGTGCACGACCCCGAACCCGTCCGAGACCAGCACGTCGCCGAGTTCGGCGAGCTGCTCGGCGAACGCGCGACGCTCCGCCTCGTCCTTCGAGGTCTCACCCGGGTTGAACCGGAGATTCTCGATCACTGCCACGTCGCCGTCTTCGAGGGCCGCGACGGCGTCGTGTGCGGACTCGCCCACGGTGTCGCGCGCGAACGCGACGGGCTTGCCGAGCAGCTCGGAGAGCCGCTGGGCGACGGGGGCGAGGCTGTATCGCTCGTCGGGCGCACCGTCGGGACGACCGAGGTGCGAGCAGACGACGACACGGGCGCCCTGATGGATCAGGGCGTTGAGCGTGGGCAGCGACGCCCGCACGCGGCCGTCGTCCGTGATCACGCCGTCCTTCAGGGGGACGTTCAGATCACAGCGGACGATGACACGCGTGCCGGCGAGCGACCCCAGCGAATCGAGGGTGCGCAGAGGCATGATGATCGCGTTCTTGCGAAGCGCCTAGAGGCTTTCGCCGACGTACTCGGTGAGGTCGACGAGGCGGTTCGAGTAGCCCCACTCGTTGTCGTACCAGGCCGAGACCTTCACGAGGTTGCCGCTGACGTTCGTCAGCTCGGCGTCGAAGATCGACGAGTGCGGGTTGCCCTGGATGTCGCTCGAGACGATCGGGTCCTCGGTGTACTGCAGGTAACCGGCGAGGGCGCCCTCGGCGGCGGCCTTCTTGTAGACCTCGTTGATCTGATCGGCGGTCAGTCCCTCCGTCGGCGTCACGATCGTGAGGTCGACGATCGATCCGGTGGGAACCGGCACGCGGTAGGACGAGCCGCTCAGCTTGCCGTTCAGCTCGGGGAGGACGTGGCCGATCGCCTTGGCGGCGCCGGTGGATGCCGGCACGATGTTGATCGCCGCACCGCGGGCGCGACGCAGGTCGCCGTGCGGGCCGTCCTGCAGGTTCTGGTCGGCGGTGTAGGCGTGGGCGGTCATCATGAAGCCGCGCTCGATGCCGAAGGCGTCGTTGAAGACCTTGGCGAGCGGCGCCAGGCAGTTCGTGGTGCACGACGCGTTCGAGATGATGACGTCGGTCTCGGGGTTGTAGTCGCCCTCGTTCACGCCCATCACGATCGTGACGTCGTCACCGGTCGCGGGAGCGGAGACGAGCACCTTCTTGGCGCCGCCTGCGATGTGCTTCTTGGCGTCCTCGGCCTTGGTGAAGCGGCCGGTCGACTCGATGACGATGTCGACGCCCAGGTCGCCCCAGGGCAGGTTGGCGGGGTCGCGCTCTTCGAAGACCTTGATCTTCTTGCCGCCGACGGTGATGGAGTCCTCGTCGTACGAGACGTCCTCGGCCAGCACGCCGCCGACCGAGTCGTACTTGAGCAGGTGCGCCAGCGTCTTGTTGTCGGTGAGGTCGTTCACCGCCACGATGTCGATGTCCGCGCCCTGCGCGAGAGCCGCGCGGAGGTAGTTGCGTCCGATGCGGCCGAAGCCGTTGATTCCGATCTTGACAGCCACGGAAGTTCTCCTGAGATGTGTCGTGCGCGAGAGCGCGATTGTTGCGGTTGCAGACGATGGACGACGGCGTCCCGGCGGGGGCGACCCGCCGGGACACCCACACTCGCTATGACAGTACCAGCAGGCCCGAGGTCTTCTCACGGGCGGCGTCGAGGCGCTGCGCCACGTTCTGCCAGTTCGCGATGTTCCAGACGGCCTTGACGTAGTCGGCCTTGACGTTGAGGTAGTCCAGGTAGAACGCGTGCTCCCACATGTCGAGCTGGAAGATCGGCACGGTGCCCTGCGCCGTGTTGCTCTGCTGGTCGAACAGCTGCTGGATGATGAGCTGCTCGCCGATGACGTCCCAGCTGAGGACGGCCCAGCCGGATCCCTGGATGCCGGTCGCCGCGGCCGTGAAGTGCGCCTTGAACTTCTCGAAGTCGCCGAAGAACTCGGCGATCGCGGCCTTCAGCTCGCCCTCGGGCTCTCCGCCGCCCTCAGGCGAGAGGTTGGTCCAGAAGATCGAGTGGTTGACGTGGCCGCCGAGGTTGAACGCGAGGTCCTTCTCGAGCTTGTTGACGTTCGCGAGGTTGCCGCTGTCGCGGGCTTCGGCGAGCTGCTCGAGCGCCGTGTTCGCACCGGTGACGTACGCCTGGTGGTGCTTGTCGTGATGCAGCTCCATGATCTTGCCGCTGATGTGCGGCTCGAGGGCTGCGAAGTCGTAGGGGAGGTCGGGCAAGGTGTACTTCGCCATGTTCTCTTCTTCCTGTCGGCGCTGAGCCGATGGTCCTCGGCGCAGCGAGAATGACGCTTTCATCCTATCGATCGGCGGCGTCGGACCGCGGGGGTTGCGTCCCCCTGTGACACGCGATATCCGCGCCGTCAGTCCTCCACGCCGACCGGGACCGCAGCCTCCGTGTCGGGGATCCCGTCCAGTTCGGCCTTCTTGTCGGCCATCGCCAGCAGCCGGCGGATGCGGCCGGCGACGGCATCCTTCGTCAGCGGCGGGTCCGCGTGATGGCCGAGCTCGTCGAGACTCGCGTCGCGGTGCGCGAGGCGCAGCTCCCCCGCTTCGCGCAGGTGCTCGGGGACCTCCTCGCCGAGGATCTGGAGGGCGCGTTCGACGCGGGCGCACGCGGCGACGGCGGCCTGCGCCGAGCGGCGCAGGTTCGCGTCGTCGAAGTTCACCAGGCGGTTCACGCCCGCGCGCACTTCGCGCCGCTGGCGCATCTGGTCCCACTCGCTCGCCGCGCGTCCCGCGCCCATGTGCGCCAGCGCGCTCCGGATGGCCTCGCCTTCGCGGACGACCACGCGCGGCACGCCGCGCACTTCGCGGGCCTTCGCCGGGATGCCGAGACGGTGTGCCGCGCCGACGAGCGCCATCGCGGCTTCGGGAGCGGGGCACGTGATCTCGAGGGCGGCCGACCGGCCGGGGTCGCTGAGTGTGCCCGCCGCGAGGAACGCGCCGCGCCAGATCGCCGCGAGGTCTCCACGCGAGCCCGTCGTGAGCTTGTTGGGCAGTCCGCGCACGGGTCGCCGACGCTGGTCGAGCAGCCCGGTCTGGCGCGCGAGGGTCTCGCCGCCGTCGATCACGCGCACCGCATAGTGGCTGCCGGTGCGGGCGCCGGACCCCTGGACGTGCACGAGCTCCGGACGAACCCCGTAGATCTCCATCAGGTCGCGTGCGACGCGTCGTGCGAGC
>CAYOQY010000013.1:0-8629 GCA_964406225.1 uncultured Microbacterium sp.
GTCGGGGGCACTGACGCGAGAAGGCCGTCCCGCCAGGGGCGGCCTTCTCGCGTCAACGGCCTCGCTCCGGGGAGCGAACAGTTTCGCGGGCCCACGCCGCCCGAGGCTCCGCGCGCCGCGCAGCGGCGGGTGGAGTGGCGGTGGGGATCCTGTCGGGGGCACTGACGCGAAAGGCCGTCCCGCCAGAGGCGGCCTTCTCGCGTCGACGGCCTCGCTCCGTTGCGCCGAAAAGGTGCCTTCCGCGCCGAGAAGGTGCTCTTTGAACCGAGAAGGTGCCCACCTTCTCGGGGCATACCCCACCTTCTCGGGGCATACCCCACCTCCTCGGCGGATAACCCACCTTCTCGGCGGCGAGGCGGGGATGGGAAGCGGGCGCACGCAAGATCGGCCCGGAGCCGAAGCCCCGGGCCGATCATTCGCGAATCTCGGTCTCTGTTTCACGTCCCCTTGCGGTTCTGATCTGTTTCCGTTTTCGCTTCGCACCACTGAAGATACTCCGCGCCGGGACGCCGTCAAGAGGCCCGCGCGAAGTCGCTTCACCGTGTACCTGAACGTGAAGTTCCCGGCATCCGAGCCGTCATTCGTGACCCACGAGCTTGAGGCCCACGACGCAGCCGACGAGGCCGAGGATGAGCAGCATCCGCACGATCGAGAAGGGCTCGGCGCCCGTGATCATCGCGTACGTGACGGTGAGGGCGGCGCCGATCCCGACCCAGACGGCGTAGGCGGTCCCGGTCGGGATGTCGCGCATCGCCCACGCGAGCCCCGCCATGCTGGCGACGAGCGTGACGCCGAACACGACGCTCGGCCAGAGCTTGGTGAAGCCCTCGGACTTGCCGAGAGCGGTGGCCCACACGGCCTCGAGGATGCCGGACAGAACAAGGATGACCCACGACACGGGACTCGCCTCCATGGCCAGTCTTGTCGCTCACCGGGTACTGATCCGTCGTCCGGGGATCCGGTTCGGGATCCGCGCTCGATTCTACCGAGCGAGCCTGGGCACCCCCTGGGCAGCGGGTTCAGACCAGGAACAGTCCGTCCAGCAGGCCGGGGTTGTGGGCGTGGACGAGAACGGCGAAGACGACCGCGTCGAAGAGCAGGTGCACGGTCACGACGTAGCCGAGCGAGCGCGTCCGCTTGAAGATGTACGCCTGCACGAGCGCGAACGGGATCGTCAGCAGAGGACCCCACGCCTGGTAGCCCAACTCCCACAGGAAAGACACGAACACGATCGCCTGCAGGATGTTCGCCTGCCAGTCCGGGAAGTGCCGGCGCAGCAGCGCGAACACGGTGCAGATGAAGAACAGCTCGTCCCAGATGCCGACCGCGCCGACGCCGACGAACAGCCGCGCGATCAGATCGGGGGTGTCCACGACGGGCCAGTTCATGTAGACGCCCGACGTGATGAAGTAGAACGGCAGGATCAGCCAGCCGAGCACGAGCACGCCGATGAGCCAGCTCCACTGGAACGCGGTCCAGCGACCGCCGCCGCGCCACGGGAAGCGGATCGCATAGTCGCGGTAGACGAAGCGCGAGATGACGTACGGGACGGCCACCGCCCCGCCGAGAGCGAGCGTGAAGCGCAGGAACGCGAGGTTGTCGAGCTCGGCCTTGAGGTCGATCACGCTCACGATCAGCATGCCGACCGTGATGAGCGACAGGTCGCGCACCAGGCTCGGCGTGCGCATCGCCGGCATGTCGGATGCCGCCCCCGCCGGCACCGCCGAGCGTCGGGTCGCGTCGGCTTCGGCATCCGTCCGCGAACGCACGAGCCACGCGACGAGCATGCCGGCGGCCAGGAAGACCCAGCCGAGCCACGGGATGCGCGCGACGAAGAACGCCGGGGCCGCGAGGCAGATCAGGAGCGCCGGAAGCAGACCGACGGAGAGCTTCGGACGGACGCCGAGGACGACTGCGGGGTGGGCGGGCACCCCTTCAGTCTGTCAGCGGATCGCGGTGGTCAGTCGCGCGCCCGCCGGACGTAGGCGAGGTCGCGGATCGCCCGCCCGGCACGGGTGCCCTTGCGCTCGAACGCCGTGAGCACGCGGCCGTCGAACCGCTCGGCCCAGTCGCCCTCGAACGCGCGCGAGAAGGCGGGAGCGGCATCCAGCACGTCACGCATCTGCCGGGCGTAGTGCTCCCAATCCGTCGCGAGCCTCAGGGTGCCCCCGTCGCGGAGCGCGGCGGCGGCGATCTCGGCGAACTCCGGCGTGACCAGTCGGCGCTTGGTGTGCTTGTTCTTGTGCCACGGGTCGGGGAAGAAGATCCACAGTTCGTCGACGGATGCCGGCGGCAGGAGGTGCACGAGCACCTCGGGGGCGTTGGCCTCCACGAGACGCAGATTGGAGGCCCCGGCCTTCTCTGCGTCGAGCATGGTGCGGGCGAGGCCGGCCGTGAAGACCTCGACCGCGAGGAAGTCGGCGTCGGGTCGTGCCGACGCGGCGTGCACGATCGCGTGCCCCTGGCCCGAGCCGATCTCGACGATGAGCGGGGCCGTCCTGCCCCACACGCGCGGCGGATCGATCGTGGAACCCGGGAGGACGCTCGTCGCCGCCTCGTCGCGCGGCACGTCGATGACGTAGCGCGGAGCGAGATCGGTCCAGGCCCGCTCCTGTCCGTCGGTCATGCGGCCGCTGCGGCGGACGAAGGAGAGCGGACGGTCACGGAAAGCGGGTTCGGGCACTCCCCCAGGCTAACGAGCGCGGAGGGGACGGCTCAGTCGGTGACCCAGTCGATGAGCTCCTCCACCCGGCCGAGCAGTGCCGGGTCGAGATCGCGGTAGCTGGAGACCCGACCCAGGATCCGCTGCCAGGCGCGCGCGATGTCGGCCTGGGTCTCGGCGGGCCACCCGAACGCGCGGCACGTGCCGACCTTGATGTCCACGCCGCGGGGCACGTCGGGCCAGCGCTCGATCCCCATCGCGCGGGGCGTCACGCACTGCCACACGTCGACGTACGGGTGACCGACGATCAGGATGTGGGCGCCGTGCCGTCCGCGCAAGATCGCGTCGGCGATGCGGGATTCCTTCGATCCCGTGACCAGGTGGTCCACGAGCACGCCGTATCGGCGCTCCGCCGAGGGCGGCTCGGCGTCGAGCAGGGATTCGAGCAGGTCGATTCCCTGGAGGTACTCGACCACGACACCCTCCGCGCGGAGGTCGTCGCCCCACACCTTCTCGACGAGTTCGGCATCGTGCCGCCCCTCCACGAGGATGCGGCTCGCGCGTGCGACGCGGGCGCGGCTCTCCGGAGCGGCGAACGACCCGGATGCCGTCCGCTGCGGCGTCCGTGCGGCGGCGGGTGCCGGACCGACCAGGACGACGTCGGCACCGTCGATGAGAAAGCCCGGGCCGAGCGGGAAGAGCCGCCGGCGACCGCGTCGGTCCTCGAGTTCCACCAGGCCGGTGGACACGCCCACGACCGCACCGCAGAACCCGTCGTCGGCGACCTCCACGACCAGGTCGGCGACCGCCTCGACCCGCGTGAGGTCGGGGCGTCCGCGGCGACGCCATTCACCTGCGAGCACGTCGGTGCCGTATCGATCTTCCATGGGTCCTCCCGAGACGGCCACGCTACCCGCGCCGGTGTGGCGAACCGCTGCGACCCGCCCACCGGCAGCGGCGACGGGAGTTCGCCACCCGCTCCTACCGCGGGCGCCCCACGCGTGAATAGACTCGATCGTCGGGGCCTGCACTGCGCACCCCGAAGGAGGGGGACCGATGCGTGCGCGACGGGCACTGGCGCTCACCACCGTGCTGAAGACGGTGATCACGGGCGCGGTGATCACGGGCGCGATGGTCCTCGGCACCGGCCTGCCGGCATCCGCCACGCCGCCGGTGACGCTCGGGTCCACGTACGTCCTCGACGACGTCGACGTGCTCTCCGCCGCGGAGGAGTCCGAGGCGCAGGCCCGGCTCACGCAGTTCAAGGCCGATACGGGCCTGGATCTATGGGTCGTGTACGTCGACGAGTTCACCGACCCCTCCGGCGCGGAGGACTGGGCCAACCAGACCGCGCTGGACAACGGGCTCGGACCGACGCAGTACCTCCTCGCCGTCGCGACCGGATCGCGGCAGTTCTACCTGTCCGGAGATTCGAGCGGCCCTGTGGGGCCGGACGAGCTCGGAACGATCGAGCAGCAGCTCATCCAGCCCCAGCTCGCCGCCGAGGACTGGCTCGGGGCGGTCGACGCCGCCGCCGTCGGGCTGGCCGACGCCGCGGGCGGCGGATCGGGTGCAGGGCCGGGTACCGGCTCCGGAGCGGGCGGGTTCCCGATCGGCCTCGTGATCTTCCTCGCCGTCGCCGCGATCGCCGTCCTGGTGATCGTCGTGATCGTACGCAACCGCCGCAAGAAGGTCGGCGGCGGTGCCGGCGCGCCGGGTGCCCCGCTCGAGCAGATCGATCTCACGGAGCTCGAGCGGCGCGCCGGGTCCGCCCTCGTGCAGACCGACGACGCGGTCAAGACGAGCGAACAGGAGCTGGGCTTCGCCCGAGCGCAATTCGGGGATGCCGCCACCGTCGAGTTCGCCCAGGCGCTGCAGCTGGCCCACGAGAACCTGAACAAGGCGTTCACGATCAAGCAGCAGTTGGACGACACGACGCCCGACACCGACGAGCAGTCCCGCGCCTGGAACACCGAGATCATCCGGCTGTGCGAAGAGGCCAACGCCGAGCTCGACGACAAGGCGGCCGATTTCGACGAGCTGCGCAAACTCGAGCAGAACGCCCCCGAGTCCCTCGCACGCGTGCAGGATCAGCGCGCGGCGGCCGCGGCATCCATCGAATCCGCCGACGAGCACCTGCAGACCCTCGCCCGCACCTACGCCCCGGAGGCGCTCGCGACGGTGATCGACAATCCGGCGCAGGCGCGCCAGCGCATCGCCTTCGCGGACGAGCAGCTCGCCGCCGCCGAAGCCGCGATCGGCGCCGGCAAGGGCGGCGAAGCCGCGGTCGGCATCCGCGCGGCCGAAGAGGCGGTCGGACAGGCGGTGCTGCTCGAAGACGCGATCGACAAGCTCGGCCGCGACTTCGCGGAGGGCGAGAAGAGCGCCGCCGCGCTGATCGCCGAACTCGAAGCCGACATCGCCGCGGCATCCGCCCTGCCCGACCCCGACGGCCGTGTGGCCGCCGCGATCGCCGCGACCCGGCAGCAGGTCGACGCCGCTCGGGAGAACCTCGCCGGCACCGCGCGCCGTCCGCTGCTGACCCTCGAGCGGCTGGAGGCGGCGAACGCGCAGATCGACGGGGTCGTCAGCGGGGTGCGGGATGCCGCTGCGAAGGCCCAGCGCGCCCAGCAGATGATCGGCCAGCAGATCATGCAGGCGCAGGCCCAGGTCTCGGCGGCGGAGGATTTCATCGTCGCCCGGCGCGGCGCGATCGGGGCGGAGGCCCGCACCCGGCTCGCCGAAGCCGGCGCCGCTCTCGTGCAGGCGCAGCAGCTGCAGGGTGCGAACCCCGAGCAGGCGCTGCAGTACGCCCAGCGTGCGAATCAGCTCGCCGGCCAGGCGATCCAGTACGCGCAGAACGACGTGAATGCCTTCCAGGGCGGCGGGATGTTCGGCGGAGGAGGCAGCGGCGGCGGCAACATGATGGGCGCCGTCCTCGGCGGCATCGTCATCAACTCGCTGCTCGGCGGCGGAGGCGGGGGCAGCCGCGGCGGCTCGTCCGGTGGCCTCGGCGGCATGTTCGGCGGCGGAGGCGGCGGTTCGAGCCGCGGGCGCATGAGCCCCGGAAGCTTCGGAGGCGGCGGCACCCGCGGCCGCCGAGGGGGTGGTCGCTTCTGACCGAGCCCGACCGACCCCCCGCGAGTGCCTCTTCACACGTACGTCCAGCACCACCGACAGGAAGGAAACCCGGATGGCCAAGCAGTCCATCTTCGGTCGCATCTCGACCCTCTTGAAGGCGAACATCAACTCGATGCTCGACTCCGCCGAGGATCCGCAGAAGATGCTCGACCAGCTCGTCCGCGACTTCACCAACAGCATCGCCGACGCCGAGTCGGCGATCGCCGAGACGATCGGCAACCTGCGCCTCCTCGAGCGTGACCACGAGGAAGACGTGCAGGAGGCTCGCGAGTGGGGCAACAAGGCCCTCGCGGCGAGCAAGAAGGCCGACGAGCTGCGCGCGGCGGGCAACACGGCGGATGCCGACAAGTTCGACAACCTCGCCAAGATCGCCCTCCAGCGTCAGATCGGCTCGGAGCGCGAGGCGAAGGCGGTCGAGCCGACCATCGAGTCGCAGACGGAGGTCGTCGCCAAGCTCAAGGACGGCCTCAACGGCATGAAGCAGAAGCTGGAGCAGCTCAAGAGCAAGCGCGCCGAGCTGCTCGCGCGTGCCAAGACCGCCGAAGCGCAGAACAAGGTGCACGACGCGGTCAAGTCGATCGACGTCATGGACCCGACGAGCGAGCTCGGACGGTTCGAAGACAAGGTGCGTCGTCAGGAGGCGCTCGCCGCCGGCAAGCAGGAGCTCGCCGCCTCGACGCTCGATGCGCAGTTCGAGAGCCTCGAGGACCTGGGCGAGCTGACCGAGGTCGAGGCGCGTCTGGCCGAGCTCAAGGCCGGCGGCAGCCCCTCGCAGGCCGCGATCGGCGCACCCACGGCCCCGTACACGCCGTAGGAGTCGCGACCGTCCGTCCGGAGCACCTCCGGACGGAGAGAAACCCTCCGCCCTCGCGCACGCGGGCGGAGGGTTTCGCGTCGGATGAGGCCTTCTTCGCGCCGGGGCGTCCGGGCACGGAGGGCTTTTCGCGTTCGGCGGATCTTTTCGTGCTGAGGGATCGCGACGCGTGAGCGAAGATGAGGTCATGGCCCGATTCGTGATCGTTCCGCAATGGCAGGGCGCACCGTCCTCACGCGCGATGCAGCTCATCGACGGCGCGGAGGCGATCGCAGGTGATCTGCCGCGCGCATCGTGCACGACCGTCGAGGTCCCCCTCGAAGCCGGCGAGTCCGTCGAGACCGGGGTGCTCCGCTACAGCACCCTGCGCCGCACGCGCGAACTCGTCGAGCAGGAGCTCGCTCCGGTGACCGACCCGGTGATCCTGATCGGCGGCGACTGCGGCGTCGCCGTCGGGGCGGTCGGGCACGCGGCCTCGCGGCATCCCGGATTGGCCGTCGTATGGCTGGATGCGCACCCCGACCTGCACACGCCCGCGTCGTCTCCGTCGGGAGCTTTCAGCGGAATGGCGCTGCGCGCCGTCCTCGGCGAGGGCGCCGCCGGACTCGTGCTCGACCCGGGAACGATCGCCGCCGACCGCGTCGTGGTGGCCGGAGCCCGCGAGTACGAACCCGAAGAGGATGACGCGGTCGCCGCGCTCTCGCTCCGCACCGTCGACGCGCAGGCGCTCGCAACCCCCGGCGTCCTCGCCGACGCGGTCGCCGCCACCGGCGCGGACGCGGTGTACATCCACGTCGACCTGGACGTCCTCGATCCCGCGGCGATGTCCGGGGTCACGGCATCCGTGCCCTTCGGGGTGTCGCTGGCCGACCTGCTGGCGTCGATCTCGGGCGTCCGCGCGGTCGCGCCGCTCGTCGGCTCGAGCATCTCCGGCTTCGCGCCGCCCTCACCGGCGGCCGCGGTCGACGATCTCGGCGCGATCCTGAGGATCGTCGGAGCGCTGGCGTGAGTCCGATCCCCCCTCCTCCCACCGGCTGGCGGGAGCGGGCAGACCGTGCCGTCGCCCGCGGACGCCGGATCGACCGGTTCCTCCCCCTCCTCGATTCGCCGGTGAGCCATGCGGGCTACGTGTACGGCACGATCGTGGGCTGGGTGTGGGGTGCACTGTGGAGTACGGGCCGCATCGAGCGCCGCCACGGACTGTGGATCTTCCGCGGGATGCCGCGCTGGGCGTACCGCCGCGGCGGGGTGTGCGTCGGCGGGTGCTACCTCACCGGCGACGCTCCCGTGACCGATCGCGTGCTGACGCACGAAGCCGTGCACGCCCGGCAGTGGCGCCGCTACGGCTTCCTCATGCCGGTGCTGTACGCATTCGCGGGCCGCGATCCGCTCCGCAACCGGTTCGAGATCGAGGCCGGCTTGGAGGACGGCAACTATGTGCCGCGGGGCAGGTGAGGCGCGGGAGCCGGTGCCTCAGCGCGCGGTCGTGAGCCCGAACCGCGCGGGAGTGTGGATCGCGTCCGGCGCCACGCCCCGCGCGGTCGTGAGGTGGTCGACGATGTCGGCGGTGCCGAGGTACCCCCCGAGCAGCACGAAGCGGGTGTGGTCTTCCGCGGTGCACAGCATCTCGTCCGCCCACGCCGTGACCGCCCGGGCGAGCGCCTGACCGGGGGCGCACGCGCGTCCTGAGCCCGGAGCGCCGGTGCGGCGGGAGCGATCGAGCCAGGTCACGACCATGCGGCTCGGCGCGTGGACCTCACCCTGCACCGATGCATCCGGGATCTCGATGAACACACGGCCGGTCGAGCACAGCGGCAAGGTCGCGAGCAACGTCTCGAGGTCGGCCAGCGACGTCTCGTCGGCCGTGACCAGGTGCTGCACGCGCGTGTGCCGCGACGCGCGGCAGGCGGCCGCGTTGTGCACGGTGGAAGACTCGGTGGTGGAGGTCATGACCCCTCCACTATAGCGCGAGGGAAGGGTTGCCTAACCTTGGTTTCGCTGAGTGACGGTTC
>CAYOQY010000013.1:8729-35490 GCA_964406225.1 uncultured Microbacterium sp.
GTGACGGTTCTCCGTCGACCGTTCACTTCTCCACGATCAGGACGCGGCGCAGCTCCGCGATCTCGTCGTCGCGCATGCCGTGCGCGCGCAGGTAGTCGGCGGCCGAGCCGTAGCGCGCCGTCAGCGAGGCGAGAAGTTCGCGCATGACCGGCGCCGGCGAGCGGGTGGCGAGCTCCTCGAGGTGGACGGCTTCGGGATGCATCGACCGCAGCATCTGCACGATCCGCGCGTTGCGCCACTCGGGCAGCAGACCCTCGGTGCGCGCGTAGTCGGCGACGACCGCGTCGGTGTCGGCGCCGGCGGCCGCGAGGGCGAGGGCGACGGTCACCCCCGTGCGGTCCTTGCCGACGGTGCAGTGCACGAGCACCGGGTTGACCTCGGTGATCCCCCGCACGACCTCGACCACGAGGTGCGCGGAATCGTCGATGAGGCGGCGATACATCTCCGAGAGCGGGATGTCGTCCTCGAAGAACGACGTGACCGACCCGAGGAACAGGGGCACGCGTCGGATCTCGATCCCGTCGACGCGACTCGGCGCGTGTGCGACCTCTTCGTCGGCGCGCAGGTCGATCACGCGACGGATGCCGAGCTCGGTGATCGCCGCCCGCCCGGCGTCGTCGAGCTGGGCCAGGTTGCCCGAACGGAACAGCACGCCCGCGCGCGTGCGGGCGGCACCGGCGGGCAGGCCGCCGACGTCGCGGAAGTTGACGGCCCCGGGAACCACGGGGTCGGTGGGAGTGCTCACCACGCGGCGCCGGAGGCGGCGTCGCGGTCCTCCCCCACGAGGTCGTCACGCGGCGGGACGCTGTAGCGCCCCGCGATCGCCACCCGGTTGAACGCGTTGATCGCGACCAGGATCCAGCTGAGCCCGACGTATTCCGCCTCGCTCAGGATGCCGCCCACGCGGTCGTACACGTCGTCGGGCACCCCGCCCTCGTGGATGAACGTGAAGCATTCGGCGAGTTCGAGCCCGGCCCGCTCACGGTCGGAGAAGACACCCGATTCCCGCCACACCGGCAGCTGGGCGATGTCGTCGGCGGTGACGCCCGCCTTCGTCGCCCGCTCGACGTGCACCCGCACGCAGTACGCGCACCCGTTGGCCTGCGACACGTGGATCTGGACGAGCTCACGCAGCCGCGCGTCGATGCCGGCTTCGTCGGCGATCCGCCCGACGCTCTTGGAGAACGCGGCGAGGGTCTTGTAGGCCTCCGGGGCCGACTTCGACAAGTGGACGCGCGCCGCTTCGGTCATGATGCCACCCTACCCAGCGCCTGCCCGCCCGATGCGGAACCGGCAGAATGACAGGGTGAACGAACCCGTCGACGAGTTCTCCTTCCTCCCCGCCCAGGCCTCCGACGCCGGCATCGCCGGTCCCGTCCCCCGCGGCGAGCGCCTGACGCTCCAGCTGCCCGACGGTCGCGCCCTCAGCGCCCTGCGATACGGCGACGAGCCGCCGGAGGTCACGTTCCTCCACGGTGCCGGATTGAACGCGCACACGTGGGACACGACGATCCTCGCGCTCGGACTCCCCGCGCTCGCGATCGACCTCCCCGGCCACGGCGACTCGTCGTGGCGCGTCGACGGGGCATACACGGGTCGCGTCCTCGCGCCCGACGTCGCGGCGGGTATGGAGGAGTGGACGCAGCGGCCGCAGCTGCTGGTCGGCCAGTCGCTCGGAGGCCTCACCGCGGCGGCGGTCGCGGCATCCCGACCCGATCTGGTGGCGAAGCTCGTCGTCGTCGACATCACGCCGGGCGTCGACCCGAACGCCGGTCCGACGCAGATCCGCGACTTCTTCGCGGGGCCGACCGACTGGGCATCCCGCGACGAACTCGTCGAGCGCGCACTCGCGTTCGGTCTCGGGGGCACGCGCACGGCCGCCGAGCGCGGCGTGTACTTCAATTCGCGCATCCGCGCCGACGGACGCGTCGAGTGGAAGCACCACTTCGCCCACCTCGCCGCAGCCGCCGCCGCGCAGGGGGCGCCGGTGGATCGGGCGACGGATCCCGCCCCGGATGCCGTCGCCGGCGTCCTGTCCGCGTCGGGCTGGGACGACCTGGCCGCGGTGCGCGCGCCGATCACGCTCGTCCGCGGCGAGCGCGGGTACGTCACCGAGGAGAACACGGCGGAGTTCCAGGCCCGCGTCGCAGCGGCATCCGTCGTCACCCTCCCCTCCGGCCACAACGTGCAGGAGGAGCGGCCGCGGGAGCTCGCGGAACTGCTGCGCGCGACGGCAGGGAAGGGTTAACGCTTGTGTTGCGTTCGGGGTAGCGGACGCGTGACCATGTTCGCGCGTTCTCTAGGCTGGACTATCGGACCGACCCGAGCCCCTCTCGGTCGCCCGCCCGAGACATCCGACGTGCACGGATGATCTTCCGAAAGGACCCCCATGTTTCGCCGCACCGCCCTTGCCGCCACGGCCCTGCTCGCCGCGGGAGCGCTCCTGCTGACCGCCTGCACGGGGGGTTCCGCGCCCGAGACGACGAGCACCCCCGAGCCTGATGCCGACGCGTCGGCGGTGATCCGCCTCGTGCTGGAGCCGGGCAACCTCGACATCCGCGAGACGGCGGGGGCGGCGCTGGACCAGATCCTCGTCGACAACATCTACCAGGGCCTGGTCTCGCGCACCGCCGAGCAGGACATCGTCCCCGCGCTCGCCGAGGACTGGGAGATCTCCCCGGACGGTCTCACCTACACGTTCACGCTGCGCGAGGGCGTGACGTTCCACGACGGACAGGAGCTCACGCCGCAGGACGTCGTCTGGTCGCTGCAGACCCGCAAGGACACCCCCGAGTGGAGCGACTCGAGCCGGCTCGCGAACGTCGCGACGATCACCGCCGAGGGGCAGGAGGTCACCCTGACCCTCACCGAGCCCGACTCGAGCCTGCTGTGGAACCTCACCGGGCGCGCCGGGCTCGTGCTGAAGGAGGGCGACACCGTCGACTACCAGACCGCCGCGAACGGCACCGGTCCGTTCGTGCTCGACGAGTGGCGACAGGGTGACAGCATCAGGTTCGTCCGCAACGACGACTACTGGGGTGAGGAGGCGCAGGTCGCCGAGGTCGTGTTCGACTACATCCCCGACAACCAGGCGGCACTGAACGCCGCGCTCGCCGGCGAGGTCGACGCCGTCACCGGGTTCGACGCGAACCTGAAGGAGCAGATCGAGGCGACGGGCGACTTCGCCCTCGTGACCGGGCAGTCCACCGACAAGGGGACGCTCGCGTTCAACCAGACCTCCGGCCCGCTCGCCGATCAGCGGGTGCGCCAGGCGATCCGTCAGGCGATCGACCACGACGCCTTCGTCGAGGCGCTCGCCGCGGGAGAGACGCTCTACGGTCCGATCCCCGCACTCGATCCGGGCTACGAGGACCTGTCCGACATCGCGCCGTACGACCCGGAGGCGGCGCGGGCGCTGCTGGCCGAGGCCGGCGCGGAGGACATCACGCTCGAGCTGACGATCCCGAGCTTCTACCCCACCACGATCCCCCAGATCCTCGTGTCGGACCTGAACGAGGTCGGCATCACCCTCACGGTCAACTCCGTCGACTTCCCGACGTGGATCAACGACGTCTACGTCAACAAGGACTACGACCTGAGCTTCGTCCTGCACACCGAGGCGCGTGACTTCGAGAACTGGGCGAACCCGGACTACTACTTCACGTACGACAACCCCGAGGTGCAGGACCTGTACGCGCAGTCCCTCGCCGCGACGGACGAAGCCGAGGCCGCAGACCTGCTCGCCGAGGCGGCGCGCATCGTCTCCGAAGACGCCGCGGGCGACTGGCTCTACAACGGCGCGTCGGTCGTGGCCGTCGGCACGAACATCACCGGGATGCCCTCGATCAACGTGAACGAGCGCCTCAACCTCGCAGAGCTCGCCAAGAGCAACGGGTGATCCGCTACGCGCTGACGCGATCGGCCCTGCTCCTGCTCGGGCTGCTCGTCGCCAGCGTGCTGATCTTCCTGACCCTCCGGGTGCTGCCGGGTGACATCGCGCAGCTGATCGCCGGCACGAACAGCACTCCCGAGCAGGTCGAGGCGATCCGGGAGCGCCTGGGGCTCAACCAGCCCCTGCCGGTGCAGTATCTGGACTGGATCGGCGGGGTCTTCCGCGGCGATCTGGGCTCCTCCCTGCTCACCGGCACGAGCGTGACGGCCGAGCTCGCCGAGAAGGCGCAGGTGACGGTGCCGCTCGGCATCATGGCGCTCACGATCGCCCTGCTGTTCAGCCTGCCGTTCGGCGTGCTCTCCGCGATGCGCCGCGGTCGCGCAGACGGGACGGCGCTGAGCGTGGGCGCGCAGGCGCTCGCCGCCGTGCCCGTGGTGTGGGCCGGGATGATGCTCGTCGTGGTGTTCGCGGTATGGCTCGGCTGGCTGCCCGCGCAGGGGTTCCCGCGGGCGGGATGGGGCGACCCGGCCGCCGCCGTCCGCGCGCTCATCCTGCCGGCCCTCACGATCGGCATCGTCGAGGGGGCGATGCTCATGCGCTTCGTGCGCAGCGCCACGATGCAGGCCGTCGGCCAGGACTACGTCCGCACCGCCGCGGCGAAGGGCCTGACCCGCAACGCCGCGCTCATCCGCCACGGTCTGCCGAACGTGGGGCTGTCGGTCATCACGGTCCTGGGGCTACAGGTCGCGGGCATCATCGTCGGCGCCGTCGTGATCGAGCAGCTGTTCACCCTCCCGGGCATCGGACGGATGCTCGTCGCGGACGTGGGCAACCGGGACCTGCCGAAAGTGCAGGGCGAGCTGCTCGTGCTGACGAGCTTCGTGCTGATCGTGGGCTTCGTGGTCGACCTCACCCACCGCGCGATCGACCCCCGGCAGCGGGAGGCGGCATGAGCACTCCGCTGCATCCTCCGGTCCGGCGCCGCGACGCGCGCCGTGCCGCGGGTCGCCGACGGTGGCTCTGGCTGCGGCGTCTCTGGGCCCTCTCGACGGGGCGATTCGGCCTCATCGTGGTCGCCGTCGTCGCCGCGACGGCCGTGATCTCCCGGTTCTGGACGCCGTTCAACCCGAAGCAGGTCGAGATCTCGAATCGCTGGGCGCTCCCGGGATGGCCGCACCTCCTCGGCACCGACGGGTCGGGCCGTGACATCCTGAGCCTCCTCATGGCGGGGTCGCGCACGACCGTGATCGTCGCGATCGGGGCGGGCGTCATCGCCACCGTGATCGGCATCGCGCTCGCGGCGCTCGGCGCGCTGACGGCGCGATGGCTGCGCGAATCGGTCGCAGTGCTGGTCGACATCCTCATCGCCTTCCCGGTGCTGATCATCGCCATGATGATCAGCGCGGTGTGGGGCGGGTCTCTCGCGGTCGTGATCTGGTCGGTGGGCATCGGGTTCGGCGTGAACATCGCGCGCGTCACGCGTCCCGAGCTGCGCCGGGTGCTGCACAGCGACTTCGTGCTCGCGGGCAGGGCGTCGGGCCTCACCCCCCTGCAGAACCTGTGGCGCCACCTGCTCCCCAACGTCGCGCCCGTGTTCATCGTGCAGCTGTCGTGGGGCATGGCCGTCGCGGTGCTCGCCGAGGCGGGGCTGTCGTACCTCGGATTCGGGGCCCCCGTCACCGAGCCCTCGTGGGGCCTTCTCCTGGCGGAGCTGCAGCAGTACATCACCGTCTACCCGCTCTCGGTGCTGTGGCCGGGGCTCGCGATCACCCTCACGGTCCTGGGCCTCAATCTCCTCGGCGATGCCCTGCGCGAGGCGACCGACCCGACGCTGTCGCGCGGACGGGACCCGCTGCATCCGCCGCGCGGCGCGATCCGCCACGTGCCGGAGGTGGTCGCGTGAGCCTCGAGGTCGAGGGCCTGACGATCGAGATCAGCGGACGCCGCGTGGTCGACGGCGTGTCGTTCTCCGTGCCGGACGGCGCACGGGTGGGGCTGATCGGCGAGTCGGGGTCGGGCAAATCGCTGACCGCACTGGCGATCCTGGGCCTGCTGCCCGACGGAGCGGTCGCGTCGGGCAGCGTGCGGTGGAACGGGCGCGAGCTGATCGGCATGCCGGACCGCGAACTGGCCACCCTGCGCGGCGACGAGATCGGGATCGTCTTCCAAGAGCCGCGCACCGCCCTGAATCCGATCCGCACGATCGGGCGGCAGATCGCCGAGTCGGTGCGCATCCACGAGGGTCTGAGCCGACGCGAAGCGCGTGCGCGCGCCGTCGCCGAGGCCGAGCGCGTCGCGCTGCCCGATCCCGAGCGCATCGTGGCCCGCTATCCGCACCAGCTCTCCGGGGGTCAGCGCCAGCGCGCGGCGATCGCGATGGCGCTCGCGTGCCGGCCGCGCCTGCTGATCGCCGATGAGCCGACGACGGCCCTGGACGTCACGATCCAGGCCGGCGTCCTCGATCTGCTGCTCTCACTCGTCGAGGACGACGGGATGTCACTCGCCTTCATCACGCACGACCTCGCCGTGCTCTCGCAGATCGCCACGCACGGGGTCGTGCTCGAGGACGGCCGCGTCGTGGAGACCGCGCCGGTCTCCACCCTGCTGACCGCGCCCGGGTCCGACGTCACGCGGGGCCTGCTGCGCGACGCGACGGCGACGCTCTGGCGCGCGCCGGCGAACGGGGCGTCCGGGCCGGACGTGCAGACGGGTCCTGCGGAGGAACGGTCATGAGCGAGATCCTCCTGCGCGCCCGGGGCCTCAGCCGGCGGCATCCCGTACCCAAGCAGCGCCTGTTCGAACGCGCGACGTACACCACCGCCCTGGACGACGCCGACATCGACGTGCGCGCCGGGTCGGCCGTCGGCGTGATCGGCGAGTCCGGCTCGGGCAAGTCGACACTCGTGCGATTGCTGCTCGCGCTGGACAGCCCGACATCGGGCACGGTCGAGTTCGACGGCCGTCCGGTGGATGCCGACGCGAACGCGCGGAGCCTGCACTGGCTCCGCCGCCAGACCGGCATCGTGTTCCAGGACCCGTACGCGTCGCTGGATCCGCGGATGAGCGTCGGGCGGATCGTGGGCGAGCCGCTGTGGGCGCTGGGTGTCGAGGGCGACCGGCGGGCGCGCGTGCGGGAGGTGCTGCAGGACGTGGGCCTCGAGGCCGAGATGGCCGATCGGTTCCCGCACGAGTTCTCGGGCGGCCAGCGTCAGCGCATCGCGATCGCGCGGGCGATCGTGCACCGCCCGCGACTGCTCGTCGGCGACGAGCCCCTGTCGGCGCTCGACGTGACGGTGCGCGCGCAGATCCTGGAGCTGCTGGGCGAGCTGCGGACCCGCGACGGGCTGACGCTCATTCTCGTGTCGCACGACATCGGCGTCGTGCAGAACCTGTGCGACGAGGTCGTCGTGATGAAGGACGGCCGCATCGTGGAGGAGGGGCCGACAGAGAAGGTGCTCCTCCAGCCGCAGGTCGCGTACACCCGTCGCCTGCTCGCCTCGATCCCCGTGATCGACTCCGGCCCCGCCTGACCCCTCCCTTCGCAGGTCGGCGACACCGATCTGCGATGGCCCGCGCGAACCTGAAGCGCCATCGCATGTTGGCTACACCGATCTGCGATGGCCCCTACGAATTTCAGGCGCCGTCGCAGGAATATGGCGCCGAAGCCGGCGGGGCACCGCGTCGGCGCCCCGCGTTAGCCTCGGACCATGACGCACGCGATCGTCCCCCCGTACCTGCTCGCCCGCATCGCCGCGGTGCGCGAGCCGTCATGGGCGAGGGCGGCGCTCGCCGCGCGCGCCACCCTCGACACGCCGCGCGAGTACCGGCCGGCCCGTTCGCGCATCCGCATGTCGATCGAGGAGCCGGGCACCCTTGTGTTCGAGGGTGCGCCTGCGCCGGACCGCACGATCTCCGATGCGAAGCGACTCGAGCGGCTGCCGGGCGTCCGCGTCCGCGGCGAGGACGACCCGCCATCGGGCGACGCCGCGGTCGACGAAGCCTTCGACGGACTCGGGGCGACGTTCGACTTCTTCTGGGACGCCTATGGCCGCAACGGCATCGACGGCGTCGGTGGTCCGCTCCTGGCGACGGTGCACTACGGCCGCGACTACGACAACGCGTTCTGGAACGGCGAGCGCATGGTGTTCGGCGACGGCGACGGCGAGGTGTTCGTCGGCTTCACCGCATCCCTCACCGTCATCGCGCACGAGCTCGCCCACGGCGTGACCGAATTCGAGGGCGGCCTGATCTACCAGGGTCAGTCGGGCGCTCTGAACGAGTCGCTCTCCGACGTGTTCGGGGCCCTGACCGAGCAGCACCGGCTCGGTCAGACCGCCGATGCGGCGAGCTGGCTGATCGGCGAGGGGATCTTCAGCGACGCCGTGCAGGGCGTCGCGCTGCGGTCACTCGCGGCTCCGGGCACGGCGTACGACGACGACGTGCTGGGCCGCGACCCGCAGCCCGCGCACATGGACGACTACGTCGAGACCCTGGACGACAACGGCGGGGTGCACATCAACTCCGGCATCCCGAACCATGCGTTCTACCTCGCGGCGCGCGAGCTCGGCGGCAAGGCGTGGGAGCGTGCCGGCCTGATCTGGTACCGCACCCTCACGTCGGGGTCGGTGGCGTCGGATGCCGACTTCGTCGCGTTCGCCCGGGCCACTGTGTCGGCGGCCGAGGCGGAGTACGGTGAGGGATCGGAGGAGGTCGACGCGGTGCGGAACGGCTGGGCCGGCGTCGGTGTGCTCGATGACGGATCCGACGAAGCCTGACGACAAGGTCGCCCGGGATGGCGGTCTCCCGGTCGCGGACAGGTTCGCGAACGCGTCCGATCCCCCGGACGCGGACGGGCCCGCCAGCGCGGACGGGTCGCAGGATGCACGCGTGCCCCCGGAAACGGCGGACGCCGCTTCCGCGCCACCGGAATCCGTCGCCGTGGCCGTGACCGTGACGCGGACGGGCGGCTTCGCCGGATTGCGTCGCTCGTGGCACGCGCAGCCGGAATCGGACGACGCGCCGCACTGGATCGCGCTGATCGACGGATGCCCGTGGGACGACGCGGATCCGACGCGGCCGATCGACCCGCACGGGGCAGACCGCTTCCTGTGGCACGTCGACGCCCGATGCGGAGAGGCGGCGCGCGAGGCGGCGCTCGCCGACCCCGAGGTGCAGGGTCCCTGGCGCGATCTCATCGACGCGGTGCGCTCGGCGCAGTCCGCGGAGCCGAAGACGAACCGGGACCGCTGATCAGCGGCCGAAGAGCCCGCGCTTCTTCTTCACCGGCTTGAGGTGCTTCTGCAGGTAGATCGTGCCGAGCCAGCGCCCGAACTTGAAGCCGACGCGCCCCATGCGCCCGACCTCGACGAAGCCGAGCTTCTCGTGCAGCGCGACGGACGCCTCCGCGCCCTTGTCGCTGATCACCGCCACGATCTCGCGGATGCCGGCCTCCTCGCACGCGGCGATGAGGGCCTCCAGCAGCGCACGGCCGAGACCTTTGCCGGCCGCGGCGTGCCCGAGGTAGATGGAGTTCTCCACCGAGAAGCGGTATGCCGACTTGCTCGACATGGGCTGGACGAGTGCATAGCCCAGGATCTGGCCGGACGGAGACTCGGCCACGAGGAACGGCAGGCCGAGTTTCGCCAGGTGCGCGCGCTTCTCGCGCCACTGCGCGAGCGTCCATTTCTTCTCGTCGAACGTGACGACCGAATTGGTGACGTAGTAGTTGTAGATCTCGCGCACGTCGGGGATGTCGCGGTCCTCGACCGGACGGATCGCGAACGAGAATCCCGGCTCGGGCGGCGCCGGACGGCGGAGGTGCCGGGGCAGCCTCCGGCGGTCGCGGTTGTATTCCTCCTCGAGCATGCCGTCAGCCTACGCGCCGGTCGCGACGCGCCAGTCGACCGGCGCGGCCCCCTGGTCCCGCAGCAGATCGTTCGCCCGCGAGAACGGGCGGGAGCCGAAGAATCCGCGGCTCGCCGACAGCGGGGACGGATGCGCGGACGCGATGATCGGGGTGTCTCCGAGGAGGGGGCGCAGGCTCGCGGCATCCCGCCCCCACAGGATCGCGACGAGCGCTCCCCCGCGGGCGACGAGCGCGCGGATGGCGTGCTCGGTGACCTTCTCCCATCCCCAGCCGCGGTGCGATCCCGGCTCTCCGGGTGTCACGGTGAGCACCCTGTTCAGCAGCATGACACCCTGGTCGCTCCAAGCCGACAGATCACCGTGCGGGGCGGGCGGGATGCCGAGATCGTCGGCCAGTTCGCGGTAGATGTTCGTCAGGCTCCGCGGAAGGGGCCGGACGTGGCGGTCCACCGCGAACGAAAGCCCGATGGGGTGACCGGGGGTGGGGTACGGATCCTGCCCCACGATGAGCACGCGCACATCGGCGAGCGGTCGGCGAAACGCCCGCAGCACGTCGTCGCCGGCCGGCAGATAGCGGCGTCCCTCGGCGACCTCCGCGCGCAGCCGCTCGCCCATCGCCGCGATGTCGGGCGCGACCGGCTCGAGGGCGCGCGCCCAACCCGCATCGATGAGTCCGTCGTCGGCGAGCTCCGCGAGCGATCGGGGCACCGCTCAGCCTTCCTCGACCCCGCCGCGCACGCGCAACGGGCCGCGCGCGAGCAGGTGCTGGGCGGACTGGGCGACCGGGCGCATCGTGATCAGGTCGAGGTTGACGTGCCCGGGCGCGTTGAGGGCGTACGCGATGACGTCGGCGACGTCGTCGGCGGTGAGCGGGTTCTCCACGCCCTCGTACACGCGGTCCGCCGCCTCCTGATCCCCCCCGAGCCGGTTGAGCGTGAACTCCTCGGTGAACACCATCCCCGGGGCGACCTCGATCACCCGGATCGGCTCGCCGTTGAGCTCGAGCCGCAGCACGTGGGCGAGCATCCCTTCCGCCGCCTTCGCGGCGTTGTACCCCGAGCCGCCCGGGTAGGGGGTGAACGCGGCCGTCGAGGTCACGAACAGGGTGTCGGCATGACCGTCGGATGCCGCGGCGCTGCGCAGCTGCGGAAGGAGGGCGGCGACGAGCCGCTGGGCCGACAGGACGTTCACGTCGAACATCCACTGCCAGTCGGCGGGGTCGGCGTCCGCGACGTGGTCGGTGCCGCGCGCGCCGCCGGCGACCTGCACCAGGGCGTGCACCGGCCCGGATTCCGCCAGCCACTCCGCGAGAGCGTCGACGTCCTCCTGCCGAGTGAGGTCGGCGGCGTACGCGACCGCGCCGGTCTCCTCTTCGAGTCGCTGCAGGCGGTCGGCCCGCCGTGCGACGCCGACGACATCCCAGCCGCTCCCGCGCAGGGCGCGCACCGCCGCCTCGCCGATCCCCGAGCTCGCCCCTGTCACCACTGCACGTCGCGTCACCATCCCTCCACGCTACCGACCCCCGCAGCCGACGCCGCGGAGACCCGGTGTTACGTCACATTTCCCCTCCGTTGTTGACAGGCTGCGGCATCCCTACCCTCGATTCAGGCCGCAGCGTCCGCCGCCGCCGCACGACATACCCGATGGAGCACGCACATGTCCGCACCCGAGAACTGGCGCTTCGAGACCAAGCAGATCCACTCCGGCGCCCAGCCCGACCCGGTCACGAAGGCCCGCGCCACGCCCATCTACCAGACGACGTCGTACGTGTTCGATGACACGACCCACGCGGCGAACCTGTTCGCCCTGGCCGAGTTCGGCAACATCTACACGCGCATCCAGAACCCCACGCAGGATGTCGTCGAGCAGCGCATCGCCGCGCTCGAGGGCGGCACCGGCGCGCTGCTGGTGGCCAGCGGCCAGGCCGCCGAGACGTTCGCGGTACTCAACATCGCCGAAGCCGGCGACCACATCGTCTCGTCGAGCTCGATCTACGGCGGCACGTACAACCTCTTCAAGTACACGCTGAAGAAGCTCGGCATCGACGTCACATTCGTCGAGAACCAGGACGACGCCGCCGAGTGGCGCGCGGCCGTCCGCCCGAACACGAAGCTGTTCTTCGCCGAGACGATCGGCAACCCGAAGATCAACATCCTCGACATCCGCCTGGTCGCCGACGTCGCCCACGAGGCCGGGGTGCCCCTCATCGTCGACAACACGATCGCGACGCCGTACCTGATCAAGCCGTTCGAGTTCGGCGCCGACATCGTCGTGCACTCGGCGACGAAGTTCCTGGGCGGCCACGGCACGGTCATCGGCGGCGCGATCGTCGACGGCGGGTCGTTCCCGTGGTCCGAGAACGTCGACCGCTTCCCGGGCCTGACGGTTCCCGACCCGAGCTACCACGGTGCGTCGTACACCGCGGCGGTCGGCGACGGTCTCGCCTACATCATCAAGGCGCGCGTGCAGCTGCTGCGCGACTTGGGTGCGGCGATCTCGCCGCAGAGCGCGTGGCTGCTGATCCAGGGCATCGAGACGCTGTCGCTGCGCATCGAGCGTCACGTGCAGAACGCCCAGGAGATCGCGGAGTGGCTCGAGAACCAGGCCGACGTCGCGTCGGTCAACTACTCGGGCCTGCCGACCTCGCCGTGGTACGCGAAGGCGAACGAGTACGCCCCGAAGGGCGTCGGCGCGGTGCTGTCGTTCGAGCTCAAGGGCGGCGTGGAGGCCGGCCGCGAGTTCGTCAACTCGCTCACGCTGTTCAGCCACCTCGCGAACATCGGCGACGTGCGCTCGCTCGTGATCCACCCCGCCTCGACCACGCACTCGCAGCTCACGCCCGAGCAGCAGCTCACGACCGGCGTCACGCCGGGCCTCGTGCGCCTGTCGGTCGGGCTCGAGAACATCGACGACCTGAAGGCCGACCTCGAGCAGGCGCTGGCCGCCGCGCGCCGGGTCTCGGAGGCCGCACGCGCCTAGGTCTCGCACCGAACCTGTGCAAGGGGGATGCCCCGGCTCGGCTGCTCACGCAGCGGGGCCGGGGCATGTGCGTTGCGGGCAGTGTGCGCCGGGTGCGCTCGGGTTCGGGGCGCGTTCCGTCCGTCGGGGCGCAGGAATCACGCCCCGAGGGAGCGGATGCGCCCCGAACCCGGAAGACCGGACAGGAAGACCAGCGCAGCGAGGCGGGACAGGACGCCGGATGCGCCGCTCAGGCGCGCTGCTTCGGGCGTACGTGCCCCAGACCCCCGTCGATGCCGAGCACCTGGCCGGTGATCCAGTCATTCGCGGGGTCGAGCAGGAAGGCCACTCCGCGCGCGACGTCGTCCGGCTCGCCGAGGCGTCCGAGCGCGTGCATCGACTCCGACACCTTCCGCGCGACCTCGCTCGCGGTGAGCGCGGCGGTGAGCGGGGTCTGCGTGAGCCCGGGGGCGACCGCGTTGATGCGCAGGCCCTGACTCGCGTAGCTGGCGGCCGCCGACAGCATGAGGCCGATCACCCCCGCCTTCGCGGCGGCGATCGCGTCGTGGTTCGACAGACCTGCCATCGCGGCCGCCGACGAGACGAGCACGACCGCCCCTCCGCCGCGCATGTGCCGCCCCGCCGCGCGCACCGTCGCGAACGCGGTGGTGAGAGATGCGGCGATCACCTGGTCGTACTGCTCGCGGGAAGTGAGGTGGGCGGGCTTGAGCAGCATCGACCCCGCGAAGCACGCGACGCCGTCCACTTGCCCGACCTCGGCGAACTCCCGGTCGACGGCGTCGAAGTCGGTCGCGTCGAGCACGATGTCGGGTGCTCCGGATGCGGCATCCCGCGCCGTCGTCACGACCTCGTGCCCGTTCGCCCTCAGCAGTTCGCAGGTCGCCGCGCCGATGCCGCTCGAGGCCGCGATGATCAGGTATCTCGCCATGCCGCCATTCTGGTGCGCGCAGGAGGGGTTCAGGGCCGGATCCGGTCGCGGGAAGGATCTTCGCTTCGCATGCATCCGAATGGACTTGTCCGCGGGAAGAACATTGCGTCGGGTGAAAGGCACCCGCGGTCAGAAGGGAAAGTCCAATGAAGCGCATTCTCGCCATCGGGTCGATCGTCGTCCTGTCCACGTTCGGGTTCGCCAGCGCCGCGAACGCCGAGCCCAACGCCAACGCCTGCTTCGGCGGCATCCACAAGGCGATCAACACGCAGAGCCTGCTCGGGCTCGACAACGTCGGCCAGGCTGTCAAGCTGCTCGGCGGTCAGGGCAAGAACGAGACCGCGCGGATGGCGTGCGGCCAGTGACCGCCTGACGCGTTCGAGGTACACCCGAGCGACTCGGAGATTGGGGTCTCCGAGTCGCTTCGTGTCTGCTGCCGGCCCGCGGCGGAGCAACAGGGCGCAGTCGTACGCCGCCGGGCGTAACACGACGGCCCCGTCCCACGGGGACCGCGAGAATGAGACGCATGGACTGGCAGACCTCTGAAGACACCGTGCCGAGCGCACCGGTGACGGAGGCCGACGCGCGTCTGCTTCTGGGCCGGCCCCCCGCGACGGGCGCATGGCGCGACGGCGATCCGGTCGGCGAGCGCCGATTCGCCGCGTTCGGCCCGTTCCGCACCGAGGGCGGCGGCGAGCTGCCGTCGTACCGCCTCGCGTACGAGACGTGGGGCGAGCTCTCGCCCGCGCGCGACAACGCCGTCCTCGTCCTCCACGCCCTCACGGGTGACAGCCACGTGCGCGGCGAGGCCGGACCCGGCCACCCGACGGACGGCTGGTGGCAGGACATCGTGGGCCCGGGCGCCCCGATCGACACCGATCGCTGGTTCGTGATCGCACCCAACATGCTGGGCGGGTGCCAGGGGTCGACGGGCCCGTCGACGATCGCCCCCGACGGCTACGAGTGGGCGTCGCGCTTCCCGTACCTCACGATCCGCGATCAGGTCGCCGCGCAGGTCCGCCTCGCCGATGCGCTCGGGATCGACGTGTGGGCCGCCGTCATCGGCGGCTCGATGGGCGGCATGCACGCGCTCGAGTGGGCGGTGGGCTTCCCCGATCGGGTCGACCGGGTCGGCATCCTGTCGGCCCCGCCGGTCAACACCGCCGACCAGATCGCGCTCAACTCCGTGCAGCTCGAGGCGATCCTGATCGACCCGCGCTTCCAGGGCGGCCAGTACTACGACGCGGGCGACGGCGACGGCCCGCACCGCGGGCTCGCGCTCGCGCGGCGCATGGCGCTGCTGAACTACCGTTCCCCCACCGAGCTCAACCAGCGCTTCCAGCGCTCGTGGCAATCGGGTGTCAGCCCCCTCGGCCACGGCGGCCGCTTCGCGGTCGCGTCGTACCTCGACTTCCACGGCAACCGCTTCACCCGCCGGTTCGATGCGAACACGTACATCACGCTCGTCGAGGCGATGAATTCGCACGACGTGGGCCGCGACCGCGGGGGCGTGGAGGATGCCCTCGCCCGTGTGACCGCGACGACCCTCGTGCTGGGCATCGACAGCGACCGGCTCTTCCCCGTGGACGGCCAGCACCGCATCGCCCGCGGGATCCGCTCGACGCTCGACGACGGGGCGGTCGTGCTCTCGAGCGACTTCGGACACGACGGCTTCCTCATCGAGACGCACGCCGTCGGTGCGCACCTGCGGCGTCTGCTCGAGGCCCCCGCGGGCGCCTGAGCCGTCTCACGCGGGGCGCGTGTAGACCCAGGGCAGCGTCGACAGATCCAGCCGGTGACGGGATGCCGCGACGGCGGTATCGGCCGGGGCATCGTCGGCGCCCGCGGGCGCCTCGTCGTCGTACTCCGCGTCGCCGTGCCACAGCAGAAGGGGTCCGTTTTCGCCGCGTCGGGCGACGGTCTCGTAGCGCCGGACGCCCCCGATGCGCGCGACCGCGAACACCGTTTCCACGTCGGGCTGCTCGGCGATCTCGTGCAGCGTCACCCACGTCGGCGGGTACAGCGTCACCTCGCCGCGGCCGTGCCGGATGAGCATGTCGGCCGGACGCACCCACTCCGCGGCGACGACCTCGTCGGGCGCGAGGGTCATCGTCGCATCCGGATCGACGGCGAGGAAGAACCAGGTGCGCAGACGCAGGGCGATCCCCGGCGGCGGATCCCAGCACGACAGAGGCTGCAGGGAAGCGGCATCCAGCTCGAGCCCGATCTCCTCGCGCGTCTCGCGCACCGCCGCCCGCCGCGCCGCGGCGCTCTCCTCGCCGGCAGCGGAGTCCTCGAGCTCGAGGCGGCCTCCGGGGAAGACCCACGCCCCGGCGAACGTGCCACGGTCGGGTCGCTCGATCATGAGCGCTTCGAGACCCGCCGCACCGTCGCGGACGATGACGGCCGTGGCGGCGACGGGAACCGCGGGGTCGGTGCCGTCCGCACGCCGGCGTGAGCGCGCCGACGCCGTCGCGTCCGCGATCACCTGCCGCGCACGATCGGCCGGCGTGCCGCCTTCGGGGCTATCCACGCGGCATCCGCATGTGGGCGAGGGGAAAGGGATGCAGGGGCTCGGTGACCCAGTGCGCGGTGAACGTGCCGGTATCCACGCCGTCGACCCGGCACTCGATCCGGAGGCGGTGAGGAGTTTCGATGAAGATCAGGTCGAAGGCCAGCTCGCCTGCCCCTGTCATCCCGCCGCTCGCGACCACACCGCAGCTCGCAACCACACCGCCGCGCTCGAGCCAGACGCCCGCGCCGGCGTCGACCTCGAGCGGCGGGCCGTCGTCGACGAGCGTGAGGGCACTGCGATCCGCCCCCGGCGTGACCGTCACATGGGTGAGCATCGCGAAGCCGTTGCCGGTGTGCGCGGTGAAGGTGCGCGGTGACCCCTGCACCGGAGAGGCGGGGACCGGAGCCAGCGCGGCTGCGTCGAGGCGGTCCGTCAGCTCGCGCTCCCCGTGCGACGGGCCTTCCCCGTCGGTCATCGCCGGCAGCAGGTGCTCCCATGCCGCGTCGAGCACCGCCTGCATGTCGAGGCTCTGTCCCGTGATCGCGAGCACCACGTCCTGGTCGGGCAGCACGACGCAGAACTGCCCGTACGCCCCGTCGCCCCGATAGCCGTGCCGGGCCATCCAGAACTGGAAGCCGTAGCCCTGCCGCCAGTCGGGGTTCGGCTCGTCCGGGTTCGCGATGTGTGCGCGCGTGGCGTCATCGACCCAGGCCGCATCCAGCAGCCGGCGACCGTTCCATTCTCCGCGCCGCAGGTGGAGCAGTCCGAGCTTCGCGATCGCGTCGGTCGTGGCGTGCAGTCCGCTGAAGCCGATCTCCCGTCCCTGTCCGTCGGCGATCCAGCCGACCTCGCCGATGCCCAGCGGTTCGAACAGGCGCGGACGCAGATAGTCCGTGAGCCGCAGGCCCGTCGTCTTCTGGATGATCGCCGCGACCGCGAACGTACACGGCTGGTTGTAAGCGAACACCGAGCCCGGTTCGTCGTCGGGCGGCAGAAGGAGGAATCCGCGCACAAGGTCGTCCGGATCGAGCGCGCGCGCACGGTCGATCGTGTCGCTCCGGTGGCCGCTGGACATCGCGGCGACGTGCCGCACGAGGATGCGGCGCGAGCGCGGGTCGGTGATGTCTTCGTCGAGCTCCGGGAAGTGCGAGAGAACCGTGTCGTCGAGGCTGACGAGGCGTTCGGCCACGGCGAAGCCGAGCGCGGTCGAGGTGAAGCTCTTGCTGAGCGAGTACAGCAGATGCGCCCGGTCGGGGCCGTACGGACTCCACCATCCCTCGGCGACGACGGCCCCGTGTCGCAGCAGCATCATGCTGTGCATCTCGACATCCGGTGCGGCATCGACCGCGTCGAGGAACGCGTGGATGCCGAGGGCGTCGATTCCCTGTGCGGACGGGGTGCTGCGCGGAAGGTTCGTCGTCACCCCGGGAATGCTACCCGCGCGGCACCGCGCCTCGGCGGAGGGCGCTCAGGAGCGGAAGGCGAGCTCCGCAGACGCGGTGTCGGGCTCCGCACTCCGCGACCTCTCGATGCGCAGACTGATCATGGCGATGCCGAGGCCGGCGAACGCGAGGAGCGCACCGACCCAGGCCGGCGCCACGAAGCCCCACCCCCACGCGATGACGACGCCGCCGAGGAAGGCACCCAGCGCATTGCCGATGTTGAGCGCGGAGTGGTTGAGGGCCGCCGCGATCGACTGGTTGTCGCCCGCGACGTCCATGAGCCTGGTCTGGATCGTCGGGCTGAGCACCGCGGAGACGAAGCCGGTCGCGAGGACGAAGAAGCCGAGTGCGAAGATCCACTGCGCCGTCAACGCGAGCAGCACCAGCACGGCGCTCAGCGCGACGAGACCACCCACGAGCGTGCGGCGCAGGTCGACGTCGGCGAGGTGGCCGCCCACCAGGTTGCCTACCGTCATGCCGATCCCCATCAGCACGAGAACGAGGGGGACGGCCCACGTCGGCGACCCGGCGACATCCGTCACCATCGGCGCGACGTAGCTGTAGACGGCGAAGAAGCCGCCGAACCCGATCGCGCCGACGCCGAGAGCGAGCCACACCTGGCCGATGCGGAAGACGCCGAGCTCGGCCCGGAGCGTCCGGCCCGGTTCGCCGGGATGCGGCGGCACGAACAGCGCGATGCACACCGTGGCGACCGCGAAGATCGCGGTGACCACCATGAAGGCCGCCCGCCAGCCGACCTGCTGGCCGAGGAAGGTTCCGAGGGGCACCCCGACGACGTTGGCGACCGTGAGCCCGGTGAGCACGAAGGCGACGCCCTTCGCGCGGTTGCCGGGGCCGAGGACGTCGGCGGCGACGAGGGCGCCGATGCCGAAGTAGGCGCCGTGCGGGAGGCCGGCGAGGAATCGGGAGGCGGCGACGAGCTCGAATGTGGGCAGCACGACCGTGAGCCCGTTGAAGACGGTCAGCGCGAGCGCGAGACCGATCATGACGCGATGGCGCGGATACTTCGCGACCGACCCGGCGATCGTCGGCGCTCCGACGACGACGCCGAGCGCGTACAGGGTGATGAGCCACCCCGTCCGGGCGATCGCGTCGCCCTGATCCGCGGCCCATGCAGCGGGGAGCACGTCGGCGGCGATGTCCGGAAGCAGTCCCATCACGACGAACTCGGTCATGCCGATGCCGAAGCTTCCGACGGCGAGGGAGAGGAGCGCCCACATCGCCGCACCCCTCGTGGTGTTCGAGGAGGTCACCGGGTCATGCTAGCCCGGCTCGGCATCCGGTGTCGAATCGATTCGAGGCACGTTTTCCGGTCCGGGACCACGACCCGGATCCATGTGCCGCCAGGTCAAGTCGCGCCGACGTCGTCCGTCGCCCCCAGCGCCCGCTCGAGGCGTTCGATCTTGCCGTCCAGTTCGCCGGTGAAACCGGGACGGATATCCGCTTTCAGGACGAGGGACACGCGCGAGCCGTAGGGCATCACGGCCTCGGTCGCACGCCTGACGACGTCGAAGACCTCATCCCACTCCCCCTCGAGCTCGGTGAACATCGAGGTCGTCCGGTGCGGCAGGCCCGATTCGCGGACGACCCGCACGGCCGCCGCGACGGCGTCGTGCACCGAGGCGTCAGCTCGTGCATCCGCATCGGAACCACGGGGCGTGCCGCTGGGTGCGACGGAGAAGGCGATGAGCATGGAGGTCTCCTGGTCAGGGGGCGGAGGTGGCGGACGGCGAGAGCGTGGGGGTGCGGCGCGGCAGACGTGCGACCCGTGCGACGGCCCAGACGAGCAGGACGCCGACGAGGACGTTCCGCAGCGTGAGGAGCATGACCGCGGCGGGCTGCGCGCCGAGGAGCTCTCCGTAGAGCAGCGGGTACACGAGGTGCGTGAGGGCCGCGAGGACCAGTCCGAGCGCGGCCGGGCCCCGCCAGCGGCGGCGGTCGATCACGAGTCCCATCGCGAGGGGAGCGATGATCCACGTCATGTACTGAGGCGATCCGACCTTGTTGAACAGGATGAGCACGAGGACGAGCGCCAGAGCGAGCGGGGGGAAGAGCCGGGCGAAGCCGGCACCGCGCCATGCGCGGTACGCCCCGAGGACGAGCACGACGGATGCCGCGATGACGAGCAGCGGTGTCATGACGGCGATCACCGCGTCGATGTCCGCCCCGGTCACCTGATACGTGAGCAGATCCTGGTCGTAGTAGATCGCCGATCCCGGGATGCCGAGCATCGCGCCCCAGACATACCAGCCGCTCACCGGAGCCTCCAGCTGAAGCCCGCGGTCGGTCTGGTCGGTGACGAAGCCGAACGCCTTGGCCCCGCCGCCGGCGGCGAAGACGACGGCGAGCGTGAGCGCCGAGATCACGGCCGCTCCTCCGATGACGGCCAGGCGCCGCCGCACCACGATGACCGCGGCCGCGAGCAGGGCGGCGGGCCAGACCTTGATCCAGGTCGCGACCGCGAGCAGGATCGACCCGAGCCACGGGCGCCTAACCAGCCACAGACTCCCGGCGAGTGCGAGCGGCACCGTGATGGCGTCCAGTCGGTACATCCCGACCGGCCCCAGCAGGACGATGAAGGCGAGCCAGAACCACGCCGCGGCACGTCGACCGGCCGAGCGGCCCGTGCCGACGAGGATCGCGAAGCCGATCGCGTCGATGATCGTGACGAGGATCGCCCAGGCGACCTCGTAGCCCGCGATCCAGGCGAAGCCCTGGGCGAGCACGAGCGGGACGAGCGCGAGCTGGGGGTACACCCACGACTCGGTGATGCCGACGATCGCACGGCCCTCGACGGCCCACGTGGACCACGGGTCGTAGACGTTCGTGACGTCGCCCATGGGCTGGTTGGGCCACACGAAGCCCAGCACCGCGACGATGACGTGCACGATCGCGAATGCGATCCACAGCACCGCCCGCCTCGACACCGTCCGATTCTAGGTGTGCAGAGGATTCTCATTGTCGAGACATCGCAGGCTTTGGCGGCCGCGGCCGTGGCGCCCCGTGCCGCGCCGCGGTGCCTCGCGCCGCGCCCCGGCTGCAGCGCCCTCGGCGCCGCGCCGCCGTGCCGCCCCTGGCGCCGCCCCTCGTTGCCGTGCCACCCGTGCCACGCACCTTGGGCGCCAGTTCCCTGCGATGGCGCTTCAGATTTCGTGCGGCCATCGCAGATTGGTGTCGCCATCCTGAGGAGAGGGCGGTGGAAGGCGACCCCCAGGCGGTGTCAGCGGGCGGCGAGGGCCTCGGCGACCGCGCGCGGGAGCGCCGCCGCGACGTCGAGCGCCGTGATCGGTCCGCCGGCGGGGCCGAGGGCGGTGGCCGCGAGCGAGGCGGCACGCCCGTGCAGCCAGACGCCGGTCGCGGCGAGCGGGCCGAGACCGTCCGCGTCGACGCCGGCCTGCGCGGCACCCGCGACGACGGCGCCGATCGTGCCGGCCAGCACGTCGCCGGTGCCGGCGGTCGCGAGCCACGGCGTCGTCTCCTCGACCGTCCGCACCCAGCCGCCCGGCGCAGCGACGACCGTCACCGCCCCTTTGAGCACGACCGTCGCGCCGAGGGCTGCGGCGGTCTCGCCGGCGGATGCCGCGCGCTCGGCATCCGTCTCCGGCGCGGCGTCGTCGAGGCCGAGGAGCGCGCGCAGGCGCGCGTGCTCGCGGGCATGGGGCGTCACGATCAGCGGCACCCCCGCGTCCGGGGCGAGGTCGAGCGCACCCGCGTCGATGACCGCGACCGGCGCGGTCGAGAGGATCTTGCGGAGCGCGGCGGTCTCGGCATCCGATCGCGTCGCGGCATCCGTGCCCGACCCGACGAGCCACGCCTGCACGCGCCCGTCGACGGTCACGGTCTCGGGCCTGCGCTGCAGCACGAGACCGGTCGGCACGCTCGGACCGGTGTAACGGACCATTCCGATGCCCGTCCGCCACGCGGCCTCCACACCGAGCACCGCCGCGCCGGGATACGCGTCCGATCCGGTGCGCACGCCGAGGACACCGCGGGAATACTTGTCGTCCGCCGCGGTTGGCCTCCGGAGGACGCGCGCCGCATCGTGCGCGGTCCACGAGCCGATCATGCCGTCACCCTACCGGCGCTGGAGCGAATCGATGAGCATCCTGTTCTCCCCCCTGACCCTGCGCGGACGCACCGCGCGCAACCGCCTCTGGGTCGCGCCGATGTGCCAGTACAGCGCGGTGGACGGCGTGCCGCAGGAGTGGCACCGCACGCACCTCGTGCAGTTCGCCGTCGGCGGCGCCGGGATCGTGATCGCCGAGGCCACCGCCGTCTCGCCCGAGGCCCGCATCAGCCCCGACGACACCGGACTGTGGAACGACGCACAGGTCGCGGCCTGGGCTCCGATCACGGCGGCGGTGCGCGCGAACGGCGCGCTCGCGGGCGTGCAGCTCGGACACGCCGGACGCAAGGCGTCGACGTGGTCGCCGTTCGCGGGGCACCGCGGCTCAGTGCCGCTCGACGCCGGCGGCTGGACGACGGTCGCCCCCTCCGCCGTCGCGTTCGACGGCTACGCCGTGCCGATCGCGATGGACGCGGCGGCGATCGAGAAGGTCGTGGCCGACTTCGCCGCGGCGGCACGGCGTGCGGTCGCCGCGGGCTTCGACGTGATCGAGATCCACGCGGCCCACGGCTACCTGCTGCACGAGTTCCTCTCGCCGCTGTCGAACCTGCGCGACGACGAGTACGGCGGGTCGCTCGAGAACCGCGCACGCCTCCTTCTCCGCATCGTGGACGCCGTCCGGGATGCCGCGCCCGACGCGCTGCTGTTCGTCAGGTTCTCGGCATCCGACTGGGCAGAGGGCGGCTGGGACGTCGAGGAGACGACGACGGTCGCCCGCTGGGCGTCCGAGCGGGGCGCGGACTTCTTCGACATCTCCAGCGGCGGCCTCGTCGCGCACCAGCGGATCGCGACCGGCCCCGGCTACCAGGTCGGCTTCGCCGCTGCGGTGCGCCGCGGCGCGGAAAAGCCCGTGAGCGCCGTGGGACTCATCACGACCGGCGCGCAGGCCGAGCAGATCCTCGCCTCGGGCGACGCCGACGCGATCATGGCCGGACGCGAATGGCTGCGCGACCCGCACTTCGCCCTCCGCGCGTCGACCGAGCTCGGCGAGCGCGTCGACTACTGGCCGCCGCAGTACGAGCGCGCCCGCCCCGCCTGAACCGCCCCGCCTGAACCGCGCCGCCGCGCTCGGACGAGGCGCGTGCGCCGGTCCGCTCAGGCGCGGCGACGCGTGGCGTCCTGCACCTCGCCGATGAGCTCTTCGATGATGTCCTCGAGGAAGAGCACCGCCGTCGTCTCGCCCGACTCATCGCGCACGCGCGCGAGGTGGCGGCCCGCGCGCCGCATGAGCGCGAGGGCGTCTTCGAGGTCGGTCGTCTCCAGCACCGGCACCATCTGGTGCACGCGCTTTCCCGGAATGGGACGTACGACGTCCGCTTCGGCATCCGGCCCCTCCGCCGCGCGCAGGATGTCCTTGAGGTGCACGTAGCCGACCGGCATCCCTTCGCCGTCCACGATCACGTACCGCGAGAATCCGTACTTCGCGACCGAGCGTTCGATCTCGTCCGGCGTGACGGCCTCGGGGAGCGTCACGAGCTGCGAGAGCGGCACCGCGATGTCCGCCGCCTTCTTGTCGGTGAACTCCAGCGCCGCCGACAGGGTTCCGGCGGTGTCGTCGAGCACGCCCTCGATGCGCGACTGGTTCACGATCGTCGTGACTTCCTCGAGCGTGAACGTCGACGCGGCCTCGTCCTTCGGCTCGACCCCGGCCAGGCGCACCGCGTGGTTGGCGATCCAGTTCAAGACGAAGATCACGGGGTGGAACAGACGCGACACCCACACGAGCGGCGTCGCGAGCATGAGCACCGCACGGTCGGGGAGCGAGAACGCGAGGTTCTTCGGAACCATCTCGCCGAAGACGACGTGCAGGTACGACACCAGCACGAGGGCGATCGCGAACGCGATCACGTCGACCGTGCCCTCGGCGAGCCCCGTCAGGCCGAGCGGTTCGGCGAGCAGATGGTGGATCGCCGGTTCCGAGACGTTCAGGATCAGCAGCGAGCAGATCGTGATGCCGAGCTGGCTCGTCGCGAGCATGAGGGTCGCATGCTCCATCGCGTACAGCGCCGTCTTGGCCGCGCGGGACCCCTTCTCGGCGAGCGGCTCGATCTGCGAGCGCCGTGCGGAGATGACGGCGAACTCCGCACCGACGAAGAACGCGTTGAACGCGAGCAGCACGAACAGCCATGCGATTCCGGCCCAGTCGCTCATGCCTGCTCACCCCCCGCGGTCGTGACGGACGCATCGTCCGGCATCCGAGGTCGGATGAACCTCACGCGATCGACGCGTCGACCGTCCATCCGCTGCACCTCGAGCGTGCCGTCCTCGATCTCGAGGGTGTCTCCCACGACGGGGATCCTCTCCAGAACGCTCATGATGTAGCCGCCGACGGTGTCGTAGACGTCGCCCTCGGGGATGCGGATGCCGGTGCGGTCGAGCACCTCGTCGGGACGCAGGTCGCCGGGGAACGTGAGCGAGCCCTCGCTGCGGACGATGCCCGCGCGACGGCGGTCGTGCTCGTCGAGCACTTCGCCCACGATCTCCTCGACGAGGTCCTCGAGCGTGACCACGCCGGCGGTCCCGCCGTACTCGTCCACGACGACGGCCATCTGGTAACCGCGGGCGCGGAGCTCGGAGACGAGGGTGTCGAGGTGGACGGCTTCGGGTACGCGCAGGGGCTCGGTGGCCAGGGCCGCGGCCGGCACGTCCGCGCGCCGCTCACGGGGCACGCTCACCGCGGCCTTCAGGTGCACGATGCCGATGATGTCGTCCATCGACTCCTCGTACACCGGGAAGCGGCTGTGGCCGGTGCGTCGGGCGAGCTGGATCACCTCATCCGCCGAATCGTCGGCGGCGAGGGCGTGGATGCTGGGGCGCGGCGTCATGACGTCGGCGGCGCTCAGCCGCGCGAAGGTCAGGCTGCGGTCCAGGAGCGACGCGGTGTCCTCCTCGAGCACGCCGGCGAGCGCCGAGCGGCGCACGAGGCTCGAGAGCTCCTCCGCGGTGCGCGCGCCGGACAGTTCTTCCTTGGGCTCGACGCCCATGCCGCGCAGGACCGCGTTGGCGCTGCCGTTGAGCGCCACGATCGCGGGGCGGAAGACCGTGGTGAAGGCGACCTGGAACGGCATCACGAGCTTCGCGGTCTGTCGGGGCACGGCGAGCGCGAAGTTCTTGGGGATGAGCTCGCCGAGGATCATCGACAGGACCGTCGCGAACGAGACCGCGATGATGACCGCGAGCGGCGAGACGAGCCCCTCGGGGAGTCCCCACGCGGTGAAGACGGGCCGCAGCAGGTTCGAGATCGCCGGTTCCATCGTGTAACCGGTCAGCAGCGTGGTCAGCGTGATGCCGAGCTGCGCACTGGAAAGGTGCGTCGAGGTGATCTTGAGGGAGCGGATCGTGAGTCCGAGACGGGTCTCACCGGCTTCGCGCCGCGCTTCGAGATCCGCGCGGTCCAGGTTGACGAGGGCGAACTCGCTCGCCACGAAGAGACCGGTACCGATCGTGAGCAGGAGCCCCACGCCCAGCATGACGTAATCCATCACGCATCACCCTCTGCCTGTGCGGTCTGCGCCGAGGCGGGTGCGGGAACGTGGGGCGTGCGTCTACTGGGAGGGTCGTCCATCGTGCCGCCAAGTCTACGGCAGGCCTCCCGCGCCCCGAGCGCCGTGGTTGCCGGAACCCCCTTTCCGTAGAACGCACTTCGCGGCATCCGCCGGCGGACTTCTTGCGACGGATGCCGCGAAGTGCGGTGGATGCGCGTGGTCGGACTCCTCACCAGGCGGCGCGGTGCGAGGACATACCCACATCGTCGCGATCGCGCGCGCGGCCCCCGTGAGCAGCGACCATATTCGGGCCATGAGCTGGACGTCAGAGCCGCCGATGCACACCGTCTACCGACGCGCCGAACGCGAAGAGCAGTACGTGGACGATCGCCGCCTGCGCGCGCGCCTTCACCGCGGAGAGCTGGTGCGGATCAGTCGCGGGGTGTTCGCCTCGGCGTCGGACTGGTCTCACCTGCAGCCGATCGAACGGCATGCGCAACGCGTCTGGGAAGCGGCCGCCCGCCTCTCTCCCGGTCGGATCTTCTCCCACCACTCCGCCGCCGCGCTCTGGGGAATGGAGCTGCTCGGTGCGTGGCCCGAGCGCATCGACGTCATCGGCGGTGGCGGCTCGTCCGGGAGCATCCGCCGACACCGCATCGACGACTCGGGCGTCGCGACGATGCCGTGGCTCGATCACTTCGTGACGACCCCCGCCGAGACCGCCGTCCACCTCGCCGCCTCCCTGCCTTACACGCACGGAGTGGTCGCCGCGGACCAGGCACTGTGGGCTCGGCGGCGCGGCGGATCGCTCACGACGCGGGCGCAGGTCCTCGAGGTCGCCCGGCGCTACCGCGGCAGATCGCACGCGCGCGTGCAGCGCGTCGCGGAGTTCGCCCGACCCGGGGCGGACAGCGTTCGCGAATCACAGAGTCGCGTCGTCATCGCGTCGCTCGGTTTCCCGGAGCCCGAGCTCCAGCGACGATTCGTCCTGCGCAGCGGACGGGTGGCCTACGTCGACTTCTGGTGGGAGGAGTACTCGCACGTCGGCGAGTTCGACGGTGTCGGCAAGTACGTGGATCCGCGCCTGCTGAACGGGCGGAGCCCGGAACGAGCGCTCATGGAGGAGAAAGACCGAGGCGATGAGCTGCGGCGCGAGGTGCGGGTGGTCTCACGGTGGCGGACCCCGTCGCTCAGCCGCCCTCGGGAACTCTACGACCTGCTCACCGGCGATGGCCTCCCGAGCGCACGTCCTCGTCCTGGGCGGTGACTTCGCCCGCCAGTTCCACCGCAGTTTGCGGCATCCACCGCAGAATCACCTGCGGCGAGTGCCGCGAACTACGGCGAACGGAAGGGGGATGGGTGCTACCAGCTGACCGGGAGCGCCTTGCCCTCCTCGTAGCCGGCGGCCGACTGCAGGCCCACGCGGGCGCGCTCGCGGAACTCGGGAACCGTTGAAGCGCCCGCGTACGTGAACGACGAGCGCACCCCGGAGGTGATCATGTCGATCA
>CAYOQY010000014.1:0-27544 GCA_964406225.1 uncultured Microbacterium sp.
AGAACCTCGCGCGCGCGGCGGTCGAGGGCATGCTCGGAGGGCTCGGCGCGGGCCTGGAGGCGCTCCGTGCGCTCGGGGTGCCGCTCCGGCGCGCCGTGCTGATCGGCGGTGGGGCGCAGTCCGAGGCCGTGCGGGTGTTCGCGCCGCTCGTGCTCGGGATGCCGGTCGAGGTGCCGCCGCCCGGAGAGTACGTCGCCCTCGGCGCCGCACGGCAGGCGGCATCCGTCCTCTCGCACTGAACCCGCCCCGCGCGAGAAGGTGGGTTCGGCCGCGAGAAGGTGGGTTCGGTTGCGAGAATGCCCCCACCTTCTCGGCGCGAGACCCACCTTCTCGGCGCGAAGCCCACCTTCTCGGCGCGAAGGGTCGGGCTTCACAGACACTTCGTAGGCCTGAACCGTACGGTCGGGGGATGGACGCGCGCGAGCCCCACCCGACACAAGACGATCCGGTGCCGTACTCGGCGGCGCAGCTGCGGGCGATGGCCGGCGAGCTGCAGCGGTTCCTCCTCGAGTACCGGTTCGGCATGCAGGAGATCGAGACGAAGGTCGCGATCCTGCGCGACGAGTTCCAGTACCTGCACGACTACAACCCGATCGAGCATGTCTCGAGCCGCGTCAAGTCGCCCGACAGCCTCGTCGCCAAGGTCGTGCGCCGCGGGATCGAGCCGGACTTCGCCTCGATCCGCGAGTCGATCACCGACATCGCGGGCGTGCGCATCACGTGCAGCTTCACGACCGACGCCTACCGCCTGTTCGACCTGCTCACGCAGCAGGACGATGTGACGGTCCGGGTCGTCAAGGACTACATCGCCGCGCCGAAGCCGAACGGCTACAAGAGCCTGCACGCGATCGTCGAGGTGCCGGTGTTCCTCTCGAGCGGTCGGGTCACGGTGCCGGTCGAGGTGCAGTTCCGCACGATCGCGATGGATTTCTGGGCGAGCCTCGAGCACAAGATCTACTACAAGTACGAACGGCAGGTCCCGGCCGAGCTGCTCGCCGACTTGAGGGATGCCGCTGCGAGCGCCGCCGAACTCGACGAGCGCATGCAGCGGTTGCACCGCGAACTGCACGGGCCGCGGCCCGCGCCCGGAGGTACCGTCGCCGTCTGAGCCCACCGCGCCGCTCCCGCCGCGACCGCTTCATCGCGTGAGCCGGCCCCGCCCGACAGAATGGGCGGGTGCCCACACCCTCCGACCGCGACGACGCCGCCGAGCCCGCCGACCCGGCCGCGGTCGAGCTCGACGCGATCGCGGTCGAGCTCTACACGTTCACGCCGGAGGAGTTCACCGGGGCGCGCAACGCGCGGGCCGCGACCGCCGATCGCGCCCTCGCCGCCCGTATCAAGGCCCTGCGCAAGCCGACCGCGGCGGCCTGGGCGGTCGATCTGCTCGCGCGCGAGGGCCAGCTCGCCGAGGCACTCGAGCTGGCCGGCGCCCTCCGCGAAGCGCAGGACGACCTGGACGCCGCCGAGCTCGCGCGGCTCGGCCGTCAGCGCCGGGCCCTGATCGCGGCGCTCGCGGCGCAGGCCGTCGACCTCGCCGAGGCGCGCGGCGTCGGCATCAGCGCGGCGGCGCGGGCCGACGTCGAGAAGACGATCAATGCGGCGGTGATGGATGCCGCGGCCGCAGCCGCCGTCATGACCGCGCGTCTGGTGCGCCCGCTCGAGGCGACGGGCTTCGACGCGGTCGACGTGTCGGATGCGGTCGGCGGCAGCATCCCGGGGATCCCCGAACGAGTCGCCCCGAATCGCGACGATCTCGCGGAGCGACGCGCGCGCAAGGCTGCCGAGAAGGCTCTGCGCGAGGCGGAGCGCGAAGCGGGGGAGGCCGCCCGGGAGCTCGCGAAGATCGACGCGAAGCTCGCCAGGGCGCGTGAGCGCGGCGACCACCTGCGCGAGCGCATCGCCGACCTGCGGGCGGAGCTGGCGCGGTTCGAAGCGGACGCCGAGAAGGCGGATGCCGATGCGCGCCGGCTCGACGAGGAGCGCACCGCGTCGGCCGCCCGCGCGCGGGCCGCCGACCGCGACGCCGCGACGGCGCGGAAGGCCCTCGAATGACCCCCGCGACACCGTCGAACGGGCCTCGACACCACCGTGCACGCGTGAAGCCGGGCTACCGCTGGGCCGTCGTCTTCGTGGCGGGCGTGCTGGCCGTCGCGAGCGGCGTGGTCGCGGTCGAGGCGCTGCGCGTCGTGGGAGACGCACTGGAGCGCCCCGGTGTCGACGCGTTCTACGAGCAGCCCGCCGATGCCGCGGCCGGCGACCCGGGATCGCTCGTCCAGACCGATGCCCTGCTCGGTGCGCCCCTGGCGGCGCGCGCCTGGCGCATCGTGTATCGCACGACGGCCGCGGACGGCACGCCGGTGGTCTCCACGGGCGTGCTCGTGGTGCCGCTGATGCCGGCGCCCCCCGAAGGACGCACCGTCGTCTCGTGGGGGCATCCGACGACCGGTGCGGCGCGCGGATGCGCACCCTCGTACGCGTTCGATCCGTTCGCGCTCATCGAGGGCCTGCGCGCGCTGCTGGATCGTGGATACGCCGTCGTCGCGACCGATTACGTCGGGATGGGGACCGACGGCCCCGACTCCTACCTGGTCGGTGCGACCGGCGGCAACGCGGTCCTGGATGCGGTGCGCGCCGCGCAGGCGGTGCCCGAGGCGCGCGCGAGCGAGCGGGTCGTGCTGTGGGGCCACTCCCAGGGCGGGCAGGCCGTGCTGTTCGCCGCGGAACGAGCACCGCAGTATGCGCCCGAGCTGGACATCCAGGCGGTCGCGGCGGCCGCGCCGGCGGCGAACCTCACCGATCTGATGCGCGCACACCTCGACGACATCTCGGGCGTCACGATCGGCTCCTATGCCTTCACCGCCTTCTCGCAGGCGTATCCCGACGCGCCGCTCGACGGCATCCTCACCCCGGCGGCGCAGCAGATCGTGCCGCGCATGAACGAGCTGTGTCTCCTGTCGAACATCGACGAACTGCATCGCATCGGCGAGCCGCTCGTCGGCGACTTCGTCACATCGGATCCGACCACGACCGAGCCCTGGAGCGGACTGCTCGCGGAGAACTCCGCCGGATCGGCCGCCTTCGAGGCCCCGCTGTTCCTCGCGCAGGGACTCGAGGACGAGCTCGTCGTCCCCGGCGACACCGAGGACTTCGCCGAGCACGAGGCATCGCTCGGCATCGACGTGACCTACCAGGAGATCCCGTTCGCCACCCACGGCACCGTCGCCTACTTCGCGATCCCCGGGCTCATGCAATGGCTCGACCGGGTGGTGCCCTGAGGCGCGCCGTCCCGCCGTCGCGGCACGCGTCGGCTCTCGTGGCACGCGCACCATGACGGGCCGTGACCCGCTCGCCGTGCCGCGAGGCCGCGGCGCGTGAGCCCATGGCACCGAAACGTGGCAGCGGCCTCCCCGCCGGTCTCGCCGAATCGGTACGGTGAACGCGTGGACCAGCTCGAGCCGACTCTCCTCGTCATCCCGCTCGTCGCCGTGCTGGCCCCGCTGTTCGCCCGCAGCCTCACCCGGTGGGTCCGCATCCCGATCGTCGTGTTCGAGCTCGTGCTCGGCATCCTCGTCGGGCCGTCGCTGCTCGGCTGGGCCGAGCCGTCCGATTTCGTCCACGCCCTGTCGGAGTTCGGCCTCGCGATGCTGTTCTTCGTCGCGGGTTCCGAGATCGAGTTCACGGCGTTCCGCGGGCGCACGGGCCGCTCCGCCGTCCTCGGATGGCTCATCAGCCTCGCCGCCGGCGTGGGTCTCGCGTGGCTGCTTTTCCCGGGCGAGGTCGCGATCGTCGTCGGCATCGCCCTGTGCTCGACGGCGCTCGGCACGATCCTGCCGATCCTGCGCGACGCGGGCGAGCTGCGCACGCCGTTCGGCCGCGCGATCGGCGCGATCGGTGCGATCGGTGAATTCGGGCCGCTCATCGCGATCTCGCTGTTCCTGAGCGGACGCGACCCCGGGTTCGAGACGATCGTGCTCCTGCTGTTCGTCGCCGTGTCGGGATGTGCGATCTGGCTCGCGTTCCGGATGCCGCGCGGCGCGGTGCACCGCGTCGTCAACGCGACGCTGCACACGTCGGGACAGTTCGCGATCCGGGTCGTGTTCCTCATCCTCTCGGCGCTCGTCGCGCTCAGCATCGTGCTCGATCTCGACATGCTGCTCGGGGCGTTCGCCGCGGGCATCGTCTGGCGACTCGTGATGCGCGATGCCGACGAATCCGACCGCAAGGCCGTCGAGAGCAAGGTCGAGGCGGTCGCCTTCGGCTTCCTCGTGCCGGTGTTCTTCGTCTACACGGGCGTGACGTTCGACCTCGAGGCGCTGTTGTCAGAACCGATCCTGTTCCTCGCGCTCCCCCTCGTGCTCGCCGTGCTGCTCGTGGTGCGCGGCCTGCCGTCGATGCTGGCCGCGCCGGAGGGATCCAGCCGGCGAGATCGGCTCTCGGTCGTGTTTCTGGGGGCCACGGGCCTTCCGATCATCGTGGCGGTCACCGCGATCGGCGTCTCCGAAGACATCCTGACGTCGGCGCACGCGTCGGTCCTGGTCGGAGCGGGCATGCTGTCGGTCCTGCTGTTCCCGATCATCGCGATGACCCTGCGCGGAGAGCGGAAGGTCCGCGTGACGGCTCCGCTCGAGGACGATCTCGCGTGAGCGGCCCGGGAAGCGACTCCGAAGCCGGGCGCGCAGGCGACACCGCGGGCACCACCGTCGCGATCCTCGACGCGGCGCGCGCCCGGCTCGCGCAGGCGCCGCGCGAAGCCCTCGGCGAACTCGTCGTGCCGCGCCAGGTTCTCGGGATGGGGCGGTCGCCCCGGATCGTGCGACGGGGAGCGGCCTGGCACCTGGGCGTGCTGCTCCTGACGGACGACGGCGTACTGGCGACCGGTGAGATCGTGCGCGCCCGCACCGAGGCTCGGCGCGGGTTCACCGCCGAGTCGCAGCGTCGCCGCGCCGAGCTCGCGGCCGCCGCGCGACGCGGCGGCATCGCGGAGGGCGAGCCCGTGCACATCGGCTGGGAGCGCCTCGACCCGGCCGCGGTCGATGCGGGGGCGGCATCCGGCCCGCTCGCGCTCCGCGACGGCGGGCCGAGCGTGCGCTGGAGCGCGTCGGGCGGTCACGTGCCGCTGGGAACGTATCTCGACGAGCGCATCGACCTGCTGCTGCACCCGCCCGCCGGCGCGTAGGTCCGGCGAACAGGCCTCAGGCCGGTCCGAACGCGCGCGCGAAGCCGCGGATCAGCCGTACGGGCTCGGTGACGGATGCCGCGAGCACGCCGTCCGCGACCGTGTCGAAGTCGCTCGCCGGAAAGTAGCCGTCGTCGCGGTACACCGCCATCCGCTCGGTGAAGGCGCGCGTGGTCGGCTCGGGGTGGAACTGCGTCGCGTAGAGGCGCTCGCCGACCCGGTACGCCTGGACGGGGCATCCCTCGTTCGTCGCGAGCAGCGTCGCGCCGGGCGGGACGTGCGCCGATCCCTCCTTGTGCGCCGTGAGCGCCGTGAAACGATGCGCGAGCGACCCCAGGAGCGGGTCCGACTCGCCGTCGGTCGTCAGCTCGACCGCGACCGGCCCGGTGTCTTCGGGGAAGGCCCGGCTGACCTCGCCGCCGAGCACGCGGGTGACCACGCCGATGCCGTAGCAGGTGAACAGCGCCGCGGGTGCGTCGGGAGAGCTCGTCACCGCCTCGACGATGCGTTCGAGGTCGCGTTCGAGGCGGCGCTGCACGTCGGTCTTGGTCGACTCCGGATCGGTGACGTTGAACGGGCTGCCGCCCACGAGGAATCCGCTGTACCGCTCGAACGCGTCGTCCGGAAGCGGCGTCCGCACCAGATCGAGCTGTGCGAGGCGGTCCGCATCGAGGTGCGCGGCCGCGCGGAAGGATTCGTATTCGGCCGCGGCCGCCCCCTGCTGCGGCCGCACGCACACGTAGAGCAGCGGCGCCGTCGTCATAGCGCGAGTTTAGACGCGGAGGGGCGGCGGTCGACCATCGGGAACCTCGTGTGACGGCCGATGTATCAGGCACGACCTTTCGCGCTCTCCCAAGTGTGGACACAATGGGCACCATGACGCACGAGAGCGCCGACGCATCGGTCGACGCCGTGGAGCCGACGCGGTGGGAGCGGGCGGCGACACTCTTCCTGAGGTGGCGCGACGGTGACGCGCGCGCCATGGACGAGCTCGTCCGGCTCATGACGCCGCTGCTCTGGCACGTCGTCCGTGCGTACGGGCTCGACCGCGCGCTGGCCGAGGACGTCGTGCAGACGACGTGGCTCACGCTCGTGCGCCGGCACGACTCGATCCTCGAACCGCAGGCCGTCTCGGGCTGGCTCACGATGGTGGCCCGCCGCGAGGCGTGGCGCGTCGGAAAGCAGCAGCGCCGGGCCGACCCGACCGAGATCGACAGTCTCGAACCTCACCTGCCCGCCCAGGAGTCCGCAGAGCACACCGCCGCCACCGACGACGAGTCCCGTCGGCTGTGGCTCGCGGTCGCTCAACTCAACGATCGGTGTCAGCGCCTGCTGCGCGTCGTGGCGTTCGAGGAGCGCCCCGACTATGCGCGTATCGCGCAGGACATGGCGATGCCGATCGGATCGATCGGGCCGACCCGTCAGCGGTGTCTCGGCAAACTCCGTGCGCTCCTGGAGGGCGACGGCTGGGGAGGGGATTCCAATGGAGATTGAGGGCTTCGCCGCGGATGCGGCGCTGTTCGCCCGCATGCGGGCGATGTGGGAGGAGGTCGACCCCGCGCCGGCCGACCTCATCGACCGGATGGTGGCCGCGGTCGCCGTGGAGGATCTGTCGCGCGAGTATGCGCTGCTGACGCTCGTGGACGGCGAGCTCGCCGCGGTGCGCGGCGACACCGACACCGCGACGCTGCAGTTCACCGACGGCGACACGAGCGTCCTGCTGCACGTGACGGCGCCGAGCGAGGAGACCCGCCGGATCGACGGGTGGGTCGACGCGACCGCGCTCGCCGTGCGCCTCCTCCAGGGCGATCGCGAGTGGACGGCGGAACTCGGACCCCACGGGCGCTTCGCTTTCGACGCGGTCGCGCCCGGCGTCTCCCGCATCCGCCTCGTCGTCCGGGACGACGAGGACGCACTCCGCGAGTTCCAGACGCCCCAGTTCGAAGTGTGACCCGGATGCCGCATCGCCGCGGCGCACAGACGGGCCGGCGCGCCCGTGAGGAGAAGACATGACCGACGATCCGATCCGCCGTCCTCCGCTGCCCCGGCGGCCCCCCGGTCAGCCGTGGTGGAGCCGCACGGGCGGCGCCCGACCGCTCGGGGTCATGTTGACGCCGATCGCCGACGGTCCCGCCACCGAGCGGGGCGTGCAGGCGACGGCCTACGTGCCCGACCACCTGCTCATCACGGCCTCCGAAGACCTGGTGTGGATCGCCGACCTGCTGCAGTCCGCCGCGCTGCCCTTCGGCTGGAGCACGCGCATCACGAGCCTGGACGGCGAAGAGGTCGACGTCGCGTTCGCGGAGGAGGACGCGCGGACGTACCGCCCCCATCGTGAACCCGGGAGTGAACCGGATCCCGAGAGCGACCGTGTTCCCCCGCTGTATCGCGCGCGCATCGTCGCCGATCCCAAGGAGGACATCGACGATGAGCCGGTCGCGCTCATCGATGCCTGGCGCCTGTTGGAGGCCGCCCGAAAGCTCAAGCGGCGCCGGGATGCCGAGGGAGAAGGCGCGGAGAGCAGGAGCCACTCCCTCCGCAGAGTGGGCCTGGACCACATCATCTCGGTGGACCCCTTCACCCGCACGAACCCCTTCACGCGCACCAATCCGTTCACGCGGACGAACCCGTTCACGCGCACGAACGCCCCGGGTCCCGACTCCTACGCGGAGCCCGGCTGCGGCGGCCGTCAGGCGGTTTCGTTCGCCGGCTCCGCCCCCCGCGACCCCGCTCCCGTCGAGAAGGGCGGTCGGCGCCCCGTCGTGGCGGTGATGGACACCGGATGCGGCGAGCATCCGTGGCTCGACGGCCATGTGGACAGGTATCCGGTGTCCCCGGCCGGCCCGATCGGACACCATGATCCCGACACGGACCCCGAGGTGTACGCCGACCAGGTCGGACCGTACGACGGCTTCCTCGACGACGCCGCAGGACACGGCACTTTCATCGCGGGCATCATCCGGCAGCGGTGCCCCGACGCCGAGATCGTCTCCGTCCGCGTCGCGGACAGCAACGGCCTCGTGCGCGAGGGCGATTTCCTCGAGTCGGTCCGGCGCCTGGTCGAATGGATGCGCGGCGAGAAGGGCGAGCCGCGGCCGATCGACGTCCTGAACCTCTCGCTCGGGTACTACCACGAGACGCCGCACGACGAGGAGTTCGACGACACGATGAGCATCCTGCTCGCCGACGCCCGCCGACTCGGGTGCGCGGTGGTCTGCTCCGCCGGCAACGACTCCACCGATCGTCCCGCGTTCCCCGCGGCGCTCTGGGGCTACAAGGGCGCCGAGTACGTCGTCGTCGATCCTCAGGATGCCGCACCGCACGTGTCCGTCGGCGCGCTCAATCCCGACAACCGCACGGTCGCGCTGTTCAGCAACCTCGGCGCGTGGGTGAAGGCCTACGCGCCCGGAACGTCGGTGCTCAGCACCGCTCCCGCCTTCCAGGGGGCCGTGCAGGCGGGGACGCGCGACGACGTGACGGTGCAGGGTGCGCCGCTTCACCGTTCGTCGCTCGATCCCGACGACTTCACGGGAGGGTTCGCCCTCTGGAGCGGCACATCCTTCGCGGCCCCCTGGGTCGCCGGCGCGATCGCGCATCGCCTGAGCGCCGGACTGCGCACGGACGGCCGATCCCAGGACGTGCGGCATCGCGACGAGGCCGCACGTGCCGCGGCGGACGAGATCGTCGCGCTCCTGGGCGCGCCCGACGCCGACTGAGCCGCGGCCGGCAGCGTCGACCGCCCCGACTCCGACCGACCCATCGAGGAGCAGAGAATGAGCGACCTTCCCCCCGACGATCCCGCGCGCGGCTCCGCTGTCGGAGCGGGCGGAACCCCGAACTGGCGACGGCGTTACGACGCCGCCCGCGCCCAGGGGGTGCCCCTGGATCCGACGAGCGAGCCGGTGCGCGGAGTGAGCGCCTACCCCACGGCGTACGCGCCGGATCACCTGCTGCTCACGACGGGTGACAGCATCCCCGCCGTCTTCGACGTGCTCCGTCCGGCGGCCGCCGATTTCGGCTGGGGCATCGAGCTGCAGAACCTCGACGGCTCCGCGGTCGACGTCGACACCGCGACCGATCGTGCGCGGCGCGGCCGTGAGCGATTCGACCTGCCGACGATCTATCGGGTGGCGATCTTCCCTGCGCCGAGCCCCGATCGCGACGATCAGCCGGTGCCGCCGATCGACGCCTGGCGACTGCTGCAGCGCGCGCGGGCCCGCTTCGGCACCGACATCGGCGGGGTGAGCCTGGACCATGTGTTCTCCGTCGACCCTTTCGGGAAGACCAACCCGTTCGGCAAGACCAATCCGTTCGGCAAGACGAACCCGTTCGGCAAGACGAATCCGTTCGGGCGCACCAACGCCCCGGGGGCGGACAGCTACGACGATCCCGGCAGCGGCGGCCGTCAGGTGGTCCGCTACGTCGGACCGGCACCCGAGCGGCGCGCGGACGTCGCCGAGGGCGGGCGACGGCCCGTGGTCGCCGTGCTCGACACCGGATGCGGCGCGCACGAGTGGCTGCCGGACTCGATCGTGACGAGGGCGCCGGTGGTCGACGGCACGGTCCTGGGGGTGCACGACGCCGACACCGATCCGGAGAGCGTGGGAGACGTGTCGGGGGCGTTCGACGGCGAACTGGACGCCTCCGCCGGACACGGCACGTTCATCGCCGGCATCATCCGCCAGGTGTGCCCTGACGCCGACATCGTCGCGGTGCGCGTGGCCGACAGCCAGGGGACGCTGCTGGAGGGCGACTTCATGTACGCCGTCCGCACGCTCGTGAAGTGGATGATGCTGCCGCCCGAGGAGGGAGGTCGGCGCATCGACGTGCTGAACCTGTCGCTGGGGTACTACCACGAGACCCCCGAGGACGAGCTGTTCGACCGCACGCTGAGTCGCCTCCTCACGGTCGCGCGTCGCCAGGGGTGCGCCGTCGTCTGCTCGGCGGGCAACGAGGCCACGGACCGACCGACGTTCCCCGCCGCGCTGTGGAACTGGCCGGGGTCCGACTTCTCGGTCGAAGAACCCGAGGCTGCCGCGCCGCACATCGCGGTCGGCGCACTGAACCCGAACGGGACGGTCGCGCTCTTCAGCAACATCGGCGCGTGGGTGCACACGTACGCCCCGGGCGCCGCCGTCATGAGCACGTCCCCGCCCCTCCAGGGCGGTGTCCAGGCGGGAAGCCGGTCCGACCGGCTCGGCATGCGGCGCGAGACGATCGACCCTGACGACTTCACAGGCGGCTTCGCGCTGTGGAGCGGGACGTCGTTCGCGGCGCCGTACGTGTCGGGCCTGCTCGCGCGCGCGATCGCCGATCGGGTGTGCGCCGGAGAGCTCGACGTGGCCGCGTGCGCGGGTGCGCTGACGGAGGCGGGTCGCGCGGTCGTCGCGGAACTGTCGGAGCAGGTCGTCCGCGCCGGGTGATCGCGCCATGATGGGGGGATGGCGCGCTCCGCGGAGGAACTTCACGAGGCGGGCGTGCGCCTCGCGAACCACGGGCGGCACGCCGCCGCGACGCGCAGCCTCCTTGCCGCTCAGGAGCTCGCCGACGAGGTGAACCTCCAGGCCCGCATCGCGGGCACGCTGGGCTACCTCAAGGCGAAGACCGGAGACCCGGTCGGCGGTGAGCAGATGTGCCGCGAGGCGATGGCGCTCCCGGGCATCGACGCGCGCACGTATGCGCTCCTCGCGGGGCAGCTGGGCGCCCTCGCCGAGCAGGCCGGTCGCTACGACGATTCCGAGCGCTGGCTGACGCAGGGCATCGATGCGCTCGAAGACGACACGGAAGAGCTCGCGAACCTGCTCGTGAACCGGAGCCTCGTCAACATGCGCCGGCTGCGGCTCGCCGCGGCCTCGAGCGACGCCGCGCGCGCCTCCGAGATCTTCGGAGCGCTGGGCCGATCGGTGGACGAAGCGCAGGCGCGCCACAACGAGGGCTACATGGCGCTGCTCGCCGGAGATCTCGTCTCCGCGATGCGCGAGATGTCGGCGGCGCGCGTCAGTCTCGTCGACGTCTCGCCGGTCTTCGCGGCGGTCTGCGACGTGGATCGCGCGGAGGTCCTGCGCGATGCCGGGCACACGGGCGAGGCGGAACGGACCCTTGCGCTCGCGGCCACCGTGTTCGGCCGCCAGCGCATGCCGCAGTCCCGTGCGGAAGCCGAGTACCACCTCGCCCGGTCGCTCCTCGCGCACGACCCGGTTCGTGCCCGCCCGGTCGCGTTGCGCGCGAGCCGGCGCTTCCGGACGGTCGGCAGCGAATCGTGGGCCGCGCGTGCGGAGGCCGTGCGCATGCGCGCGGAGCTGAGCGGCGGACAGATCACCCGCACCGGCCACCATGTCCGACCGCCGCGTCACGTCCCGTCGGCGGACGAGGTCGCCCGCGTCGCGCGCGACCTCGAGCGCTTCGGCTTCGTCAGCGATGCGGCGGCGCTGCGGATGTCGTACGAGCTGTGGCGCGCGCGTCGGCACCTCGCCTCATCGGGGGAGAACCGCGTGATCCGCCCGCCGGCGACGGCCTCGATGGAGGTGCGTCTCATGGCGCACGAAGTCCGGGCGGCACGGGCATCCGCTCAGGGACGGCACGCGCAAGCCCGTTCCCATGCCGCCACCGGTCTCGACGAACTCGCGGAATGGCTGAGCGACTTCGGCAGTCTCGACCTGCAGACCTCCGCCGTCATGCAGGGCAACGGGCTCATCCGGGTCGGACTCGACTCCGCGGTGCGCTCGCGGCGCCCCGACGTCGTGTTCGAGTGGTCGGAGCGCGCACGGCACATGAACTCCCAGGTGATCCCGCTCCGGCCCCCGCCGGACGAGCGTCTCGCCGAAGACCTCGCCGAGCTGCGGATGCTGCGCAGCGAAGGGGGCGACTGGCAGGCGGACCCGCGGGCGCGCGAACTGCGCGAGCGCGTGCGCGAGAGGCAGTGGTCGCTCACCGGCTCCGCCGCCGTCGAGTCCCGCGCCTCGCTGGATGAGGTCCAGGGCGCGCTCGACGACGAGACCGCCCTGCTGTCGTACGTCTTCTCGGGCGATTCGCTCACCGTGCTCGCCGTGACCGCCGAGCGCGCGATGCTGCTCCCCGTCGACGGGTGGCGCGGCATCCGCGACGCGATCCCCGGACTGCGCGCCGATCTCGACATGGCGGCCACGATCCGCGGGCGCATGGGCGAAGTCGTGCGGCGGTCGCTCGATGAGAGCCTGGCCGCGCTGTCCCGCGAACTGCTCGACGAGGCGGTGGCGTGCACCGGTGCGCGCCGGTACGTCGTCACCGTGCCGGGCATCCTGGGCGGCATCCCCTGGTCGATGCTCCCCGGTCTGCACGGGACGCCGTTCACCCTCGCCACGTCGGCATCGCGGTGGGTGCGCACCCGCACGGACCGAGCTGAGACTCCGGACGGTCGACCTCCGCTCACGGCGGCATTCGCGACCGGGCCCCGCGTCGCGCGCGCCGACGAAGAGGTCCTCACGGCGGCCGCGTCATGGCGGCAACCCACCGTCGCCCGCGAGGCGACCGTCGACCGCGTGACCGCGCTCGCGCCCGAGGTCGACGTGCTCCACATCGCCGCGCACGGTCGGCACTCGCCGGACAACCCGCTGTTCTCGGGTCTCGAACTCGCCGACGGCGCGCTCTTCGGCTACGACATCGACCGGATGCCGCGCGTGCCGTCCACCGTCGTGCTCTCCGCGTGCGAGGCGGGTCGTTCCGCGGTGCGCTGGGGCGAGGAGGCGATCGGGATGGCCCGGGCGTGGCTGCACGCCGGCACCCGCTGCGTCATCGCCGCCCCCGTGGTCGTGGCCGACGACGACGCCTGCGAGCTGCTCGGGGCGATGCATGAGGGTCTCGCGGCCGGTGCCGCGCCCGCCGAGGCGCTGGCGGCGGCATCCGTCCGCACGGGCATCGTCGCGCCGTTCCAGGCGCACGGAACAGGTTTCTGAAGAAATTCCCACTCGGCATGTATCAGGACACGTGCGACGTGCTCTGGATACGTGGAAGGGCTCGCAGCAGCTCGGCATCGGGGGGTTCCGGGCACTGGGGGCATGAGATCCATGGGGCGCGATCGGGGCGCGAGGATCTCATCGGGCACTTCCACGGGGGATGTCGCAGAGACCCAGGTCGGCGACATCCCCCGACTTCCGTCCGTGCGCCCGGTCGGGGTGGACCGCTCAGCGTGAGGAGTTCGGGGTGCGTCCGCGCACGATGCCGACGAAGGCCTCGACCGCCGGGGTCGTGCGCTCGACCGGCCAGGCGAGCGCCACGCTCGAGACCGGGCCGTCGCGCAGCGGCCGGGACGCGGTGTCCTTGCGGCGATGCAGGCGCGCGAGCGACATCGGCACGATCACGATGCCGACGCCTGCCGCCACCGTGGCGATCGCCTGCTCGGTGTCGTCCGGAGCGGCGAACGACGGGGTGAGGGTGCCCGGCACCTCGGGCCGCAGGACGTCGTCGGCGGGGACGATCAGGATCTCGCCCGCCAGATCGGCGAGCTCGAGCTCGTCCGCGGCGGTGAGGTGCGAGTCGGCGGAGGAGACCACGACCGGTGTCTCGTCGTAGAGCGGGATGACGTGCAGCCCGTCGCGGTCGATCGGGAGGCGCACCAGGGCGGCGTCGAGCGTGCCGCCGACGAGTTCGGCGCGCTGCGTGGAGAAGGCTATCGGCCGCAGCTCGAGCGCCGTCTGCGGCATCCGCTCGCGCCACGCGTCGATCCAACGGCCTGGAGTCGCCCCCGGAACGGCGCCGAGCACGAAGACCGTCGGCATCGGCTCGGGGATCGCATCGACGGATGCCGGCTGTTGCGCGCGCGCCGTCGCTTTCGGCGCGGACTTCGAGGCACCCGGCTTCGCGGTGCGGCGGGAGGCGGCATCCGCTTTCGCACTCCGTCCCGGGCGACCGGCGCGACCGGAGCGACCTCGTGACCCGCCGCTCTTCGCCATTCCGCCAGCGTAGCCGGGGCGATATCGTTCGCTCATGATCGCCGTCATCGCCACCGTGGTCGCCGCGCTCGCGGCGCTCCTGCACGTGTACATCTTCGTGATGGAGAGCGTGCAGTGGACCCAGCCACGGGTGTGGAAGCGGTTCGGGGTTCCCGACCAGGCGGCGGCCGACACGACGAAGCCCATGGCGTACAACCAGGGCTTCTACAACCTCTTCCTCGCGATCGGCACCGTGATCGGTCTCGTGCTGTTCTGGGCGGGCGACGACGACACCCCGCTGCGGGTCGCGGGGCTGACTCTCGTGCTCTTCAGTCTCGGGTCGATGCTCGCCGCATCGCTCGTGCTCCTGACGAGCGGTGCGAAGTATCTGCGCCCCGCGCTCATCCAGGGGACGCTCCCGCTCATCGGGTTCGTGCTGCTCCTGTTCGCGTGAGCCGCCGCGTGGGTCGGGCGCGTGTCACGGCCCGAGTCAGCGGCACGCGCCCCACAGCCCGTTTCCCGCGGCGGCCGCGTCGGCCTCGAGCGTGCGGAACAGGTCCTCGTGTCGGGTGTTCGGGGCGAAGACCATGACGACGCCGGCTCCCTGCCCGATGAGCTCGGCGTTCACGAACCTGCCGTCGGGCGTCCACAGGTAGAGCAGATGCCGGCCGTACTGGTCGCGCACCTCGAGGTCGGCGGCGGCGAACACGGTCGAACCCGGGGGCAGGAGCGCCGTGAGACCCGCGGTCGCCTCGCCGCCCCAGCACTCGACCTCCGGGGAGATCTCGGGGGTGTCGAGCCCGATCAGGCGCACCCGCGTGGACGCGGTGTCGGTCACGACGGCGTTGGGTGCACTCACGCGCGCCCGCAGGGTGTCGCCATCATGGACGCTCTCGATCGTCATCTCGAACGCGTCGTCCGGGATGCCGGGCATGGCCGCCACGGACGAGGGTGGCGCGGTCGGCGAGAGTGCCGTTGGAGCGTCGGGCGGGACGAACCACCAGACCGCGACCGCCACAGCCACCAGGATCAGGATGCCGATGCCCACGCGCCTGATCACGGTGCGAGCCTAGACCGGGCGTGCGACGCCGCGGCGCGGCATCCCGCCCGGCGAGTCCGTATCAGGCGGCGAGTCGCAGACCGCGGCGATCGGTCGCGACGCGCTCGCCGTCGCCGATCGTCTCGTCGTCGCCGATCAGGGAGCCGACCGCGACGCGCGCACCGGATCCGACGTACGTGCGCACGCCGATCTTCGCACCCGCGCCGATCGCGGCACCCGAGCCGATGTGGGCGTGCGGGGCGATGTCGGCCTCCGGGCCGATGACGGCATCCGATTCGACCCACACTCCGCGGCCGACGTGCGCGCCGGCGGCGATCTGGACCCCGGGCTCGACGTACGCGCCCGCCTCCACGATCGCGCTCGGGTGGACCTTCGCGCCGTGCGCGATCAGTCCTCGACCGTTCTGGTGCTTGCGGTAGCGCAGCGACTCACCACGGTCGTTCTCGATGTCGACGTAGTTCTTACCCACGATCCCCTCCTGCGGCCCATTCGTGCCGAGTACAGGAATAACCTGTCCCGTTGTCTATTCATTCCCGTTCACCCCTCCATTTGGATGCACGTGAATGCAAGGGATATTCGTCGCCGCGGGCGGATCGGATTCCCGCAGGCCGATCGGAGTCGGGGTGACATCGACCGTCGTCGGTGCGAAGCGTCCAGGCGGTGGGGCATCCGCGACCGATGGGCTCGCCGGACAGATCGACCGGACGTCCTCTAGGCTGTGCGAGTCCGTGTCCATCTCGGAGGAAGGCGCGACAGATCATGGCCGAGGTGGAACACCCGGCGTCCGACCGGACGGATCGTCCGGAGGCCGTCGACCGCGATGCCGCCCTGCCCACCGTCGCCGAAGTCATCACCCTTCCCGCCGTGGCGCGCGGCGTGCCCGAAGTGCTCGTCGGCGGCCCCGCACTCGAGGCGAAGGTGCGGTGGATGCACGTGTCCGACAGTGCGGGTGTCGCTCGCCTTCTCGACGGGGGCGAACTGCTGCTGTCCACGGGGTCCGCGTGGCCCGCGGATGCGAGCGATCAGCGGGAGTTCATCCACGAGCTCGTCGAGGCGGGGGTGGCCGGACTGATCCTGGAGCTCGGAGCGCACCACGCCCATGCCCCGGTGGCGATCGTGGATGCCGCGCGTGAGCGCGGGCTCGCCCTCGTGGCGCTGCATCGGGAGGTGAAGTTCGTCTCACTCACCGAAGCGGTGCACGTGCGGATCATCGCCGCGCAGACCGACGCGCTGCGGGCGCGGGACGAGGTGCGCGAGCGGTTCACCGCCCTGTCGCTGCGGGGGGCGCCCGCGGACTTCATCGTGAACCAGCTCGCGCAGACCCTCGGCGCCCCCGTCGTCCTGGAGAACCTCGCGCACGAAGTCGTCGCCGCCGAGGTGCCGCTCGCGCTCGAGGAGAAGCTCTTCGCCGCGTGGGAAGCGCGCTCGCGCGCGGCACACCGGGCGAAGGATTCCTCCGTGGGGGCCGAGGACGGGGACTGGCTCATCGTTCCGGTCGAGGCGCGCGGCATCCGGTGGGGGAGCCTGATCGCCTTGCCCGGCCCGCCGCACGCCGCCGGTCGACTGTCGGTGCTCGAGCAGGGCGCGATCGCGCTCGCGATCGGGCGGCTCGCGGACGGTGAGGCGGACGAGTGGGCGCGGGTCGGCCGCCGCCGGCTGCTCGACGGACTGCTCGCCGGACGCTTCGCGGGCCTCACCGGCGCTGCGGCACGCATCGAGGCGGCGGGCCTGCCCCTCGTGCGCGCCACGCTGCAGGGCCTCGTGATCTCGGGTGCCGCGATCACGGCGGAAGGGGTGGATGCCGCCGCGCGGGCGGTCCGCGGTCGCGCGCTCGCCGGCTCGGCGCCCACCGGCGTCGCCGCACCGGCGACCGCTGTCCTGCTGTCGCTCCCGGCGGACGCGGTGTTCGACGACGCCGCGGCGACGGCGTTCGTCCGCGCCGTCGCGGGCGATGAGACCGAGCGTGCGGTCGCTTCGATCGGCGGCGCGGCCTCCGATCTGGAGGGGGCGCTCACATCTCTGCAGGAGGCGATCGACCTCGCGCGCGCACGCCGGCGCCGGGGCGCGCGGGGTCTTGTGCTGCGGCGCGTGGAAGACCGGCCGCTCGTGCAGCTCGTGACCTCGCTGCGCGACGATCACCGGCTGCTCGAGCACGGGGAGCGCATGCTCGCACCGCTCGTGGTGCACGACCTCGAGCGCGGCGGGGATCTGCTCGACGTACTGGAGGCGACGCTCGCGCATCCCGGCAACCGCACCGCCGCGGCATCCGCGTCGCACGTGTCGCGCTCGGTGTTCTACCAGCGCATCGCCCTCATCGAGGACCTTCTCGACCTCGACCTCGACGACGGTGAGACCCAGACCGCGCTGCACCTCGCGCTGCTCGTGCGGCGCTCGACCGGCCGCTGACTCGCGGCGGCTGTGCGTGCCGGGCGATTCTGCGGAGATGTGCAGGATGACGGATCGAATCCGCGGGAGTGCTCCGCGATCCTGCACATCTCCGTGATCCTGCACGGCGCTCTCTGCCCGGCGCCCACTGCCGGTGCCGTCTACGCGGTGCCGTCTATCCCGTGACGTAGACCTTGCGGAGCGTCTCGCGCACGGTCCACACCGTGCGCATCCCGGCCTCGAGCCGCACGACCGCACCCGGCCGCAGGTCGATCGGCGGCAGCGCGGGGCCGACGAACTCGACGGTCGCGTCTCCGGCGAGCACGACGAACAGCTCGTCGACCTCGACGTCGCTCATCGCGCCCGGGCTCATCTCCCACACGCCGGTCGACGCGTCGATCTCGTGGATGCCGGTGGTCGGGGCTCCCGCGACGATCTGGTCCGGGTCGACGAGTTCGTGCACGACGGCGACGGTCGCGGCATCCGTCAACGCGCCGGCCGGGACGCGGCGACTCACGAGTCGAACCCCAGGCCGAGGGCGTCGAGCGTCTTCAGCAGCACGTTGCGACGGCCGCGGTCGTGGTCGGCGCGGTCGAGCGACCAGCGCGTCGCGTTGATGCCGATCGAGGCCGCCGGCTCGGGCGGGAACGGCAGCGGCTTCTCGCGCACCATCCGCAGCTCGGTGCGCTCGGTCGAGAAGCCTTCGAGGAGGTCGAGCATGACCTCGCCGGCGAACCGCGTCGCGGCCACGCCGAGACCGGTGAACCCGGAGGCGTAGGCGACCTTGCCGTCACGGGCGCTGCCGTAGAACGCGCAGAACCGCGAGCACGTGTCGATCGCCCCTGCCCAGCGGTGGGTGAACCGCAGCCCCTCGAGCTGCGGGAACATCGTGAAGAAGTGGCTCGCGAGCTTCTCGAACGACGCCGGACGGTTCTCGTACTCCGCGCGCACCCGGCCGCCGTAGTGGTACACCGCGTCGTACCCGCCGAACAGGATGCGGCCGTCGGCGGTCTGGCGGAAGTAGTGGAACTGGTTCGCGAGGTCGCTGAGTCCCTGCCGCCCCTCCCAGCCGATCGCCGCGCGCTGGTCGTCCGTGAGCGGCTCGGTCATGAGGACGTAGTCGTACACCGGCACGGTCATGAGCCGGTTGCGCTTCAGCAGCGACGGGAACACGTTCGTGGCGAGCACGGCCTTGCGCGCCGAGACCCGCCCGCTCGCCGTCACGACCTCGACACCTCCGCCCACGTCGTTGAGGCTCCGGACCGGGGAGTGCTCGAAGATCTCGATCCCCTGCTCCTCGGCGGCGCGGGCGAGGCCGGCGGCGAGCTTGCCGGGGTGCACGAGGGCGTTCGACTGCGTCTCGAAGACGCCGCCCAGATACACGGGTGAGGCGACGGATGCCCGGACCTGGGCCTGGTCGAGACGGAGCACGTGTCCGTCGCCGCGGTCCGCGGCATCCTGCGCCCATTCGTCGAGCCATTCGAGCTGGTGCGGCTCGGTCGCCACCGAGAGCGCGCCCACGCGCTCCCACTCCGCGTCGACGCCCCACTCGGCGATGTCGGCGCCCATTGCATCGAGGTTCGCCATGCCCAGTTCGTCGAGGCGGTCGATCTCTTCGGGCCAGCGGGCCAGTCCGTTGTCGCGTCCGTGCGTGAGGCTCGCTTCACAGAATCCGCCGTTGCGACCGGACGCCGCCCACCCGACCGTCTTCGCCTCGACGATCGCGATGCGCGCGTCGGGGTCGCGCCGGCGGGCGAGGAGCGCGGTCCACAATCCGGTGTAGCCTCCGCCCACGATGACGAGATCGACCTCGTGGGCACCGCGGAGCGTCGGGCGCTCGGGCTGAGGCGGCAGGTCGTCGAGCCAGAAGACGCTCTGCCGGGCGCCGGCGAGGCTGCGCTGGATCACGGATGCTGCCGGCCGCTGTCGTTCGAAGACGGTCGTGCCCACGGATATCACTTCCCTGTCATGAGTCCTGCTTCGATTGTGCGGGCTCGCCGGCCCGCCGGGACAGGAGTTTCGGTGAAGACAGGAAGATTCGCCCGGAATCCGTCCTGCTTCAGCCAGATCTCCTGTTCTGGGCGCGCGTGTGCGCGCAGCCGGAGGCCGGAGCCGTCGCGTCGGGGAACCGGGCAGCCCGTCAGGTCTGGCAGGTCGGACACCAGAACGTGTTGCGCTCGCGCGTCGGGTCGGCGCCGAGCGAGCCTTCGCGGATCACCGTGCCGCAGCGGCGACAGGGCCTGCCCTCGCGGCGATACACCCACGTCGAACGACCCGGGCGGTCGTCGCCGGTGAACGTGCGTCCGGAGCGGTCGCGGTTCGCGCGGATCATCCTCGTGCCGAGGTCGATGATCGCGGCGGCATCCGTCTCGGTGGCGGGCGTGGTGGGCAGGATGCCGCGGACGAACAGGATCTCGTTCGCGTACTCGTTTCCGAAACCGGCGACGTTGCGCTGGTCGAGGAGGGCCACATGCACCGGGTGCTCGTCCGCGCCGAGCCGGCGGGCGGCTTCGACCGGATCCCAGTCCGCGCTCAGCGGATCGGGGCCGAGGTGGCCGACGAGGCTCTCCTCGTCGCGGGTGGGCACGACCTTGATGTCGGCGAGGTCGAAGCCCACCGTGTCCCATTCGGTGTTGCAGACGACAGCCCGGGCCTTGAACCCGGGCTGACGCCAGCGGCCGCCGTGCGGGTACACGTGCCACTCGCCCTCCATCTTCAGGTGCGAATGCAGGGTCCACGGTCCGATGCGGTGGAGGAGGTGCTTGCCGCGCGGCACGACCTCGTGCACGACCATGCCGGTCAGATCCACGGTCGCCGCCTGCGGGACGCGCAGCTCGAAGCGCGTGAGCTCCGTGCCGGCGAGCGTCTCATGGAGGCGCCGGGCGGCGCGGAAGACGGTGTCGCCCTCAGGCACGGGCCGACTCGCGCAGCGTGTCTCCCGCGGTGAGGCGACGGAGGGTCAGGCCGCGCGGAGACTCGACGAATCCGGCATCCCGCAGCGCACGACCCACCGGTGTGCCGTAGACGAACGCGCCGTTCACCTGCTCGATCGTGAGCGTCGCGAGGCGACGCTCACGTGCAGTCGCGGCGAGGTCCGCCGCGGCCGCCGTCAGCACGGCGTCGTCATCCGTGAAAGCGAGCGCGGACTTGCCACCGCGCTCCAGATACAGCGCGAGGGTGCCGTCGACGATCGTCACGAGTCCGCCCGCTTTTCGTCCGGGCCGATGTGTCACCCCCTCCAGCGCGGGCCAGGGCAGGGCCGCGCCGTACGGGTTCGCCGGATCGGTCGCCGCGAGCGTGAACGTGCGGAGGGGAGGGGGGTCGGCGAGGCCGGCGAACTCGCGCAGACGATCGACGGTGGCGGATGCCGCGAACTGCGCCGCACCGAGCTTCTCGATCACGTACCCGCGGCGGCAGTGACCAGCCTGCTCGAAGCCGGCGAGCACGCGGTACGCCTGCGCGAAACCGCCGGGAAGACCTTCGGCCTGCACCGAGCCGCGCGTGACGACGCCGTAGCGGTCCAGGAGCAGGCTCGCCGCGGCCGTCGCGCGCAGCGTGCTGTCGGCCTCGGGCTCCGCCAGGAGCGACCAGCGCCCGCCGATCGCGGGGGGCCGCGGGGGTGCGCCGGTCGGCCGCGGGATCGTCGCGCCGCGGTACATCCGGGCACGCGGGGCCTTGCGCGCGGTGCGGTGCGCCTGCGAGCCGCCGCCGAGCAGCATCCGCACGGGGGCGAACGTGTCGTTCGTCACGCGGCCCGCCCACGTGAGGTTCCAGAGCGCCTCCGTGACCGACAGCTCGTTCTCCGCATCCGCCAGCTGGCGCAGCTGCGCGGCGAAGTACGCGCCCCCGCCCGCCAGGACGTCGACGAGCCGCTCTTCGAGCGAGCCCGCGGCGAGTTCGACGTCGGAGGGCACGAGCGTGAGCGGCGCAGCGTCGGCGGGATGCAGCGCGATCCAGCCGTCGCGCCCCGGCAGCGTGCCGTGTCCCGACCAGATGACCTCGCCCGACGCGGTGAGTTCGTCGAGCATCGCGGGGGAGTAGTCCGCCACGCGCGCCGGCAGCACGAGCGACTCCCAGGCGCTCGCCGGGATCGGGACGCCGGCGAGCTGCTCGATCGCCGCCGCGACGCCGTCGATGCCCTCGAGCGGCCGCGCGATGTGCTGCCAGACGGGCAGGAACCGTGCGAAGGCCTCGGGCGCGACCGGCTCGACGCTGCCGCGGATCGCCGCGAGCGAGCGCATGCGCAGGCGACGGAGGACCTCGGCATCGCACCACTCGGTCTCGTCCGCGCTGCCGCCGACGGAGGGGGCCGATGCGGCCGCTGGCAGGAAGAACCCGCTCGCGAGCCGGCCCTGCGACTCGAGGCGCTGCAGTGTGAGGCGCGCGACTGCGACGCCGACGCCGAGGCGCTCTGCGACCGCGGTGCTCGTGAACGGACCGTGCGTGCGGGCGTACCGCGCGACGAGGTCGCCGAGCGGGTCGGCGAGCGGCTCGAGGAACGCGTTCGGGATGCCGACCGGCAGCGCCGCGCCGAGCGCGTCGCGCAGGCGCCCGGCGTCTTCGATCGCGGCGACGCGCGACACGCCTGCCACCGTGACCGGAATGGCCCGTCGTGTCGCGATCAGCTCGTCGAGGTGCGCGCGGGCGAGCGCGACATGCTCCGCCGAGAGTGCTTTCGTTTCCGCCGAGAGCGCGGTCGTGTCATCGTCGAGACCACTCTCGCGAGGATCGAGAGCACGCTCGCGAGGATCGAGAGCACTCTCGGCGGCGGCGGCCTCTTCGGCGGCGGATGCCGCGTCGGCCCCGGGCACCTCGAGCCGGGCGGCGACCTCTTCGGCACCCAGCGGCCCGAGCATCCGCAGCAGATCGGCGACGCCCTCGACGCCGCGCGCGTGACGCGTCGGGTCCAGGCGCTGCGCCTCGCGCTCGAACTGCGCGATGATCGCGGGGTCGAGCAGTTCGCGCATCTCGACCTTGCCCAGCAGCTCGCTCAGCAGGGCCGGGTCGACCGAGAGCGCGGCGGCACGACGCTCGGCGAGCGGCGAATCGCCCTCGTACATGAACGCGCCGACGTACCCGAAAAGCAGGTCGCGGGCGAACGGAGACGGCTGCGAGGTCGTGGTCTCGACGAGGCGGATGCTGCGATCGCCGATGCTGCGCGCGATCCGCAGCAGGGCGGGCACGTCGTACACGTCCTGCAGCACTTCGCGCAGCGTCTCGAGGATGATCGGGAACGTCGGGTACCGCCGCGCGACCTCGAGCAGCTGCGCCGACCGCTGCCGCTGCTGCCACAGCGGCGAGCGACGGCCGGGGTTCATGCGCGGCATGAGGAGCGCGCGGGCCGCGCACTCGCGGAAGCGCGACGCGAAGAGCGCGGATCCGCCGACCTCGTCGGTCACGATCTGCTCGAGCTCGTCGGGCTCGAAGACGAAAAGCTCCGCGCCGGGAGGCTCGGCTGCGGCATCCGGCACACGAGCGATGATGCCGTCGTCGCTGGCCACCGCGGAACCTTCGACGCCCAGACGCTCGCGGATGCGCGCGTTGACGGCGAGCGACCAGGGCCCGTGGACCTTCATGCCGTACGGGGAATGGAGGATGACGCGCCAGTCCCCGACCTCGTCGCGGCTGCGCTCGACCGTGAGCGTCCTGTCGGTCGGCAGGGTTCCGGTGGCCTCGCGCTGCTCGGCGAGATAAGCGAGCAGGTTCGTCGCCGCGTTGTCGTCCAGGCCCGCCTCCTGCAGCCGTTCGCGTGCCTTCTCGGGTGTCGCGGTCGAGACGTCGCGCGAGAACTTGCCGAGCGCCTCGCCGAGTTCGGCGGGCCGACCCAGCCCGTCCCCATGCCAGAACGGCAGCTTGCCCGGCTGGCCGTACGCGGGCAGGACGTTCACGCGGTCATGCGTGATCTCGACGATCCGCCAGCTCGTGGTGCCCAGCGTGAAGACGTCGTTGATCCGCGACTCGTAGACCATCTCCTCGTCGAGCTCGCCGACTCGTGCGTTCTGCGACTCCCCCGCGATGAACACACCGAACAGGCCGCGGTCAGGAATCGTGCCGCCGCTGGTCACCGCGATCCGCTGGGCGCCGGGCCGGCCGGTGAGCGTGCCCTTGTCGCGATCCCACACCAGCCGCGGCCGCAGCTCGGCGAACTCGTCGGACGGGAAGCGCCCGGCGAGAAGGTCGAGCGTCGCTTCGTACGCCGAGCGCGGCAGTGCGCGGAACGGCGCGCTGCGCTTGACCGTCTCGAACCAGCCCTCGACGTCGATCGGGCCGAGCGCGCACGCGGCGACCGTCTGCTGGGCGAGGATGTCCAGCGGGTTCTGCGGCACCGCGATCGCCTCGATCTGCCCCGCCAGCATCCGCTCGGTCACGATCGCGGTGTGCAGCACGTCACCGCGGTGCTTGGGGAAGAGCGCCGCTCGGCTCACTTCGCCGACCTGGTGCCCGGCCCGTCCGATGCGCTGCAGACCGGATGCCGCGCTCGGCGGCGCCTCGACCTGGATGACCAGATCGACGGCGCCCATGTCGATGCCGAGCTCGAGGCTGCTCGTGGCGACGACGCAGCGCAGCGTGCCGGACTTCAGCTCCTCTTCGACCTGGGCCCGCTGCTCCTTCGACACCGACCCGTGGTGGGCCTTCGCGAGGATCGGAGCTGCGCCTGCGGAGATGCCCGCCTGGGACATGGTCGCCGCGGGGATCGCGGCATCCGGCACGTCGAGTCCGAGCCGCTCGGCGTAGATCTCGTTCAGACGCCCGGTCAGTCGCTCGGCGAGCCGCCGCGAGTTCGAGAACACGATGGTCGAGCGGTGCTGCAGGATGCGGTCGACGATCGCCTCCTCGACGTGCGGCCACAGCGATCCGCTCGCCTCGACGTCGCCGCCGGCGGCGCGGGGTTTGCCGGAGGAGCCGTCGCCGAACCAGTCCTCGTCGATCGGGGCATCGGCCGCCGCAGGCGTCGCGACCGGGGCATCGCCGCCCGGCGGCGGCGGGGGGTTCAGCATGTCGTCGACCGGGACGACGACCGACAGGTCGAAAGCCTTCGTCGAGCGCGGGGCGACGATCTCGACCGGCGCGGAGCCCCCCAGGAAGCGGGCGACCTCGTCGATCGGTCGCACCGTGGCCGAGAGGCCGATGCGCTGAGCGGGCTTGTCCAGCAGCGCGTCCAGGCGCTCGAGGCTCACCGCGAGGTGGGCACCGCGCTTGGTCGCCGCGACGGCGTGCACTTCGTCGACGATCACCGTGTGCACGCCGGCGAGCGTCTCGCCCGCCTGACTCGTGAGCATGAGGTAGAGCGATTCGGGTGTCGTGATGAGGATGTCGGGGGGCGCGGAGACGAGCTTGCGCCGGTCGGAGGAGGTCGTGTCCCCCGAACGGACCCCGACGGTGACACCGGGCACGGCGATGCCCAGGCGACGCGCGGACTGCCCGATGCCGACCAGCGGAGAGCGCAGGTTGCGCTCCACGTCCACCCCGAGCGCCTTGAGCGGCGAGATGTACAGCACGCGTGTCGACGGGGGTGCTGCCTCGCCGCGCCGGGCGCGCGCCTTGGCGGGCTTCTCGGGCGCCGCGGTCGCGGCATCCTTTTCGCGGAAGATGCGGTCGATCGCCCACAGGAAGGCGGACAGCGTCTTGCCGGAACCGGTCGGAGCGACCACGAGCGCGTGTTTGCCGTGCGAGATGGCGTCCCACGCGCCGAGCTGCGCGGACGTCGGTGCGGCGAACGCGCCGCAGAACCAGTCCTGCGTCGCAGGACCGAACCGCTCGAGCACGGAGGTCATCCGACCATCTTCCCGCGTGGGGCCGACATGCGGGTGGGCCTGGCCCATGGGGGGCGGTCCGGGCTACGGTCGGTAGCGGGTTGCCACAAAACGGCATCCCGACAACCGAAAAGGCAAAGGAGCCACTCGTGACCAGATCCCCCCTGGAACGCGCACAGCGCATGAAGCGGACCGTCGGCACTGTAGGGGCGGTGGGACTCATCGTGGGCATGGCCTTCGTCGCCGCCCCCGCCAGCGTCGCCGCGCCCGCCCAGAAAGGCTGCGATTCCCGCACCAACAACACCACGCAGAAGCTTCTGGAGTGCGTGCGCGTCGACGGAGTCGTCGAGCACATGCAGGCCCTCCAGGCGATCGCGGACGCGAACGGCGGCAACCGCGCCGACCAGACTCCCGGCTACGACGCGAGCGTCGACTACGTCGTCGACGTGCTCGAGGCGGCCGGATGGTCGGCCGAAGTCGTGCCGTTCACGTACGACGCCGCGGATGTCGTCCTGCAGCAGCTCGCCCCCGTCGCCGCCTCCTACGTCGCCTTCGACGCGGTCGGCACCGGCGAAGGCGATGTGACCGGCGCGGTGATCCCCGTCGACATCAACCTGACCGGTGACCGTGCGAACAGCAGCGGATGCGAGGCGGCCGATTTCGCCGGACTGGACTTCTCCGGTTCCGCGGACATCGCCCTCATTCAGCGCGGCACGTGCCCGTTCAGCACAAAGGCGCTGAACGCGGAAGCGGCCGGCGCCGAGGCTGTCGTCCTGTTCAACCAGGGCGATTCGGTCGGGGCGGGCGACCGCTTCGGTCCGGTGAGTCCGACCCTGGCGCCGTTCACCGTCGGTATCCCCGTGGTCGGCACGTCCTTCGCGGCCGGCGAGGCTCTCGCGCAGCCCGGATCGACGGCGAACGTGAAGGTCGACTTCTTCGAGGCCGAATCCGTCAACGTCATCGGCGAGCTGGCGGGCAAGAACGCCTCAAACGTCGTGATGGCGGGCTCGCACCTCGACTCGGTGCCGGCCGGCCCGGGCATCAACGACAACGGCAGCGGCTCGGCCGCACTGCTGGAGGTCGCCCAGCAGATGGCGAAGTCGAAGCCGCAGAACACCGTGCGCTTCGCGTGGTGGGGTGCTGAGGAGCTCGGGCTCATCGGCTCGACGGAATGGGTCGGGCAGCGCACCGAGGCGGAGCTCGCCGAGATCGCGCTGTACCTGAACTTCGACATGATCGGGTCGCCGAACTACTACTTCGGCATCTACGACGCGAACGAGTCGAGCTTCGTGGCCCCGGTGGTCGTGCCCGAGGGCTCGACCGACATCGAGCGGACGTTCGAGTCGTTCTACACGCTCCTGGGTGAGCCGTACGACGACTCGGCCTTCAGCGGTCGCAGCGACTACGCGGCGTTCATCGACGCCGGCATCGCGTCGGGCGGCCTGTTCACGGGTGCCGAGCAGGTCAAGGCGGCGCAGCAGCAGGCGATTTGGGGCGGGACCGCGGGAGCGCAGTTCGACCCGTGCTACCACCTCGCGTGCGACACGATCGACAACTTCAGCGCCAAGGCCCTCGACATCAACTCGGATGCCGTCGCCTTCGCCGTCTCGACGTACGCGGCTTCGACCGAGAACGTCAACGGCGTCAAGGGCGTGAAGATCCCGGGCAACTTCACGACGCCCGAGCCGGCCGGCCCCGAGTACACCTTCGCGGGTCCGCTCGGCGGTGACGACCACGGTCACGACCACGACCGTCACTACGACAGCGAGTGATCCGACCTGAGTGCGGGGTGGGCGGCGACGCCCACCCCGCACTCAGTGGTTCAGCCGGTCTCTCCCCGGCTCACCGCTCGGACGGCATGAGGATCCACAACAGCAGGTAGATCCCGATCGAGACGCCGAAGAACGCGGTTGCCGCGATCGTCAGGAGACGGATCGGGATCACGCTGCAGCCGAACCGCTCCGCCAGGCCTGCGCACACGCCCGCGATCAGGCGACCCTGCTGGGGCCGGACCAGTCGGTTCATGTCGCCATCATCCCGCCCCGGCGCTTCCGGCACCAGGCCCCATGTCGACGTCACCGCTCGGTCACCGCGCCGCCGGCATCCAGTTCGAGGGTGAGGTCGATGCCCAGGCGATCGAGGAAGGCGTCGTCGTGGCTCACGACGAGCACGGCGCCCCGGTAGGCCGCGAGCGCCTCGACGAGCCGGTCGACCGTGTCCAGGTCGAGGTTGTTGGTCGGCTCGTCGAGCACGAGCAGCT
>CAYOQY010000014.1:27644-34991 GCA_964406225.1 uncultured Microbacterium sp.
CGGTCGACCGTGTCCAGGTCGAGGTTGTTGGTCGGCTCGTCGAGCACGAGCAGCTGCGGGGGCGGCTCGGCCAGCAGCAGTCGCGCGAGTGCGACGCGGAAGCGCTCGCCGCCCGACAGCGCGCCGACCGGACGGTCGACGGCGTCGCCGCGCAGCAGGAAGCGGGCGAGGCGGTTGCGCAGCTCCCGGTCCGCCACCGTGGATGCCGTCTCCCGCACGTTCGCGAGCACCGAGGCGTCCTCGCGCAGGCCGTCCACCCGCTGCGGCAGGTAGCCGATCCGGTCGGTGTGCGCCGTGGCCCATGCCGAATTCAGGCTGGGCGCGGCGCTGCGGGCAGCATCCCCCGGAATTCCGGGCGGCTGCTGGCCCGCTTCGCGGCGCGGGCCTGAATTCGGCAGGGAAGCCGGGTCGACCAGCGACTCGAGCAGCGTCGTCTTGCCCGCCCCGTTCGGCCCGACGAGCGCGAAGCGTTCCGGCCCCTGGATCACCCAGGAGCGCTCGCCGCCGCCGATCGTGGCGATGCGCCTCCCCGCGGGCACGTCCGGATCCGGCAGGTCGATGCGGATGGCGTCGTCGTCGCGGACGCGGCGTCCGGCGGCATCCCACGCCTCACGTGCCGACGCCTCGCGGTCGCGCATCTCGGTGCGCATCCGGCCCGCCGACACCTCGGCCGCACGCTTGAGTCCGCCCGCGACGATGGGCGGCACGCGCTTATCGAGCTGCGCCTTGCGGCCCATCGCCTTGCGCCGCGCGATCTTCTCGTCGGCCTCGATGCGCTCGCGCTTCTCGCGCCGCAGGGTCTGCGCGGCAGCCCGCTCGGCCTGTCGGGCCGCGTCCTGCTCGGCATCCAGCTGCTCGCGCCAGCGGGAGTAGGGGCCGCCGAAGACCGACAGCTCGCTGCCGTACAGCTCGGCGGTGTCATCCATCAGGTCGAGCAGTCCGACGTCGTGGCTCACGACGACGAGCGCGCCGCGCCACCCGGCCACGAGGGCGGCGAGTCGGGCGCGGGCATCCCGGTCGAGGTTGTTCGTGGGCTCGTCGAGCAGCGTCACCGCCGCCCCCCGCAGCCGGATGCCGGCGACCGCGGCGAGGACCGCCTCGCCGCCCGACAGCTCGCCGACGTGGCGGTCGAGCATCTCGGGCCTCAATCCGGCGTCTGCCAGCGCAGCGTGCGCGCGCGCTTCGACGTCCCAGTCGTCGCCGACCGCGTCGAAATGGGCGGGGTCGGCGTCGCCCGCCTCGATGGCGCGGAGGGCGCGCAGCGGCGCGCCGACGCCGAGCAGATCCGCGACGGGGCGCGCGATGTCGAGCGTCAGCCGCTGAGGCAGATACGCCACGTCGCCGGTCGAGATGAGGCCGGAGGTCGGGGTGAGCTCGCCGGCGATGAGTCGCAGGAGCGTGGACTTGCCCGAGCCGTTGCGGCCGACGAGGCCGGTGCGGGCGGCGCCGAAGGCTCCGGAGACGTCGCGGAGCACGGGTGAGCCGTCCGGCCACGCGAACGTGACGCGGTCGAGGACGATCGAGGGGGTGAAGGTGTGAGCAGGCATGAGGCCTCCAGGTGTCAAGGCGCTGACACCGGATGCCTGCTCGAAGAGACGAGCGGCGGAGCTCTGCGGAACGGGAGCGTCGGCGGTTCAGCGCGCGGATGCGGGCGCGGGAGCGTCGATCAGTCTCACCGGAGGATCCTCACGTGGGGAAGCAGGAACCCCCAGGATAGCGGATGCCGCGCGGCGGCATCCGGTCAGTCGTCTTCAGACGGTTCGGCAGGCGGCTCCGCGAGCTGCTCCACGAACTGTTCTGCGGCCTGCTCTGCGAGCTGCTTCTCGAGGAACACGCGCACGTCGGCGAGCTCCTGCTCCGAGACGCTGTGCGTCAGGCCCGTGTACACGCGGCCGCTGAGATCGGCGTGCTCGGGCAGCCAGGCCACGGTGTGCTCGACGAGGAACGCGGGGATCACGTCGTCGCGGGTGCCGCGGCCCCAGAACACCGGGGGTCGCCGCTCCGCGAGCGCGGCGTCGCCGTCCATCGCGCCCGGGGTCGCGTACCCGCTCAGGTTCACCGCGAAGGCGAAGCGCTCGGGGGCCAGCCGCATCGCCTGCAGCGCGACCGCCGCGCCCTGCGAGAAGCCCAGCAGCCCGACCGGCCCGCTCGGTGCGACGGCGTCGAGCCACTCGAGCAGGCGGGATGCCGCATCCGTGACGTGCTGCGGGTCGCGTCCGCTCAGCCCCTCGATCGGGTACCAGGAGTACCCGGGCGCCGGGAACGGCGGCGTGAGCGGCGCCCGCACAGCCGCGACCGCGAACTCCGGCGGGAGGTAGGGGACGAGCCCGAACAGGTCGCGCTCGTCGGCACCGTACCCGTGCAGCAGCACCAGGAGCGGCCGGCCGCGGCGCTCGGCGGGTTCGGCCGACCACAGGGCGGCGGTGTCGTCGAGAGCGGGGATCGCGCCGTTCACAGGATCCATGCGCCCATCCTCATCCATCTGCCCATCTTTTCAGGCGCCGCCGACGCGGCACGAGGCCGAGGTGCGCACAACTCCTGCAGATCACCGACCGCTGGCGTCGGAATCCGCGGATTTCCAGCGTCGCCCGACCGCGCCGCGCGCGGATCGCAGGAGTTGTGCGCCCGGTGCCTGAGGGATAGCCCGGCGCCTGATGTATACAGGAAACATGGCTGTCCGCACCCCCGACCCCGATCCGAACGAGCGCGACGACAGCGGCACGCCGCGCGATCCGCTCGGCGGCGTCGGCGCCTCGTTCGGCGGCCGCGGTCCGCTCGGCGACGGCACGTTCGGCTCCCCGACGCCCGGCAGCGCCGCCAACCCCGGTTGGCTCACCGACATCGAGCTCGCCGAGATCCGCCGCCGGATGCCGATCCTCTACGTCGAGGCCGTGCCCGTGCGCACCGACGGGGTCGGTGCGGTCACCGAGGTCGGCATCCTGCTGCGCGCCACGCCGATGGGCGAGATGACCCGCACGATCGTGAGCGGCCGGGTCCGCTACGGCGAGACGGTCCGCGACGCGCTCTTCCGCCACCTCGAGAACGACCTCGGACCGATGGCGTTCCCCCTCCTTCCGCCGCAGCCGGTGCCCTTCACCGTCGCCGAATACTTTCCGATGCCGGGTGTCTCGGCGTTCCACGACGACAGGCAGCACGCCGTCTCGCTCGCGTACGTCGTACCCGTCACCGGCACGTGCCAGCCTCGGCAGGACGCGCTCGAGGTCACGTGGATGCCACCCGCCGAGGCCGCCTCGGACGCCTTGAGCGACGAGATGGAGGGCGGCCGCGGCAGTCTCATCCGCCTCGCCCTCGCGAGTGTCGGCGCGCTGCGCTGACGCGGGCCCGGTGTCCGACACGCGGGCCCTGAGCTGACGAAGACCGCGGTCTCCGCGGCATCCTGAGTCTTCGCTCCTTCTTCCTTCGCACCCGAGACGGGATGCCGGGACCGGCGTAGCCTGGCGGTATGCCTGCCTCCCGACGAGCTCTCGCGTGGACCGCGGCGATCGCCGTACCGGTCGTCGCGGGCGCGGTGATCCTCGTTCCGATGGCCGCGAGCGGCGCGGTGGACCTGCCCGACAAGACCGCGGAGGAGCTCATCGAATTCGCCGGCGCGAGCGACGTCGAAGCGCTCAGCGGCACGATCGAGCAGACCTCCGAGCTCGGTCTGCCCGATCTGGGGGCGCTGACCGGCTCGATGGGCGGCCAGGACAGCGGAACCGATGACGATCCATCGGCCGCCGACATCGACGACCTCATCGCCCTGGTGACCGGGTCGCACACCGCGAAGGTCTACCTCGACGGCGAGAAGGCGCGACTGCAGGTGCTCGACCGTCTGGCGGAGCGCAATGTGTACGTCGACGGCGACGCCGGAGACGTGTGGTTCGTCGACAGCGAATCGGCCGCGGCCACGCGTTTCGTGTTGCCGAGCGACGCCGAAGTCGAGCAGCTGAAAGCCGATGTCGAGGCGAAGGCGGACGAGGCGAAGGCGGCCGAACCCCGCACCGGCTCGACGGTGCCGACCCCGGACGAGATGCTCGACCAGGCACTCGCCGCGCTGGACGAGTCGACCGAGGTCACGGTCGGCACCGATGCACGCGTGGCGGGTCGCGACGTCTACGAGCTGATCCTCGAACCCCGTACGGACGACACGCTCGTCGGCGAGCTGCGGTTCGCGATCGACGGCGAGAACGGGACTGCACTCGCGGCATCCGTCACCGCCCGTGGAGCGAGCGAGCCCGCGTTCGAGATCGCGTTCACCCAGGTCGACTTCACTGCTCCGGACCCCGCGGTCTTCGCGTTCGAGCCGGGGTCCGACGTGACCGTGACCGAGAAGGACGTGCCACTGCCGACCCCGGACGAGACTCATCGGGGCGAGGGTCCGACGGCGGATGCCGCGCCGATCGTCACCGGTGAAGGCTGGTCGACGGTGGTCGAGCTGCCGGCCCGCTCCGAGGCCGGGGGCGATGTCTTCGCCGCGCTCGAGCCCGAGCAGCTCGCGATGCTCGAGAGCGTCACGACCGCCGTCGACGGCGGCCGGGTGCTCCAGACGTCGCTCCTGTCGGTGCTGATCACCGACGACGGACGGGTGCTCGTGGGCGCCGTGCCCGCTGCGTCCCTGACCGACGCCGCACAGTGACCCAGCCCGCCACCCCCGCAGTTCGGCGACACCGACCTGCGATGGCGCGTGAGGTTTCGGTGGGCCATCGCAGGGACGTGGCGCCGAAGCCGTCAGGCGCCCCGCCGGCGCCGAACCTCTCAGGCGCGGCCCAGCGGGCGCGCGAAAGCCCGGCGCGATGAGCTCGCTTGCGATCGAGACGTCCGGGCTCACGAAGCGCTTCGGTGCGCAGACGGCGGTCGACGCGGTCGATCTCGCCGTGCCTCGCGGTTCGGTATTCGGATTCCTCGGTCCGAACGGCTCGGGCAAGACCACGACGATCCGGATGCTGCTGGGGCTCCTCCGCGCGACGGGCGGCGACGCGCACGTCCTCGGGAAGGCGATGCCGGCATCCCTCGACGCCGTGCTGCCGCGCGTCGGCGCGCTCGTCGAGGGCCCGGCGTTCTCGCCGTTCCTCACCGGGGCGCAGAACCTGCGGCGCTTCGACGCGGCCGACCGCCACTCCGACCCGCGCACGCGCGCGGCGCGGGTGGCGGATGCTCTGGACCGCGTCGGACTCGGGCACGCCGCGGCGAAGAAGGCGCACGCGTACTCGCTCGGCATGAAGCAGCGGCTCGGGCTCGCGAACGCGCTCCTCATGCCCCGCGAGCTCCTCGTGCTCGACGAGCCGACGAACGGGCTCGATCCGCAGGGCACGCGGGAGGTGCGGGCGCTCGTCCGCTCGCTCGCCGCCGACGGCACGACCGTGTTCGTGTCGAGTCATCTGCTCGCCGAGGTCGAGCAGCTCTGCACGCACGTCGGTGTGATGAGCGGCGGCCGGCTGATCGCGCAGGGCACGCTCGACGACTTCCGCCGCGGCGGAACGCCGGCGCGCATCGAGGTGCGCACCCCCGATGAGCAGAACGCGCGCGCCGTGCTCGCGCGCCTGGGCGTCGACACCGACGGCGAGCACGCGGCATCCGATCTCGATCTCGTGACCGGGGCGATGCCGGACGGGGTCGATCCCGAGGCGATCGTCGCCGCCCTCGTTGCCGACGGCGTGCGTGTCCGCGGCTTCGCGGTGGTGGGGCAGAGCCTCGAGCAGAGGTTCGTCGAGCTCACGGGGGAGGGCTTCGATGTCGTCGCCTGACGCCGCGCGGCGGGCGGATGCCGCCACCGACGGCACCGACGACGGGTCCGTTCCGGCAGCCGTCGCATCCCGGCCCCGCGGATCGGGCACGCTCCGGCTGCTGGGCAACGAGCTGGCGACGCAGTTCCGGCGCCGGCGCACGTGGGCGATGCTCGCGGCGCTCGCGCTCATCCCGATCCTGATCGGCGTCGCGATCCGGCTGGTCGGAGGGTCGAGCCCCGGCCGGGGCCCGGCGTTCCTCGACCAGATCACGAACAACGGCCTGTTCGTCGGACTGGCCGCGATGACGGTGGCGATCCCGCTGTTCCTGCCGCTCACCGTGAGTGTCGCGTCCGGCGATGCGATCGCGGGCGAAGCGAGCCACGGCACGCTGCGCTACCTCCTGATCGCCCCCGCCGGCCGCGTGCGGCTGCTCATCGTCAAGTACGTCTCGGCCGGGGTGTTCTGCGTCGCCGCGACGATGACCGTCGTGGTGGTCGGCACGCTCGTCGGTCTCGCGCTGTTCCCGGTCGGGCCGGTCACGCTGCTGACGGGCGCCCAGGTCCCGGTCGCCGAAGGGTTGCTCCGCCTCGTGTTCATCGCCGCGTACGTGTCGGTGTCGCTCCTGGGGCTCGCCGCGATCGGGCTGTTCTTCTCGACGCTGACCACCGTGCCGATCGGCGCGATGGCCGCCACCGCGATCCTCGCCGTCAGCGCGCAGATCGTCGGCGCGATCCCGCAGCTCGACGCGCTGCATCCGTGGCTGTTCACCGACCGCTGGCTCGACTTCGCCGATCTGCTGCGCTCCCCGATCGTGTGGGACTCGTTCGCGGCCAACGCGCTGCTGCAGGGCGCCTACGTCCTGGTCTTCGGCGCCGCCGCGATCGTGCGCTTCACGACGAAGGACGTGCTCTCCTAGCCGGAGACGCCGCGCCTCAGGCGGTGGTCTCGCGGGCGATCGCGGCGACGAACGCGTCGATGTCGTCTTCGGTGGTGTCGAAGCTGCACATCCAGCGGACCTCGTTCTTCGCGGCATCCCAGTCGTAGAAGCGGAACGACTCCCGCAGGCGGTCGGCGACGCCGTCGGGCAGGGTTGCGAACACGCCGTTGGCCTGCGTCGGCTGCGTGAAGGCGACACCGCGGATCGACCCGTCGGCGATCCCGGCCTCGACGCCGGCCCGCAGGCGCGCGGCCATCGCGTTCGAGTGCGACGCATTGCGCAGCCAGAGGTCGCCCTCGAGCAGTGCGATCAGCTGCGCCGAGACGAAGCGCATCTTGCTCGCGAGCTGCATGTTGAGCTTGCGCAGGAACGTCAGGCCCGTCGACGCCGCGGGGTCGAGCACCACGATCGCCTCGCCGAGCATCGCCCCGTTCTTCGTGCCGCCGAAGCTCAGGACGTCCACGCCGATGTCGCGTGTGAACGCGCGGAAGGGCACACCGAGGGATGCCGCGGCGTTGGAGATCCGCGCACCGTCCAGGTGCAGCTTCATGCCGAGCGCGTGCGTGTGCTCGGCGATCGCACGCAGCTCGTCGACCGAGTACAGCGTGCCGAGTTCGGTCGACTGCGTGACCGAGACCACGAGCGGCTGCGCGCGGTGCTCGTCGCCCCAGCCCCATGCCTCGC
>CAYOQY010000015.1:0-15055 GCA_964406225.1 uncultured Microbacterium sp.
ATTGTGGAGCCTAGGAGATTCGAACTCCTGACATCCTGCTTGCAAAGCAGGCGCTCTACCAACTGAGCTAAGGCCCCGGGGCGTTCGTGTGGGGCTACCAGGACTTGAACCTGGGACCTCTTCATTATCAGTGAAGCGCTCTAACCGCCTGAGCTATAGCCCCGATCGTCGTCGGCGCGAGCGCCGTCAACCTCCAAGACTTTACCTGACGCGCGGGGAATTGACGAATCCGCGGACGCCATATTCACGGCGGGCGGGTGTCGCGCGCGCACTCGGAAGCGGCTTTACTGGGCCCCATGAGCGATGACGACACGACACACGTGGGTGAGGCCCACTCCGGCGCGGTGAGCCAGCGTCTCAACTGGCTGCGGGCAGGCGTCCTCGGGGCCAACGACGGCATCGTGTCGGTGGCCTCGCTCGTGGTCGGCGTCGCCGGCGCGACGACCGACACCCCTGCACTGCTGGTCGCCGGTGTCGCCGGCCTCGTGGGTGGCGCGATCTCGATGGCGCTCGGCGAGTACGTCTCGGTCAGCAGCCAGCGCGACAGTGAGCGTGCACTGATCGAGAAGGAGACGCGCGAGCTGCGCGAGATGCCCGACGAGGAGCTCGACGAGCTCACCGAGCTCTACCGCGCGAGGGGTCTCAGCGCGCAGACCGCGCGCCAGGTGGCGGTGGAGCTGACGGCCCACGACGCGCTCGCGGCGCACCTCGAGGTCGAGCTGCACATCGATCAGGACGATCTCGTCAGCCCGTGGCAGGCGGCGCTGTCCTCCGCTGTCGCGTTCACGCTCGGAGCACTGCTGCCGCTCCTCACGATCCTGCTGCTGCCGGATGCGTGGAAGATCCCGCTCACCTTCGTCGCCGTCCTCGTCGCCCTCGCGCTCACGGGTACGGTGTCCGCCCATCTGGGCGGCAGCGGCAAGCTGCGGGCGACGCTGCGCCTCGTGATCGGCGGCGGTTTGGCCCTCGCGGTCACCTGGGCGATCGGCACCCTGCTCGGGACCACCGGGGTCGTGTGACGGAGGAAGCCCCGCCGCGACTCAGTTGGAGGTGAACCCGACCAGCAGGCCGCCGGTCACCTTGACCGCGAGGTTGTAGATGCCGGCGACCACGGCACCGAGGACGGTGACGACCACGAGGTTGAGGATCGCTACGATCGCGGCGAACGCCATCACCTGCGGCAACCCGATGAACGCCTCGATCGAGACGCCGCCGTCGGAGAAGCTCTGGAAGAACTCGTCGACCTTGCCGATCATCCCGGTCGTCTGGATGATCATGTACACCAGGAAGAAGCTGACCACGGTGACGATCGCCAGCGCCACGGCGGCGAGGAAGGACAGCTTGACCGCCGACCAGAAGTCGATGTAGACCAGGCGCAGCCGCACCTGCTTGGCGCTGGTCTTGTTGCTGGATTTCTTCGCGAGCTTGTCGGCTACGGTGCTCATGCGTCAGTACTCTCTTCGGGGATCTGGGGCGAGGCCTCGGGTGTGCCCGACACTGCGGCATCGTGCTCGGTGTCTGCTGCCTCTGCTGTCTCGGTGAGGCCTCGCTCGCCGTTGCGGGCGATCGCGATGATGCGGTCTGCCTCGTCGGCGCGGGCGAAGACGACACCCATGGTGTCGCGACCCTTGGCGGGGACCTCGGCCACGGCAGAGCGTACCACCTTGCCGCTGGCAAGAACCACCAAGACCTCGTCGTCCTCCGCGACGATCAGACCGCCGGCGAGAACACCGCGATCGTCGCTGAGTCGCGCGACCTTGATGCCCAGACCACCGCGGCTCTGGCTGCGGTACTGCGCGATCTCGGTGCGCTTCGCGTACCCGCCGTCGGTCACGACGAACACGAACGCCCCTTCGCGGGCGACGGATGCCGACAGCAGACTGTCGCCCGCACGGAACGACATGCCCTTGACGCCCTCCGTCGAGCGGCCCATCGGCCGGAGCGACTCATCGTCCGCCGTGAAGCGGAGCGACATGCCGAGACGGCTGATGAGCAGGATGTCGTCGCCCTCGTCGACGAGCAGTGCGCTCACGAGCTCGTCGCCGTCCTCGTCGTCCTGCCCGCGGAGCTTGATCGCGATCACGCCGCCCTGACGGTTCGTGTCGTACTCGGTGAGCCGGGTCTTCTTGACCAGACCGCTCCGCGTGGCGAGCACGAGGTACGTCGCCACGCTGTAATCGCGGATGTCGAGGATCTGCGCGATCTCCTCGCCGGGCTGCAGCGCCAGGAGGTTGGCGACGTGCTGACCCTTCGCGTCGCGGCCGGCCTCCGGTACTTCGTACGCCTTCGCGCGGTAGACCCGGCCCTTCGTCGTGAAGAACAGCAGCCAGTGGTGCGTCGTCGTCACGAAGAAATGCTCCACGACATCGTCGGCGCGCAGCTGCGCGCCCTTGACCCCGCGGCCACCACGGTGCTGCGAACGGTAGTTGTCGCTGCGGGTGCGCTTGATGTACCCGTCGCGCGTGACGGTGACGACCATCTCCTCTTCGGGGATGAGGTCTTCGACCGACATGTCGCCGTCGTAGCCGTGCAGGATCTGCGTACGACGGTCGTCGCCGAAGCGGTCGACGATCGACGTGAGCTCCTCGCGGATGATCGCGCGCTGGCGCATCGGCGTCGCGAGGATGTCTTTGAAGTCCTCGATGCGCGCCTCGAGCTCTTCGGCTTCGTCGATGATCTTCTGACGCTCGAGCGCGGCGAGGCGGCGCAGCTGCATCGACAGGATCGCGTCGGCCTGGATGTCGTCGATCGTCAGGAGAGACTTCAGTCCGTCGCGCGCCTCGTCCACCGTCGGGGAGCGACGGATGAGCGCGATGACCTCGTCGAGGGCGTCGAGCGCCTTGAGGTAGCCGCGCAGGATGTGCATGCGCTTCTCGGCTTCGCGCAGGCGGTAGCGCGTGCGCCGGACGATCACTTCGATCTGGTGATCGATCCAGTGCGTGATGAAGCCGTCGAGCGGCAGCGTGCGCGGCACGCCGTCGACGATCGCCAGCATGTTCGCGCCGAAGTTCTCCTGCAGCTGCGTGTGCTTGTACAGGTTGTTCAGCACGACCTTCGCAACGGCATCCCGCTTGAGCACGATCACGAGGCGCTGGCCCGTGCGGTCCGAGGTCTCGTCGCGGATGTCGGCGATGCCGGTGATCTTGCCCTCGCGCGCGAGGTCGCTGATCTTGACCGCGACGTTGTCGGGGTTCACCTGGTACGGCAGCTCGGTGATGACCAGGCACGTGCGCCCCTGGATCTCCTCGACGTTGACGACCGCGCGCATCGTGATCGAGCCGCGGCCGGTGCGGTACGCGTCACGGATGCCGCGGGTGCCGAGGATCTGCGCGTGGGTGGGGAAGTCCGGGCCCGGGATGCGCTCCATGAGCGCCTCGAGCAGTTCTTCCTTGCTCGCGTCGGGGTTCTCGAGAGCCCACAGGGCACCGGCCGAGACCTCGCGGAGGTTGTGCGGCGGGATGTTGGTCGCCATGCCGACCGCGATGCCGACCGAGCCGTTCACGAGGAGGTTCGGGAAGCGCGAGGGCAGGACGACGGGCTCACGGGTCTGGCCGTCGTAGTTGTCCTGGAAGTCGACGGTCTCCTCTTCGATGTCGCGCACCATCTCGAGCGCGAGCGGAGCCATCTTCGTCTCGGTGTAACGCGGAGCGGCCGCCCCCTGGTTGCCGGGAGAACCGAAGTTGCCCTGTCCGAGGGCCAGCGGGTAGCGCAGCGACCACGGCTGGACGAGACGGACGAGGGCGTCGTAGATCGCCGTGTCACCGTGCGGGTGATAGTGACCCATGACCTCGCCGACGACGCGGGCGCACTTGGAGAAGGACTTGTCGGGACGGAAGCCGCCGTCGTACATCGCGTAGATCACGCGACGGTGCACGGGCTTCATGCCGTCGCGCACATCGGGCAGCGCGCGCCCGATGATGACGCTCATCGCATAGTCGAGATAGCTGCGCTGCATCTCCGACTGCAGGTCGACCTGGTCGATCTTGCCGTGGTTGTGCGCGGGAGTCGTTTCGGGGCGATCTTCGTCAGTCATGAATGTCGTTTCGTTCTCGTGCCGGATGCGGGGACGGCGGATCGGTCGATCAGATGTCGAGGAACCGGACGTCCTTCGCGTTGCGCTGGATGAATCCGCGGCGGGATTCCACGTCCTCGCCCATCAGGATCGTGAAGATCTCGTCCGCCGCCGCGGCGTCGTCGATCGTGACCTGCCGGAGGGTGCGCGTCTCGGCATCCATCGTCGTCTCCCACAGCTCCTTGGCGTTCATCTCGCCGAGGCCCTTGTAGCGCTGGATGCCGTTGTCCTTCGGAATCCGCTTGCCGGCGGCGACGCCGTCGGTCAGCAGCGCGTCGCGCTCCCGATCGCTGTAGACGTACTCGTGCGGAGCATTCGACCACTTGAGCCGGTACAGCGGCGGCTGGGCGAGGTAGACGAAGCCGGCCTCGATGAGCCCGCGCATGTAGCGGAAGAGGAGTGTGAGCAGCAGCGTCGTGATGTGCTGGCCGTCGACATCGGCATCCGCCATCAGGACGATCTTGTGATACCGCGCCTTCTCGATGTCGAAGTCCTCGCCGATACCCGTGCCGAACGCCTGGATCATCGCCTGCACCTCGCGGTTGCCGAGAGCGCGGTCCAGCCGCGCCCGCTCGACATTGAGGATCTTCCCGCGCAGAGCGAGGATCGCCTGCGTGTGCGGGTCGCGTCCCTGCACGGCCGAACCGCCGGCGGAGTCACCCTCGACGAGGAAGATCTCGCTGATCGACGGGTCCTTCGAGGTGCAGTCCTTGAGCTTGTCGGGCATCGCCGCGCTCTCGAACACGCTCTTGCGACGGGCGGTCTCGCGCGCCTTGCGGGCGGCGAGCCGTGCGGTCGCCGCATCGATCGCCTTGCGGACGATGTTCTTCGCCTGCACCGGGTTGCGGTCGAACCAGTCGCCGAGTCGGTCGCCCACGACCTTCTGCACGAACGCCTTCGCCTCGGTGTTGCCGAGCTTCGTCTTGGTCTGACCCTCGAACTGCGGCTCGGAGAGCTTGACGGAGATCACGGCGGTGAGGCCCTCGCGGACGTCGTCGCCGGAGAGGTTCTCGTCCTTCTCCTTCAGCAGGTTGTTCGCGCGCGCGTACTTGTTGACGAGCGTCGTGAGCGCCGCGCGGAAGCCCTCTTCGTGCGTGCCGCCCTCGTGCGTGTTGATCGTGTTGGCGTACGTGAAGACGTTCTCGGTGTAACTCGTCGTCCACTGCATGGCCACTTCGAGGGCGATCTTGCGCTCGGTGTCCTCCGACTCGAAGTCGATGACCTCCTCGTTGACATGCTCGGCCTTGCGCACGCGGTTGAGGTAGTCGACGTAGTCAACGAGGCCGCGCTCGTAGAGGAAGCTGTCGTTGCGCTGCTGCAGCACGACCTCGCCGGGCTCGGTCTCCTCTTCGTACGCCGACGACGCACGCTCGTCGCGCAGGTCGATGCGCAGGCCCTTGTTGAGGAAGGCCATCTGCTGGAAGCGGGTGCGGAGGATCTCGTACTCGAACTCCACCGTCTCGAAGATCGTGTCGTCCGGCCAGAACGTGATCGTCGTTCCGGTCTCGTCGCTCTTCTCCGCGCGCTCGAGCGGGGCCTGGGGCACGCCGCCGTCGCGGTAGGACTGCCGCCAGACGTAGCCCTGACGACGCACCTCGACCTCGAGTCGCCGCGAGAGCGCGTTGACGACGGAGGAACCGACGCCGTGCAGACCTCCCGAGACCGCGTAGCCGCCGCCGCCGAACTTGCCACCCGCGTGGAGCACGGTCAGCACGACCTCGACGGTCGATTTGCCCTCGGTCTTGTGCATGTCGACCGGGATGCCGCGGCCGTTGTCGACGACCCGCACCGCGCCGTCGGGAAGGATCGTCACCGTGATCGTGTCGCAGTAGCCGGCGAGTGCCTCATCGACGGAGTTGTCGACGATCTCGTAGACGAGATGGTGCAGACCGCGGGGCCCGGTGGAGCCGATGTACATACCGGGGCGCTTGCGGACTGCTTCGAGACCCTCGAGGACCTGGATCTCGTCGGCGCCGTACTCGACGTGAGTCCGTTCGGCTTGCGCAGGTTCCGTGGAGTGCTCTTCGGGTCGCTCGGGCAGGCTGTCGGGGGTCTCGGACGTCATATTCTCGGCGCGCTCCACATCGTCACTCAGGGCGTGTCCAGTCTATCAAGTAACGTGCGATTCGCCTGCCATGTACGGGCCTGTGGCGCCCTCAAACGCGTGCGGACATGCCGGGAGGTATCTCACCCGTAGGTATCGCGCGGACCACGCCCTGGAGTCGTTCTGGGACCCCATTTCCACGAGGGGACGTCCGGCCCGATGAAGCGGATGCCGTCGACCCCCGCCTCGGGGAACCGGCGGATGATCTCCGAGAGGATCTGCGAGCGCATGAGCTGGAGCTGTTTCGCCCACGCCGTCGAGTCGGCCTGGACCGTGAGCGTGCCCTCCGTGAAGGCCACCGGCGTCGTGTGCTGCGCGGTGTTCTCGCCGGCCACTTCGGCCCACGTGCGGACGACGTCTTCGCGCGCGAGCTGCGAGTCCCACCCCGCCGAGCGGGTGAGATCGGCGAGGACGTCCGCGACGCCCCGCGGGTCGCGGCCCGGCATGAACGGGGCGTTGTCGTCGTCCGTTCCGCGCTTGCGTCGTTTGCGGTAGGTCCGGGCGGACGGCTCGAGCCCTCGCAGACGGAGGTAGGTCGCCACCGTCTCCGGGACTGCGTCGGCGCCCGGGTCGGGGTCGCGCGGGTCAGGCATCCGCCGACTCCACGATCCGGCCGGACTCGACACGGACGACGCGGGCGCGCAGACCCGCGGGCACGTCCTCCCCGACCGCGGCCGTCACGATGACCTGTTCGTAGCCACCGGCGAGATCGGCCAGCCGAGCCCGGCGGTCGGCGTCGAGCTCGGCGAACACGTCGTCGAGGATGAGCACCGGGTCGCCGAGGCGCGAATCGGCGCGCAGCAGCTCGGCAGATGCGAGGCGGAGACTCAGCGCGACCGACCAAGATTCCCCGTGCGACGCGTAGCCCTTGACCGGCAGGCCGCGGACGCGGAGCAGCAGATCATCACGGTGCGGGCCGACGAGCGTGAGACCGCGATCGAGTTCGGCGGAACGGCGATCGGCCAGCGCACGCCGGAACTGATCGGCGATCTCATTCGGCGACGAGCCGGCCGACGCAGGTGATGACACGGACGACGTGTCCGCATCCGCGGCGCCCGACTCGGGATCCGCACCCCGGACCGAGAGCGCCCATTCGATCTCGGGTCGGTGATCGGCTCCGGCGATCGCGGTGTACGCCGACACCAGCGGCGCCGAAAGATCTCCCGCGAGCCCGAGGCGCGCGTCGATCAGCTGCGTGCCGAGCGCGACGAGCTTGTCGTCCCAGACGTCGAGCGTCGAGAGCTGATCGCCGCGGATGCCGCGCGCCTTCGCCGACTTGAGGAGCGCCGTGCGCTGCTTCAGCACGCGGTCGTAGTCGGAGAGGATTCCCGCGAAACGCGGAGAGCGCTGCACGAGCAGCTGATCCATGAAGCGGCGGCGCGACGACGGATCGCCGCGGACGATCTGCAGGTCTTCGGGTGCGAACAGCACCACCTGCGCGTATCGGGGAAGTTCGGCGGTCTTGACCGGTGCGCCGTTGACGCGCGCCTTGTTGGCACCCTGTCGGTTGAGCTGAACCTCGAGCAGCACGTGGCGTTCGCCGTGGGCGAGCCGGGCGCGCACGATGGCGGCATCCGCTCCGTCGCGCACCATCGGCGCGTCGTTCGACACGCGGTGCGACCCGAGAGTCGCGAGGTAGGCGACGGCTTCGACGAGGTTCGTCTTGCCCTGGCCGTTGCGACCGACGAACACGTTGGGACCGGCACCGAGTGCGACGTCGGCGACCGCGTAATTGCGGAAGTCCACGAGGCTCAGGTGCTCAACGATCACTGTGCAACCCTAATCGGCGGGTATGACGTCGCTTCGGAGCCAGCGGAGCGAGGTGTCCTTCTCGCGAAGCCGGCATCGGGTCTGGCGGGAGCGCCGGCCGGAGGCCGGTGCGGGGGCATGCTGAGCGGGAAGGACACCTCGCGCAGCGTGCCGGGTCACCTCAGCAGCAGGTTGGGCTGCAGCAGGTACTTGAAGGTCTCGGCGCCGGCCTTGTCGACCGATGTCTGCGGCGTGATCAGCACCGGGCTGAGCTTGTTCGCGTTGTCGCTCGAGGTGAACGTGATCCGGACGAACTCGCTCTTGACCGCGCCGAGCGACTCGAGCAGGTACTGCGGGTTCAGTCCGAGCGTCACGTCGTCGCCGACGAGGTGGGCATCCACCGACTCGGTCGCCCGCGCCTGCTCGGTACCCGACGCGTCCATCGACACGCTGTCGGTCGTGAACGTGAAACGCAGAGGAGCCGATCGATCCAGCACGAGCGACACGCGGCGGACGGCCTCGGCGAGCTCGGCGGTGTTCAGCACGGCGTGGTGCTCGGTCTGCTCGGGGAAGAGTCGGCGCACGGGCGGGAAGTTGCCCTTGATCAGCAGCGACGTCACCGTCTTGTTGCCGGCGGTGAACGCGATGATCTCGCGGTCACCCGATCCCGAGAAGGCGATCGAGATGTCGCCGCCGTGCGCGAAGGTCTTTCCGACCTCGGTGAGCGTACGGGCCGGGACGAGCGCGGTGGTCGCCTCGTCGGATGCCGTTCCTCCGCCGTCCCACGGGATCTCGCGCAGCGCCACGCGGTAGCGGTCCGTCGCGACCAGGCTCAGCTGCGTGCCGGACACCTCGAGCTGCACGCCGGTGAGCACCGGCGTCACGTCGTCCCGCGACGCGGCGAAGGCGACCTGTGCGATCGCGGTGGCGAAGTCCTCGGCCGGCACGACTCCGGTGTCGCCCGTGACCTCGGGGATCGCGGGGTACTCCTGCACCGGCATCGACGCGAGGGTGAACCGCGCGGATCCGCACGTCAGCACGATGCCGCCGTCTTCGTCGACCGCCACCTGGATCGGCGCGTTCGGCAGACGGCTGGCGATCTCGGACAGCAGGCGTCCGTGCACGAGGATCGTGCCGGGCTCGTCGACGGTGGCCTCGATCGTGGTGCGCGCCGATGCTTCGTAGTCGAAGGCGGCGAGTGACAATCCGGCGTCGGACGCCTCGATCAGCACGCCGGCCAGGATCGGCTGCGGGTTGCGCTGAGGAAGGAGCTTGACGACGAACGACACGGCTTCGCTGAACACATCGCGATTGACGTGGAACTTCACTGGTGCTCCCTCGACATCCTGTTGGGCTCTCCCATGCTAGTGCCCTGTCTCCGCCGAGCCGTCAGGCCTCGAGCCCGGCTCGCTTGCACCGTCAAGGTGATCGAACGGGTTTCTCTTCAATAGTTCTCTGTCATCTTCTTAACACCTGTGGAAACTGTGGATAACCCGGTGGATGCGCGTCGGGACACGGAAACTACACGCGTGTGAGTTGTGGAACGCCTGCGGATCGTTTCATCCACAACGACGAGGGACTTCGCTCCTCGGCATCCGTCATCCACAGGCTCAGGGCTTTCACCCACAGGGTTCCCGCAGGCCGACGGAGTTATCCACAGGTTTTCCACACTGTGCAGAACCGTGATGATGCCGTCTGGAGAAGACGCTGTCAAGCGCCGTTCGCCGCATGTGGATGCGCGCTGCGGAATGTGTCCCTCAGCCGGGCTGGGGGGTACGGTCGCACGGAGTCGTGAGCAGCCTGCGGGCCTCAGCGCGCGCTGCGTCCGAGCTGCGCCGTGATCTCGGAGACCTGGTTGTAGATCGAGCGGCGCTCCTTCATGAGGTCGCTGATCTTCTTGTAGGCGTACATCACGGTCGTGTGATCGCGGTTGCCGAACAGCTGGCCGATCTTCGGCAGCGACAGACTCGTCCGCTCACGACAGAGATACATCGCGATCTGCCGGGCCGTCGCGACGGCCTGCGAGCGGCTCGAGCCGTACAGGTCGTCGACGGTGAGCTTGAAGTACGCCGCGGTCGCCGTGATGATGTCCGTCGGCGAGATGACGTTCGCGTCATCCTGATCCACGATGTCGCGGAGGACCGTCTGTGCGAGGGAGATGTCGAGATTCGAGCGGTTCAGGCTCGCGAACGCCGACACGCGGATGAGTGCACCCTCGAGCTCGCGGATGTTCTTGGAGACGACGGTGGCGATGTACTCGAGGACCTCGTCCGGGATGTGGAGCCGCTCGGACTGCGCCTTCTTGCGCAGGATCGCGATGCGCGTCTCGAGGTCGGGCGCCTGCACATCCGTGATGAGGCCCCACTCGAACCGGCTGCGCATGCGGTCTTCGAAGCCGGTGAGGTGCTTGGGCGGCACGTCGCTGGTGATCACGACCTGCTTGTCGTGGTCGTGGAGCGTGTTGAACGTGTGGAAGAAGGCTTCCTGGGTCTCGGCGCGTCCCTGAAGGAACTGGATGTCGTCGATCAGGAGGATGTCGACGTCCCGATAGCGGGCCTGGAACGCGGAGCCGCGGTTGTTGGCGATCGAGTTGATGAAGTCGTTCGTGAACTCTTCGCTCGAGACGTAGCGCACGCGGATGCCGGCATACAGGCTCAGTGCGTAGTCGCCTATCGCGTGCAGGAGGTGCGTCTTACCCAGCCCCGAATCGCCGTAGATGAAGAGCGGGTTGTAGGCCTTGGCGGGCGCTTCGGCCACCGCGACGGCGGCCGCGTGTGCGAACCGGTTCGACTGTCCGATGACGAAGTTGTCGAATGTGTACTTCGGGTTGAGCCGCGTATCGCTGCGGGACGTGGCGGATGCGGCCTCGATCGTCTCTTCCATGGGCTGACGCGGCGGGGCGGAGGGTGCGCTGGACTGCACGGGAATGGGCGCGGTCAGCTGGTTGTCGGCGAGATCGGGATTCACGACGACACGGAACGCGGTCGCGGACGGATCGTGCTGCTGTTCCTGATCGACGCGGGTGAGCGCTTCCATGATCGGCGCGCGCATGCGCTTGTTGATCTGCGCCGCGGTCAGGTCGTTCGGGACGTCGAGGTAGAGCGTCCCGCCCATCACTCCCTGAGGCACGGCGAGACTGAGGAATCCCTGCAGCTGCGGGGTGACCCGGTCGTCTCCGGCGAGCTCATCGAGCACGGCTGACCAGATGGGGACATCTGGAAGATCGTGCGATGACATGGGCCCCCCGGGAGAATCGATGCGCCACGCGTTCGAACGGAGATCGTCACGCCGAACCTGTGGATAACTGCCCGAGCCACGCTAGTCAGCGGGCGTGACGGGAGCAAACTCCACTGTAGAGGCGCACCGCGTGTCATTGCCAGGAGTCGATGAAGCTCTCGTCCATAATGCGAGCCGATCGCGCTCAGTTTGAGTTATCGCGCCCGGGAACGTACCCTTAATCGGTTGACTTATGCCTTCACGGCAGTCCTGTAGCCACGTACCCGGTCGAGCATCGCCTGACGAGAAGCCGGGACATCCAGATCCGGAAGTGATCCCATGAGCAAGCGCACGTTCCAGCCCAACAACCGTCGCCGGGCCAAGAAGCACGGTTTCCGCGCCCGCATGCGCACCCGCGCCGGCCGCAGCATCCTCTCCGCTCGTCGCGCCAAGGGGCGCACCGAGCTCTCGGCCTGACCCACCGGCAGTGCTCGCGCGGCCGAACCGACTCACCCGGGGAGCGGATTACAAGGCCGTCGTCCGCCGGGGACGTCGCTGTGCGACCGCGCACACGGTGACGTATGTCACCGCCACAGGCGACGACCGCGCAGCGCGCTTCGGATTCATCGTGAGCAAGCAGGTCGGCTCCGCCGTCGTCCGCAACACTGTGCGCCGTCGACTGAAAGCGGTGTGCGCGGAAGCGCTCCCTACCGTACGTCGCGGTTCCGACGTCGTGATCCGCGCGCTTCCGAATGCCGGCGAGGTGCCGTTCGCGGATCTGCGGACGGAAGTCACCCGCTGCCTGTCACGGAGCGCCGCGTGAGTTCGTCGACGCTTCCGATGGCCTCGGTCGGTGAGGGCCGCTTCGATTCGGCATCCCTTCTTCCGTCGATTCCGCTCCTGCCGCGCAACACCGTGTTGAGCTTGCTCCATGGTTACCGTGCGACGATCTCCCATGCGTATGGGGATGTCTGCAAGTACTACCCGTCGTGCTCGGCCTATGCGGTCGGCGCCGTGCAGCAGCACGGGGCCGTCAAAGGGGCCGTCATGGCGGCCGCCCGCATCGCACGATGCCACCCGTGGGCGGAAGGCGGCGTCGACGACGTCCCTCTCCGCAAGAACTTCCGGTACGAGCTGACCCCGCGGGGCTTCGTCGTACCTGTTTCCCTGAGAAAGGACTGATCCGTGCCGGATCTGATCGGAATCATCCTCTGGCCACTCAAATGGCTGGTGGAGCTCGTACTCGTCGCATGGCATGCCCTCTTCACCTTCATCGGACTTCCGCCGGAGGCGGGAATCACGTGGGTGCTCGCGATCGTCGGGCTGGTGCTCGTGGTCCGGTCCGCTCTCATTCCGCTGTTCGTCAAGCAGATCAAGAGCCAGCGGAAGATGATGGAAATCGCCCCTGAACTGCGAAAAGTTCAGGAGAAGTACAAGGGCAAGAAAGATCAGCTCTCGCGCGAGGCCATGAGCCGCGAGACGATGGCGCTCTACAAGAAGCACGGCACGAGCCCGGTGTCGGGCTGCCTGCCGCTGCTCGTGCAGATGCCGATCTTCTTCGCGCTGTTCAGCGTGCTCAACGACGTCACCCGCCACGCCGAGGCCGGAATCGGCGGCGTGGGTCTGCTCACGCCCGAGCTCACGCAGGAGTTCTACAACGCCAAGCTGTTCGGCGTCGCGTCGCTGCACGACACCCTGATCGGTGCGTGGGAGGCGCAGGAGCCCGGCTGGCAGGTCACCGTCGGCATCTTGCTGGTTCTCGTCGTCCTCATGATCGTGTCGCAGTTCTTCACCCAGCTGCAGATCATCTCGAAGAACCTGTCTCCCGAAGCGAAGACGGGTCAGGCGTACCAGATCCAGAAGATCATGCTCTACGTCCTGCCGCTCGCGTTCATCTTCTCGGGTGTCTTCTTCCCGCTCGGTGTCGTCATCTACTGGTTCACGAGCAATATCTGGACGATGGTGCAGCAGTTCATCGTCATCCGGAACATGCCCACCCCCGGATCAGAGGCCGCCAAACTGCGCGAGGAGCGCCTGGCGCGCAAGGGCAAGGCGCTCGATTCCTCCGGCAAGATCGTGCCGCTCGAGAAGTACCAGGCCGAGCAGCAGCGTCTGTACGAAGAGGCGGAGAAGGCCAAAGCCGCCGCCCCGAAGCGCCAGCAGCCGGTCGGCAAGCAGCGCGCCAAGAAGCAGGCCCAGAAGCAGCCCGGTGACGGTGGTTCAAAGCCCGGCGGCAAAGCCGACCCGGCCGCGGGCACCGCGGGCGCGGCATCCTGACCTCCCCTTCGACCGTTCGAGGAACCCCATGAGCACACCTGACCTCTCCCCCGCCGCGCCCGCGGAGCGCGCCACCGCCACGGTGGAGCAGCTCGAGCAGGAAGGCGACGTCGCCGCCGACTTCCTCGAGGAACTGCTGGACATCGCCGACATCGACGGCGATCTGGCACTCGACGTCCGCTCGGGTCGCGCATATGTGTCCCTCGAGTCGGACGAGCCGGGCTCACTGAGCCTGCTGTCGGATCCCGACACGGTTCAGGCGCTCCAGGAGCTCACGCGCATCGCGGTGCAGAACCGCACCGGTCGCTTCTCGCGCCTGATCCTCGACATCGGCGGATCGCGGGAGACGCGCCAGCGCGAGCTCGAGGCCCTGGTCGACCGTGCGGTCGCGCGGATCGAAGAGGGCGCCACCCAGGCGTCGCTGCCCGCGATGTCGAGCTATGAGCGCAAGCTCGTGCACGACATCGTCGCCGACCGGGGTTTCACCTCGGAGTCGTACGGCGAGGGCGCGGATCGCCACACCGTCATCCGTCGCGGCTGATGTTTCACGTGAAACGACGCCTTCTCGCATCCCGTGGCGACGGCGCTGTGTTCGGGGCGGCCGCGTGATCGAGGTGGAAGCGGAACCTGTCGCTGCGGCGAAGATCTTCGGCGACCGCATCGATCTGGCACGGCAGTTCACCGCGGCGCTCGGTGAGCACGGCGAGGAACGCGGTCTCATCGGCCCACTCGAGCCGCCGCGGTTGTGGAGCCGCCACATCCTCAACAGCGCGGTGACCGCTCCCCTCTTCTCCGGTCGCGTCGGCGACGTCGGTTCCGGCGCCGGTCTGCCGGGCCTGGTGCTCGCGATTGCGCGGCCGGATGTCGAGTGGATCCTCATCGAGCCGATGGAGCGTCGCGTCGCCTGGCTGACCGAGCAGGTGGCCGAGCTGGGACTCGACAACGTCGAGGTTCTCCGCGCGCGGGCCGAGGACTGGCGACGTGGACCCGTGCTGGATGCCGCGACGGCGCGTGCCGTGAGCGCGCTGCGCACACTCGTGCCGCTGACGGCGCCGCTCGTGCGCGACGGTGGTGAGCTCATCCTGCTGAAGGGCGCGAATGCCTCCGCCGAGATCGACACCGCCGACAAACAGTTGCGGAAGTATCGGCTGAGCAACGTGCGCCTCGAGGTCATCGGCGAGGGTCTCCTCGCTGAGCCCACGCGGGTCGTCCGCGCCACCGTGCGCTGACCTCGCACCCTCACTGCGATCGGCGGTGTGGGTGAGAACCGGATGTTTCACGTGAAACACCGCGGCAGCGTGGGCGGCGCCGGCCGGCGATCGAGTAGCCCGCGGAGCGGGCGTATCGAGATCAGCTTTTGAACCCCACTGTTTCACGTGAAACATCCGTGTTTCTCGTGCTGGCCGCGACGGACCGGCGATCGAGTAGCCCGCGCAGCGGGCGTATCGGGATGAGCCCCGCACCCCCCGTTTCACGTGAAACATCTGTGCTTCGCGTGCTGGCCGCGAGGGGCCGGCGATCGAGTAGCCCGCGGAGCGGGCGTATCGAGATCAACGCCTCCTCCCCAGTCCATCGATTCGGCCTGATTGTCCAGAGGTCACGTTCATCGCGACTGTCACCCACGATGTCCAGGGATG
>CAYOQY010000015.1:15155-28424 GCA_964406225.1 uncultured Microbacterium sp.
CGTATCGAGATCCACCCCCACACATCCGTTTCACGTGAAACATCGGTCCCGTGGTCTCGATACGCGCCTATGGCGCTACTCGACCGCCGGGTTGTGGACCCCGGTGGATTCCGCTGATCGAGAGGCCGCGAAGCGGACGTACCGAGATCGACGCCTCAGACCTTGCGTTTCACGTGACACATCGGTGTCATGGACTCCGCCCGCCGAGGTGGGGAAGGGCTACGTCGGGGGCGCGACTAGAGTGGATGAGATGTCCGTCGGTGCGCCACAGAGAGGCTGTTTCACGTGAAACATCCCGAGAACCCCGACTCTTCGGCATCCTTCTCGCTCGACGACAGTCCGATCGCCCGTGAACTCGCGGATCTCACGGCCCGTCGTCGCAAGCTCGAGGCGGTCACCGTGCGACTGAGCGGCACCACACGCGTGCTGACGGTGTCCAACCAGAAGGGCGGAGTCGGAAAGACGACGACCACGGTGAACATCGCCGCGGCGCTCGCCTCTGTCGGTGCCCGAGTCCTCGTGATCGACCTCGATCCGCAGGGCAACGCGTCGACGGCGCTGGGCGTGCCGCACACCGCCGACATCCCGAGCATCTACGACGTGTTGATCGACGACTTCCCGATCGCCGACATCGTGCAGACGAGCCCGGAATCACCGAATCTGATGTGCGCACCGAGCACGATCCACCTAGCCGGCGCTGAAATCGAGCTCGTCTCGCAGGTCGCGCGGGAGCACCGTCTGCGGACGGCGCTCGACGAGTACCTCCGCACACTCGACGAGCGCCTGGACTTCGTACTCATCGACTGCCCACCGTCCCTCGGTCTGCTCACGATCAACGCGTTCGCGGCCGCCCACGAGCTCCTGATCCCGATCCAGTGCGAGTACTACGCGCTCGAGGGCCTGAGTCAGCTGCTCGGCACGGTCCGGATGATCCAGAAGCACCTCAATCCGCAGCTGCGACTGTCGACGATCCTGCTGACGATGTACGACGGCCGCACACGGCTTGCGCAGCAGGTCGCCGAAGAGGTGCGCCAGCACTTCCCGAACGAGGTGCTGCAGACCGTGATCCCGCGTTCGGTGCGTGTTTCGGAGGCTCCGAGCTTCGGTCAGACGGTCATCGCGTACGACGGGCAGTCCGCCGGAGCCGTCGCGTACCGCGAGGCCGCCGTTGAAATGATCCGCCGCGACGAATCGGATGCCGGCGCCGAAGACCGCGGGAGCGACAGCGCCCCCGCGAATGAAGGAGACTCCTGATGGCCAAGAGAACAGGCCTCGGACGGGGGATCGGCGCGCTGATCCCCACCAGCGAGCAGTCGTCGGAGGCGCGCCCGGTCGACGTGTTCTTCCCCGGCGCCCCCGCGGAGAAGTCCGCTTCGCGCCCCGCAGACGCCCAGGAAGACGGCAAGAACGCCGACCAGAGCGCTCCGGACATCGTGGACACGCACTCGGAGAGCGAAACCGCGCAGCCGGACCTCGTCGAGGTGCCGGGCGCGCGTCTCGTGCACGTCGATCCGCACGCGATCGTCCCGAATCCGCGCCAGCCGCGCACGCACTTCGACGCCGATGACCTGGCGGAACTCGTGCACAGCGTGCGCGAGTTCGGTGTGCTGCAGCCGGTCGTCGTGCGCGACGTGGGCGACGGCACGTACGAGCTCATCATGGGTGAGCGCCGCACGCGCGCCGCCCGGGAGGCGGGCCTCACCTCGATCCCGGCGGTCATCCGTGACACCGCCGACGAGCACCTTCTCCGCGACGCCCTCCTCGAGAACCTGCACCGCTCCGAGCTCAACCCGCTCGAAGAGGCGTCGGCCTACCAGCAGCTGCTCTCGGACTTCGGGATCACGCAGGAGGAGCTCGCGAGCCGGATCGGCCGCTCCCGCCCGCAGATCAGCAACACGATCCGCCTGCTCAAGCTGCCTCTTCCGGTGCAGCAGCGTGTGGCGGCCGGGGTGCTCAGTGCCGGCCACGCCCGTGCGATCCTCTCGCTCGAGGACCCGGACGCGATGCAGCGGCTCGCCGACAAGATCGTCAACGAGGACCTCTCGGTGCGTGCCGCCGAAGCGGCCGCGAAGGCGCCGGATGCCGGACGCAGCCGCCCGTCCAAACCGCAGGCCGGTGCACGCCGCGCTCACCTCGACGAGGTCGCCGAGCGACTTGGGGACCGCCTGAACACGCGCGTGAAGATTTCGCTGGGGTCAAGAAAAGGCCAGATCAGTATTGATTTCGCCAGCATTCAGGATCTGAACCGCATCCTGGATGAGATCGGCGAGTCGGGCTACAGCACGCTCTGACGCGCGGGGTCATCGATCGCGTCGGCACGGTTCCGCAGCACGATCCCCTCGGCTTCGTTCCCGGGCAGCGACGCCGCCACACGCAGGGCCGCGGCGGCGGCATCCGTCGACCCGATCCGGGCGAGGAGCTCACCGCGCACAGCGTGCAGCGGGCGGAAGTCCGCGAGTTCGTCGGCCAGCGCGTCGACCTCCGCCAGCGCGGCGGCAGGTCCGTCGACCATCGACACCGCGACGGCGCGGTTCAACCGCACCACGGGCGAGGGGGACAGGGTGTCGAGAGCGTCGTACAGCGCGATGATGCGCGGCCAGTCGGTCGCATCCGCGCCAGGCGCGACCGCGTGGCACTCCGCGACGGCCGCCTGGAGCCCGTAGTAGCCGAGTCCGCGCCCGAATCGCTCCGCCGCGGCAAGAGCGTTTCGGCCACGCAGGATCGCGGAACGGTCCCACGCGCGGCGGTCCTGGTCGGCGAGGGTCACCGGGAGTCCGCGTGCATCGACCCGCGCGGCGAACCGCGAGGACTGGAACTCCATGAGCGCGATGAGGGCGAACACCTCGGGCTCACCCGGCATGAGCGCCGCAAGCTGTCGGGCGAGGCGCACGGCCTCGCGGGCGACGTCCGGGTGGATCGGATGCCGACCGTCGCCGGCCGCGTACCCCTCGGTGAACAGCAAATAGATGACCTGCAGCACGCTCGCGAGCCGCGCGGGCCGTTCGGCGCGGTCGGGCACCTCGAAAGGGACGTCCGCCTGCGCGAGAGAGCGTTTGGCCCGCACGATCCGCTGTTGGACGGCGGGGACCGTCATCAGCAGCATGCGCGCGATCTGCTCGGTGGTCAGCCCCGACACCGTCCGCAGCGTGAGCGCCAGGCGCGCCTGCGCGGCCAGCACGGGATGGCACGCGACGAACACCAGGCGCAGCACGTCGTCGTCGATGCGGTCCGGATCGCCCAGTTCGGGCACGGCATCCCAGTCCTCGAACGCGCGCAGGTCGGCGGCCAGGAGGGTCTCTCGGGCCGCGAGGTTCTCGCGCCTGCGCCACCCGTCGATCGCGCGCCGCTTGGCGACGGTGATGAGCCAGGCGCCCGGATTGTCCGGGATGCCGGACTCGGACCACTTCGAGACCGCCTCGAGCAGCGCATCCTGCGCGAGGTCCTCCGCCCAGGAGAAATCGCCGGTGTGACGGGTCAGCGCGGCGACGATCCGGCCGGCTTCGCCACGCCACACCGCCTCGATCGCGCGGGTCGTACGCGCTCCGCTCATGGAGCCACCGTACGCGTCGCCTCACGGCATCCCGCCGTGGGACGGCCCGCGCTCCCCGCGGCGCCGCGTACCCTGGAACGATGGCGACGCCCGACCAGAACCCCCAGCGACGCGCCAGTCTCGAACTCCTGCGGGCCGAGGCGGCCGATGAGCTCTCGGTCCTCGTGCACGAACGGCTGCGCGCCGGCGAGGATCCGTGGGAGTTCATGGAAGACCTGCCGACGGTCGATGAGCTCGTGGTCTTCATCCTGCGCGCCGAGAACATCGCCGCGAACGGCGGAGCGCGACCCACTTCGGCGCGCCACTACCGTGTGCTCCGCCAGATCGCCCTCGAATACCCGCCCCTGACGAAGGCGGTGTGGCGCCTGATCGGTGATGAGTCGCCATACCGGCGCTGGGATGCGGTCGTCCGCGCGGATGCGTCCTGACAGGGCGTGCACCGACCTCACGCCTGGCCGGCCCGCCATTCCTGCTCCTTCTGGAGCCACTCGCTTCCGGGAAGATCGAAGTCGGCGAGGTCGTTGATGCGGCGCACCTCGAGGTTCGCCCCCGGGCCCAGCGGGCATTTACGAGCCCAGTGCTCGGCCTCCTCGCGACTGGCGACCTCGATGATCCAGTAGCCGTTGAAGAACTCGTGCGCCTCGGCGTACGGTCCGTCGGTGACGACCGGCGCACCGGAGGAGAAGTCCACGCGGAAGCCCTCGCTCGGGTCGGAGAGGCCCTCGGCGGCGAGGAAGACGCCCGCCTTCGTGAGCTCGTCGTTGTACGCGCCCATCACCCTGAACATCTCGGCCATGTCCATCTCCTCGGCTGCGCGCGCCGCGCCGTCCGGGTCGACCTGCATGATCAGCATCCATCGCATCGTCGTGCTCCTCTCGTGAGCGTCATGTCGTCACTCCCTACGTCGAACGACACCGGCCCCGATCGACATTCTGCGCCGACATCATCGCGGCGTCGAGGGATGCCGGAGACCCGCGCGCACGAAAAATCCCCGGTGAGCCTTTGAAAGACTCACCGGGGATCTCTGCGGAGGAGGATCAGGCCAAGTAGGCCGCGAGGTCCTGCTCGATCGCGTACTTGGGCTTCGCGCCGATGATCGTGGTCTCGACCTCGCCGTTCTTGAAGACCTTCATCGCCGGAATCGACGTGATCTGGTACTTCATCGCGAGGTCGGGGTTCTCGTCGACGTTGAGCTTGAGCACCGTGATCTTGTCGGGGTTCTCGGTCTGGATCTCGTCGAGCACGGGGGCGACCATGCGACACGGTCCGCACCACGCGGCCCAGAAGTCCACCAGCACGGGGCCTTCGGCCTGCAGGACGTCCTGCTCCCACGTCGCGGATGTCGTCGACTTGGCGGTCATGTCATATCTCCTTGGGTGAGGAATTCTGTGTCAGATGCAACCTGAAGCGCCCGGGGATTGTTCCGGGGCCTCAGGGGACTCTCAGACGGCGGCGGTCTCGCGCTCGTCGGTCGCCGGATCGGGGGTCTCGGTGGCGACCTCGATCGCCTCCGCGGTCTGCGGGTCTCCCGCGGCCTGCTCGAGAGCGGCGAGGAAGTGCTCGGCGTCCAGCGAGGCCACCGTGCCGCTGCCGGCCGCGGTGACCGCCTGGCGGTACGTGGGGTCGATCACGTCGCCCGCGGCGAAGACGCCGGGCTCGGACGTGCGCGACGACCGGCCGTCGACCCAGATCGTGCCCTCCGGTGTCAGGTCGAGCTTGCCGTGCACGAGGTGCGTGCGCGGGTCGTTGCCGATCGCGACGAACAGGCCCTCCAGCGGCAGCTCCCGCGTCGAGCCGTCGACCGTCGAGCGCAGCAGCACGCCGCTCACCGCGTCCTCGCCCAGGATGTCGGCGACCTCGGTGTTCCAGATGAACTCGATCTTCTCGTTCGCGAACGCGCGCTCCTGCATGATCTTCGAGGCGCGCAGCGTGTCCTTGCGGTGGATGACGTACACCTTCGACGCGAAGCGCGTGAGGAAGGTGGCCTCCTCCATCGCCGAGTCGCCGCCGCCGACGACCGCGATCGTGCGCTCGCGGAAGAAGAAGCCGTCGCACGTCGCGCACCACGACACACCGCGGCCCGACAGGCGCTCCTCGCCGGGCAGGCCCAGCTTGCGGTACGCGGAGCCGGTCGCGAAGATCACGGAAGCCGCCTCGTGGACGGCACCGCTGCCGAGCTTCACCGTCTTGACGGGGCCGGCGAGATCGAGCTCGACGACGTCGTCGTAGAGGATCTCGGCGCCGAAGCGCTCGGCCTGCTCCTGCATCTTCGCCATGAGCTCGGGACCCTGGATGCCCTCCGGGAAGCCGGGGAAGTTCTCGACCTCGGTCGTGTTCATCAGCTCCCCGCCGACCTCGACCGAGCTCGCGACCACGAGCGGCTCCAGATTGGCCCGTGCCGCGTAGATCGCCGCGGTGAAACCTGCCGGACCCGATCCGATGATGATGACCTGACGCACGTGCGCCCCCTCTTTTCGTTGCTCCGGATGCTTCAACACATGGTAGCCGCGGGGCATTCCGCCCAGGTTGCCGGTTCCTGAGTGCCGTGGTGCGCGGGTCAGCGCCCGCCGGGCAGCATCCGCCGCACCATCGACACGGCGGGTCCGAGCTCCGGCGCGCGCAGGAGCGCGAGGAAGCCCGCATAGACGACGAGCGACACCGTGCCGATGATCGCGACCCCGACGGCGCCGAGCAGCTTGTCGGACACCGTCCAGCCCTCGACGCCGCCCAGCAGCAGGAACGTGAGCCAGCCGGCCCCGGCGGCGGGCACGGCGGCCAGGGCGAAGCGCCCGAGGGACAGCATCCACGATCCGATCCGCAGGCCGCCGAGGCGACGGTGCAGCAGCCACGTCGCGATCACGACCTGCACGATGCTCGCGAACGACTGCCCGAGGGCGACGCCGGCGGCGAGCAGCTCGAGCGGCAGGAGGAACGACGCGACGATCGCGGTGACGACGACGAGTCCGCACTGCAGGAGCGTGAAGAAGAACGGGGTGCGGGTGTCGTTGTAGGCGTAGAACGTGCGCTGGATCACGAACAGCACGGCGAGGGGTACGAGGCTCACGAGGAAGCACAGGAGCACGACGGAAGCCTCGACGGCTGCGCTCCGTGAGTTCGTGAAGATGCGGGATGCCGGCACCGCGGCCACCGCGAGGGCGGCGGTGGCGATCACGATGAACAGGCCGAGCGTGCGGATGCTGCGCCCGATGTCGCCGCGCACCTCGTCGTCGCGTCCGGCGGCGGCGTGCTCGCTCAGCTGCGTGAAGTACGGGGTGCCGATCGAGAGCACGATGACCGAATACGGGAGCATGAAGATCAGCCACGCGTTCTGCATCGCGAACACCGAGGCGCCGCTGCCCGAGGCTTCGATGACGATCCGGGTCTGGACGAGTCCCGCCAGCTGTCCCGCGACCACCATGAGGAACGTCCAGCCCGCGAGCCGGCCGATGCGGTTGAGCCCGACGCCGCGCCACTGGAAATCGGGGCGCACCTTGAGGCCGGTCCGGCGCCAGAACAGCAGCAGCACGATGGTCTGCACCACGATGCCGAGCGTCGCGGTGCCGCCGAGGAGCGCGATCCCTTCGGGCGTCCAGTCCGAGACCGCGGTCAGATCCGACCCGAAAAGCGCGATCACCACGAGGAAGCCGGCGATCGAGACGACGTTGTTGACGATCGGCGCCCATGTGAACGGCCCGTAGATGCGGCGGGCGTTCAGCGCCTCGCCGACGAGCGCGTAGAGGCCGTAGAAGAAGATCTGGGGCAGGCACCAGTAGGCGAAAGCGGTCGCGAGCGCGAGCTGGTCGGGGGGAGCCGTCGGGGCGTAGAGCTGCACGAGCCACGGCGCGAGCAGCATCGCGACGGCCGTCGTCAGGACGAGTGTCACCGTCCCGAGCGTGAAGAGCTTGGAGACGAATGCGCGGCCGCCGTCCTCGTGCGCGGCGGCCTTCACGATCTGCGGCACGATCACCGCCGTCAGGATGCCGGCGGAGATGATCGCGTAGACGTTGTTCGGCAGCTGATTCGCGAGGGCGAACGCGTCGCCGGCGCGACTGTTCACGGAGCCGACCGCGGCGACCAGCACGACGGTGCGGAGGAGTCCGGTGAGGCGCGAGACGATCGTCCCGGCGCCGATCAGGACGCTCGCCCGGCCGATGCCGCTCATCGGGGGTCCTCGGTCTCTGCGGTCTCTGCGCTTTCGGTGTCTTCGGTGCCTTCTGTGTCGGCGCCCGTGCCCTCGGCCGACCGGCGGCGGATGCGCAGGACCGTGCGGATGACGCCGAGGATGAGGAACCCTCCGACGAGGACGCTCAGCACGACCAGACCGATGCCCTCCCAGTCGGCGCGGACGTTGACGTCGACCGACTGGGGGTCGCCGATCGGCTCGAGGGTGCGGCTGCGCAGCTGCAGCTGCACCGTGACTTCGCCGTTGCCCACACGCGCCTGCACGGGAACCTGCACGCGCGTGTTGCTCTGGGGTCCTGCCACGGCCTCCGTCGCCTTCGCGACGTCGAGCCGCAGGTCATCGGGCGTGGCGTAGAGCACGACGTTCACCGGGTAGGGCAGGTCGTTGCGCACCCAGATCGGGATGGGCGCCCCGGCGCTGAAGAGGTTGATCGGACTCGGCGGGAGGATGCCGACACTGTCGAGCGTCGTCGCGGTCGCGATCCGGTGCGCGTCGACGGCGCTCTGCCAGGACTGCGGATCCGGCATCCACCCGAGGCCGAGCAGCTGCAGGATCTCCGCGCGCTCCGGACCGGTGAGGAGGGTCACGTCGTCGAGCACCGTCGCGAAGCGCGACAGCTCGGCTTCGTCGGCGACGAGGACGGATGCCGCGTCCGCGCGCACCTGCTCCGGCTCGGCGGCGGCGATCTCGACGCCGACCGGCTGCTTCTCGGTGAGGCCGCCGAGCGTGAGCGGAACGACACCCGGCGCTTGAGTGGCGGCCGTGATCGCGGTGCGCAGGGCCACGCGTCCGCGGTCGTCGTCGCGGTCGACCGTCACGACGACGGGCCCGCCCGCCGACTCGGCGACGGCGAAGGCCAGGTAGGCGGTGGCGCGGGTGAGGGCCTCTCCGCGCAGGGCGTTGTCCTCGACGGTCGAGGCCGCCTCCAGGGCCGCCGAGACGTCGGAGTCGTACACCAGCAGGTCGGTCTCGCCCGCGACGGCGCGGCCCGGAACGGTCGCGCCGTCGGCTCCCTGCGTCGTCGACGCGGAGTCGATGAGAGTGACGGAATCGCGTTCCTCCACCACGACCCCGCCGAGCATCGCCGCGGTGTCGGGCGTGATCGTGCCCGTGCCGGGCCAGAACACCGCGGCGCGCGCGGGTCCGCCGATGTCGAGCAGTTCGGTCGTCGTCGGGAACGCCGACTGATCCGCCGGGGCGGCGGAGGTGCTCGGGGAGGGCGATGGCGCGGCGGTCGGCGGGAAGTCCGCCGCGTTCATCGCGTACTGCAGAGAAAGGGGTCGCAGCGGTCGCCCCAGACCGGACTCGAGCTGCGCGACGACGTCGGCGTCGCCGAACTGCAGCGCGAACCGCGAGTTCGGAAGCGCCTCGAGCCTCGCGAGCCACTCGGTCGCACCCGCGGGCGCCGACGTCCCGAGCACGCGGATCGCTGCCGGGATCGCAGGGTCGACCGCGAGGATCGACGCGGTCCCCTCCACGGCATCGAGTTCGTCGGTCAGGGCGCCGTTCGGGCCGGTCAGCTCAGCGATCTCCTCCGCGGTCAGCAGGCCCTCGGCGGTCGGCGGTGCCGTGATCGGAACCACGACGCCGATCCCCACCTCGGCCGATCCTGCGGGCGGCACGATCATGACGCTCGTCGCCGACAGGGTGCCCTCGGGGCCGGGGAACGAGGCCAGCAGGGGGTAGACGCCGGCGGCGCGACCCGCGAGGACCGGATCGGTCGCGGGCACCGCGATGCCCGTCGTCTCGCGCCCCCCCGACGTGACGGCGGCGAAGGACGCGGCGCCGACGGGGGCGAGGGGCGACGTCGTCCCCTGCCCCGCCAGCCAGGCGGTGAGCGCGCGTCGGTCTCGCAGCGCCTCCGACCCGAGCGACAGCGTGACTTCGGCGGCATCGGTGGGCTGCAGCGTGCCGTTGTCGAGGCTGATCGAGACGGTCAGGCCTTCACCGGACTGCACCGTGCCGTTCGCGACGGGCGACAGCACGAGCGCGAGCTCGCCGCTCAAGGACCCTGCGTCCGGCGCAACGGTGCCCGGCGGGGGCGTCGGAGAGACGCTGGGGCTCGGGGCCGGCGAGGGGGAGGCGACGGCGGCCGGCACCACAGGCCCGGTGACCACCGCGAGCGCGAGGAGTACGGCAGCCGCGCGGAGTGCCGTTCGGACTCGCCGCTCGGCGGGGCGCGTGGGCACCGACGAGCGCACGTGCGCGTGCATCGGCGGGCGGCGTCCCGCGGGCGGGGTGGTGACGGTCATCGTGGGAATTCGCTCCTGTGCGATTCAGGACCGCACGATCTCAGCGATTCTACGGTCCGCCCCTCTGAGGACAGCGTGCCGCGCCCGGTGCGCGGTTGAATGGAGGCGTGCTCCCCGAACCGGATCCCGCGCTCTGCCGCGCGCTGGCCAGCGACCTCCGCGCCGCCCGTTTCGACGCGGACGCCCTGCGCGGCGCGTGGGGCGCGGTCGCCGACACCGCGATCGCGCGCGGACTCCGCTCACCCGCGGTGCGCGCGCTCGGGGGACGCGACGACCCGCTGGCCGTGCTCGGTCGCCTCTTCGTGCTCGGGATGCCGCAGCCGGCGGCATCCGTCTCGGCGGCGCTGCCGCATGTCGGGGTCGAGGGCTTGCGCGCCCTGGGTCTCGCCGCGTCCGACGAGGAGACCGTGACGCCGCAGGTCATCATCCGCCCGCAGTCGTTCGCCGACGAGCACGGCTCGGGCCAGTGGTGGATCGCGAGCGATCTCGACGAGGCGGCACTCGGCGGCCCGCTTCCCGAGGACCACGTGCTCGGGGTCGGCGGGGCGTCGCTCACGCTCGCCGGCCTCCAGCCCGTCGTGCCGGCAGCCCGGGGCCTCGACATCGGCGCCGGGTGCGGCATCCAGGCCCTGCGGGCGCGGCGCGACGTCGCGACCGTCGTCGCGACCGACGTGTCGGAGCGCGCACTGCGCTTCACGCGCCTCAACGCGCTCCTCAACGACGTGGACGGGATCCAGACGCGACCGGGCTCGCTGTTCGAGCCGGTGGCGGGCGAGCAGTTCGACGTCATCGTGTCGAACCCCCCGTTCGTCATCACCCCGCGCGTCGCGGGCGTTCCGTCCTACGAATACCGCGACGGGGGAATGCAGGGAGACGATCTCGTCGCGGCCGTGATCGCCGGTCTGGGCGCGCACCTGGTGCCCGGCGGTGAAGCCCGGCTGCTCGGCAACTGGGAGCACCACGGCGGTGAACCGGGCCTCGACCGCGTGCGCGCGTGGGTCTCGGCATCCGATATTCCGCTCGATGCATGGATCGTGGAACGCGAGTTCCTCGATCCCCTCGCGTACGCCGAGCTGTGGGTCCGCGACGGCGGGACGCTGCCCGGATCGGCGGCGTACACCGCCCTGATCGACGCCTGGCTGCAGGATTTCGACGAGCGCGGCGTCACGGGCGTCGGGTTCGGCTACATCGTGCTGCGGCGCCCCGTGGACGGCATCCCGAGCCTTGCACGATACGAGCGCGTCGCGAGCGCGATCGACCCGCGGACGGCGCTCGGCGCGCACGTCGGCGAGGCGCTCGCCGCGCACGACCGCCTGGCCGCCCTCGATGACGCGGCGCTCGCCGACGCGGTGCTGGTCGTCGTCGCCGACGTGACGGAGGCGCGTCATCATCTTCCCGGCGCCGAGGGACCGAGCGTGATCGAGCTGCGGCAGGGCGGCGGTTTCGCCCGGACCATCGAGGTCGGTCCGGGGCTCGCGGCCTTCGTCGGCGCGTGCGACGGAGACCTCGCCGTGGGTGCGCTGCTCGACGCGATCGCGACGCTGCTCGAGGTCGACGCCGACGCGCTGCGGCGCGAGCTGCTGCCCGAGATCCGCGAACTGCTGTTCACCGGATTCCTGCGCTTCTCCTGACGGGCTGAGCCGAGCTTCTCCGGGGGCCAAGCAGCGGTCGCGGGCGGGCCCTGACACCTCGTGTGAAAGCGCGGGGAGAAATCGACGTTTCGAGACCCTCCACTGCTCGAATGGGCCCGAATCACCCCGGGGTTTCACCGACTAGGTAGACGCGGCCGCCCGAAGTTGCGGAGACGGGCGTCGGTAGGCTGAGAACCATGCTCAACATGGCCGAGGGTGTCGCGCGCCTGGGCGCGCTCGCCGAGTCTCCGGTGGTCGCGGCGGTCGCCCGCGCCTTCGCCGACGCCGGGCGCGAGCTGGCCATCGTCGGTGGTCCGGTGCGCGACGCACTGCTCGGTCGGCCCACGAACGACCTCGACTTCACGACCGACGCCCGCGCCGACGAGATCCTGCGCATCGTGAAGCCGATCAGCACGACCCATTGGGACGTCGGCCGCGAGTTCGGCACGATCGGCGCGCGGGTGCGCGACCCGCGAACCGGCGAGGTCGAGCAGGTCGAGATCACGACGTACCGCGCCGACAGCTACGACGGGCTGACCCGCAAGCCCACCGTCGAGTTCGGCGACACGCTCGAGGGCGACCTCGTGCGCCGCGACTTCACGGTGAACGCCATGGCGCTGCGGGTTCCCGCCCGCACGCTCGTCGACCCGAACGGCGGCGTCGAAGACCTCGTCGCGCGGCGCCTGCGCACTCCCGCCGACCCGGCGGTCAGCTTCAGCGACGACCCCCTGCGCATGCTCCGGGCCGCACGGTTCAGCGCGCAGCTCGGGTTCGACGTCGACCCCGCGACCGTCGAGGCGATGACGCAGCTGCGCGAGACGCTCTCGATCGTGAGTCCCGAGCGCATCCAGGGCGAGCTCGTGCGCCTGCTGCAGACCGATGACCCCGCGCGCGGCATCCGCCTTCTCGTCGAGACGGGCGTGATGGACCTCTTCCTCCCTGAAGTGCCCGCGCTGCGGCTGGAGGTCGACGAGCACCATCACCACAAAGACGTCTACGAGCACTCGCTCACCGTGCTGCGCCAGGCGATCGACCTCGAGAAGCAGCGCTTCCCCGGGACGCCGCCCGACATGCCGCTCCGGCTCGCGGCACTGCTGCACGACATCGGCAAGCCCGCGACCCGCAAGCTCGAGCCGGGTGGTGGGGTGACGTTCCACCATCACGACATCAAGGGTGCCCGCCTCGCCCGCAAGCGCCTGCAGGCGTTGCGGTTCGACTCCGACACGATCGCCTCGGTCACGACGCTCATCGAGCTGCACCTGCGCTTCTTCGGCTACGCCGAGGGGGCGTGGACCGACTCGGCCGTGCGTCGGTACGTGCGGGATGCCGGCGACGAGCTCTCCCGCCTGCACATCCTCACCCGCGCGGACGTCACCACGCGCAATAGGCGCAAGGCGGCGCGGCTCGCGGGCGCGTACGACGACATCGAGCGCCGGATCGCCGAGCTCGCCGTGGCCGAGGAGCTCGGCGCGATGCGCCCGGCGCTCGACGGCAACCGGATACAGGAGGTCCTCGGCATCCGCCCCGGACCGGAGGTCGGCAAGGCCTACCGCTTCCTGCTCGACCTGCGCCTGGACGAAGGGCTGCTCGACGAGGACGAGGCCGAGCGTCGGCTGCGGGAGTGGTGGGCCCAGCAGGCCTGAGCCGCGCGGC
>CAYOQY010000015.1:28524-33150 GCA_964406225.1 uncultured Microbacterium sp.
CCGGTGCCCGCTCGTGGCGTGCGTATCTCGCCGGAGACTGTGCGGATTGCAGGAGTTATGCGCCGCAGTGCGCGGCCGCACCACCGGCGTGCCGCACGGCGCGTCCACCGGACGTGGGTTCGACCGGCTGGAGCGCGAGCCCGGCCCTCGACGTGGCGCGCTCGGGGCGGGCCGGGCGGGGCGGGCCGCACGCGCAGGGACCGGTCGAGCCCGACACGTCGGTCGAGGCGGACCGGCCCCCGCGTGCGTCCTACGGGACGATCACCGCGCGACCGCGGACCGTTCCGGCGTGCAGCTTGTCGTACGCCTCCACCGCGTCGTCGATGCCGAAGACCTCGGTGTGCACCGTGACCGCGCCGACGCGCGCGAGGTCGAGCACTTCGCGCAGCTCGCTGCGGCTGCCCCAGTAGGGCGCCCGCACCGAGACCCCGAACGGGGTCGAGAAGAATCCGGTCGGCAGGAGTCCGCCGCCGATGCCCACGATGCTCACGAAGCCGTCGACCGCCACCGACGCCCGCGAGAGGTCGAGTGTCGGCTGGGCGCCGACGAAGTCGAACACCGCCTCGACGCCCTGGCCACCGGTCAGCGCGCGGATCTCGTCGGCGGCGCCGTCACCCGACAGCACCGTGTGGTGGGCGCCGACCTCACTCGCGAGCGCGAGCTTCTCGGCACTCTGGTCGACGGCGATCACGGTGACCGACGTGGTCGCACGCAGGATCTGGATGCCGACATGCCCGAGTCCGCCCGTGCCGATGACCAGCGCGGTGGCTCCGGGGAAGAGCTTGTCCTGGGCGGCGCGGATGGCGTGATACGGCGTGAGGCCGGCATCCGTCAACGACACCGTCTCGACCGGATCGAGGTCGCCGAGCGGAACGAGATGCCGCGCGTCGTCGACGATCATGTACTCGGCCATCGCGCCCGGCGCGCCGAGTCCGGGAGGGGCGATGCCGAGTTCGGCCGCGCGGGTGCAGTAGTTCTCGCGACCCTGCGAACATGCGCGGCACTGGCCGCAGCCCCACGGTCCGTACACCGCGTAGGACCCGCCGAGCTCGATGCCCTCGACGCCGTCGCCGAGCTTGTCGACGATGCCGGCGCCCTCGTGGCCGAGCGTGAGCGGCAGTCCGTAGATGTAGCTCTCCTCCGGCAGGTCCATCACGAACCAGTCGGAGTGGCAGAGACCTGCCGCGGTGACCTTGAGGCGGATCTGCCCGGGACCGGGTTCGGGGATGTCGATCTCGACGACCTCGGGACCCTTGCCGATCTCGCGGTACTGGACGGCCTTCATGTGCGCTCCTGTCGTTCGGGGTTCTGCCTACAGCCTCGCGCGATCGCCCCGCGGGCGGAAGGCCCAAGGTCCCGCGGCTCGCACCTCCGCCCCTTTCGCTGAGACGACATCTGCACGTCGAGACGGTGGGGTTTCCCCACGATCTCGAGTCACGGATGGCGTCTCACGGGAAAGGGGCGCAGCCCCGCACGATCGGAGCCGCGCCTACACTGGACCAACGCTCCCCGACGCCGATCGGAGCTCCATGTCATCGCCGTGGTCGCCCCGGCGCGAGGTCTCACCGCAGACCTCCCGCCTGCTGATCGAGCGCGCGCACGAAGAGCTCGTCGCCGGCAACGACGCCGAGCAACGGCTGCGCGACGTGCGCCCGCTGGTGCAGGAGTCGTGGCGGCGGTCGATCGCGAGCCTCGTCGGCGCCGAAGCGCTTCCGCCGCTCGACCTCGCGAGCGCCGAGCTCGAGGCGTACCGGCGCGCGCACCCGCTCGCGAGCGTGATGGACATGGTCCGCGCCCTGCTGCTGCCCGGCGAAGCCGACGATTCCGGAGTCGTCGTCGCGGTCGGTGACGCCGCAGGACGACTCCTCTGGGTGGAGGGCGACCGGCGCATCCGCACCCTCACGGGTGACATGGGCTTCGTCGAGGGCGCGAACTGGTCGGAGGCGGCGGTCGGCACCTCGGCACCCGGAACCGCGCTGGCCCTCGACCGGTCGGTGCAGATCCGCGGGGCCGAGCACTTCAACCGGCTCGTGCAGCCCTGGTCGTGCACCGCCGTTCCCCTGCACGATCCCGAGTCGCGGCGCATCCTCGGCGTGATCGACGTCACGGGCGGCGACGAGGTCGTCACTCCGCAGGCACAGCTGCTCGTCGACGCGACCGCCCGCGCGATCGAGGGCGAGCTGCTCGTGGCGCGGCTGCGGGCACGGGCCGAGCAGCCGGTGCGGGCGGCATCCCCTGGGTCCCCTCGTGCGTCGGGACGTCGCTCGAAGTCCGCGAAGACGCGACCGGATGCCGACCGCGTCACGCTCCGCGTACTCGGGCGCGACCGCGCCCTGCTCGAGGTCGCGCGCGACGGATCCGAGACGGTGGCCGAGCTCGGTCAGCGGCATGCGGAGCTCCTGCTCATGCTCGCGACCCACCGGCAGGGCCTGTCGGCCGAGCGACTCGCCGAGCTCGTGTACGGCGCGACGGATGCCGGGGGTGCCGGCGCCGCGGGTGCGGGTACGGTGACGCTGCGCGCCGAGATGGTGCGGCTGCGCAAGGTCCTCGAGAAGGCCGCGCCGTCGCTCGTGCCCGAGTCGCGGCCGTACCGGCTCACCGCCGAGCTCGAGACCGACGCGCAGCAGATGCTTTCTCTCCTCGACCGCGGCGCGCATCGGGTCGCCCTCGCGGCATACCGCGGCGACGTGCTGCCCGACTCGACCGCTCCGGGCGTCGAGGAGCTCCGCGACACTGTCCGCACGGCTCTGCGCGGCGCGCTCCTGGCCGAAGCGAGCGTCGACGTGCTGCTCGCGTTCGCCGAGACGGATGCCGGAGCCGACGACGAAGAACTCCTCCGGCTCTGCCTCAAGATGCTGCCCGCCCGGTCGCCCAAGCGCGCCGCGCTCGTCTCCCGCATCGAGCGCCTCGAGTCCTGACCCCCGCCCCCGCGCCCGCGCCCCTCATCCCGCGAGACTGCATCCGCACGCCGAGACCGAGGGGAATCCCCTTCGTCTCGGCGTCCCACTGCAGTCTCGCGGTCGTTTCGTCGGCGGGCGCCGGCGGGGGCGGCATCCCGACGAGCATCCGGGCGTGCAACGGGATGCAACGTCGCCCGACCTAGCGTCGACTGCACGCGCGACCCCGATGTCGCCGCATCCTGAATCGTCGAAGAAGACAGAGGAGACAGCATGACCATCGTCGAAGAGGGCGTGTCCAGCGTCTACGCCAACCCCGGAAGCCGCGGCGCGGTCGCCGACTACCGCCCGCGGTACGGCCACTACATCGGCGGCGAGTTCGTCGAGCCGATCAAGGGGCAGTACTTCGAGAACATCTCGCCCGTGAACGGCAAGCCCTTCACCGAAGTCGGCCGCGGCACGGTGGAAGACATCGACCGGGCGGTCGACGTGGCGTGGAAGGCGTTCGAGTCCTGGAAGCGCACGACCCCCGCCGAGCGCGCGATCATCCTCAACAAGATCGCCGATCGCATCGAGCAGAACCTCGAGGCGATCGCCGTCGCCGAGACGTGGGACAACGGCAAGCCCGTGCGTGAGACCCTTGCGGCCGACATCCCGCTCGTGGTCGACCACTTCCGCTACTTCGCCGGCGTGCTCCGGGCCCAGGAGGGATCACTCAGCCAGATCGACGAGGACACCGTCGCCTACCACTTCCACGAACCACTCGGTGTGGTCGGGCAGATCATCCCCTGGAACTTCCCGATCCTCATGGCGACGTGGAAGCTCGCCCCGGCGCTCGCCGCCGGCAACTGCGTCGTCCTCAAGCCCGCCGAGCAGACCCCGGCCAGCATCCTGTTCCTGTTCGAGATCATCGGCGACCTGCTGCCGGCCGGCGTCGTGAACATCGTCAACGGCTTCGGCATCGAGGCGGGCGCGCCGCTCGCGCAGCACAAGCGCATCCGCAAGGTCGCGTTCACCGGCGAGACGACGACCGGGCGCCTCATCATGCAGTACGCGTCGCAGAACCTGATCCCGGTGACCCTCGAGCTCGGAGGCAAGAGCGCGAACATCTTCTTCGAAGACGTCGCCCGCTCGCGCGACGACTATTACGACAAGGCGCTCGAGGGCTTCACGTTCTTCGCCCTCAACGGCGGTGAGGTCTGCACGTGCCCGTCGCGCGCGCTCATCCAGCGCTCGATCTACGACCAGTTCCTCGGTGACGGACTCGACCGCGTCGGCAAGATCGTCCAGGGCAACCCGCTCGACCCGGCGACGATGATCGGCGCGCAGGCCTCGAACGACCAGCTCGAGAAGATCCTGTCGTACATCGACATCGGCAAGCAGGGCGGCGCGAAGCTGCTCACCGGCGGCGAGCGCGTCGACCTCGGCGGCGACCTGAGCGAGGGCTTCTACGTGCAGCCGACCGTGTTCGAGGGCACGAACGACATGCGGATCTTCCAGGAGGAGATCTTCGGCCCCGTGGTCTCGGTCACGTCTTTCGACGACTTCGCGGGCGCGATCGACATCGCGAACGACACGCTTTACGGCCTGGGCGCCGGCGTCTGGAGCCGCTCGGGGGACACGGCGTACCGTGCCGGCCGCGCGATCGAGGCCGGACGCGTCTGGACCAACACGTACCACCAGTACCCCGCGCACGCGGCGTTCGGCGGCTACAAGCAGTCCGGCATCG
>CAYOQY010000016.1:0-21297 GCA_964406225.1 uncultured Microbacterium sp.
ACCGTCGGGTGCTCGGTCATGAGGTCGTCGAGGCCGACGAAGTCGCCGTACGTGACCGATTCGCCCGCCCAGGTCGAGTCACCGCGGTTGTGGTACAGCGTCGTGTCGTTGAGCCATGCGGGCACCTTGATGGCGGCATCCGCTTCGGCGACGACGGGTGTGTACGGGAACGAGGTGGCCGGGTCGAGCGCGGGGAACGTGTCGGTGCCGGCGTACGTGGCCGGGTCGAAGGCCGTTCCAGCGGCATCCGTGTACGGGCGCGTCGCCTGGTCGATGTACGAGTACTGGCCCTGCTGGTAGTCGATCACGTCGGCCGTGTGGTTCGTGATGATGTCGAAGTAGACCTTGATGTCCTTCGCGTGCGCCTCGTCGATGAGGGCGGCGAGCTCTTCGTTCGTGCCGAGGTGCGGGTCGATCTGCGTGAAGTCGGTGATCCAGTAGCCGTGGTAGCCGGCGCTCGCGTTCGCGCCCTCGCCCTGCACGGGCCGGTTCTTGAAGCTCGGGGTGAGCCAGATCGCCGTCGTGCCGAGCCCGTCGATGTAGTCGAGCTTCTGCCGCAGACCGGCGATGTCACCGCCCTGGTAGAAGCCCTTGTCGGCCGGGTCGAAGCCGGTCGTGAGACGGTCGCCCTCGAGCCCGCCGAGGTCGTTGGAGGTGTCGCCGTTCGCGAAGCGGTCGGTCATGACGAAGTAGAACTGCTCGTCGCTTCCGGCTTGGCGCACGGGAGCGCTGACGAGCGCGTCGTCGGCGGACGTGTAGCCGGCGGCGAGGTCGAGCGCCTCGACGCCCACGCGCTTGACGTTGTCGTCGAACACGAACCGGAGGGTCGAGGGCCCCGCGATCGTCAGGGGGATGTCGTCACCGCCTCCGTCGAGACCGTACGACTCGTCCCACGCGTCGTTCACCGCGACCTTGTAGGCGTACGTGCCCGCGGGCACCTCGAACTCGGCGGCGTAGACACCCGCGGTGTCTGTTGCCGCGAGCTCGGTCTGCGTGCAGTCGGGCAGCCAGTCGCCGGCGCAGCCGAGCTCGGACTGCAGGCTGCCGACGAGCGCGAACGTGCGCTCCGCGGCGGCGGCCGGCGCTGCGGTGAGCGTCGGGAGTGCGACGGCACCCGCGAGCACGAGTGCCGCTGAGGTGAGGCTGGCGATGACGCGGCGTGCGCGTGAGGGGACGGTCGACTTCGACACAGATTGCTCCCGGGGGGGGTGGAGAGGCACGGCAACGTGCCCGGCGCGATTCAGCGAACGTAACAGGCGCCGCGGCGGATTGCAAGCGCTTACAGTGATCGGGTTGCAAGCGCTTGCAGGTGGGGTGGGCTCGGTGACGTCGAGCTAGGCGGGCGCGCAGTCCGATACCCGCCGCCGAATCCTCGGCAGTGTGCCCTGACCCCTTGCGCTGCAGTTTCCGGCGACCGCGCCATCTCGCGACGCAGCGCTCGCAGGAATCTGCAGCGCTCGGACGATCCGCCCTCGTGACGACCACTTCGTTCACGCCGGTTCGCTTCCGCCGTCGAGGAGGCTCTCGCCGACTTCGTCGCGACCTCGGGCCTTCAGCGACGCGCAGGTCACCGACCTGTTCGCCCGCATCCGTCGCGTCGACGCCTCGGCCGACCCGATCGACGACCAGGCGACCGCATAGCCGGCACCGGCTGAACGCCGAGGCAGGGGCTGCCGCCGAGACCGAGTGGCGTGCATCCCTGTTTCGACGGGATCACCGGTCTCGGCATCCGCTACGACGAGTACCGCGCGAGCGCGTCGGCCAGCATCCGGTGCCCCTGCTGCTCGAACGGCTCGTCGCCGACGTGGAACGCCCACACCGCGGTGCCGACGGCCTCGCGCAGCATCGCGAGCCGCCATGCGTCAGGCTCACGAGGATCGCCGCCGTACCCCGCGACGAACGCCTCCTCGAGGGTAGGTTCAGTCCGCCACTGCTGCGAAGCGAGTCGGCACAGATCCGTCGCCGCGGGGCGGTGGTCGAATCGCCCGAAGTCGATCACGCGAAGCCGCCCGTCGTCGACGAGCCAGTTGCGCGGCTGCCAGTCACCGTGGGTCGGCACGACCGTGACGGGGCGCGAGGGTGACCCGAGCAGGATCTCGCGCGCACGCTCAGCCGTTTCGGGATCGATCCGGTGCGGTTGATCCAGACGCTCCAGCGCCCGGCGGGTCGCGCGCGCCTCGTAGTCGTCGTCCACTCGCGCGGCCTGATCGTGCAGCGTGCGGAGCAGACGCCCCGCCTGCAGGTGCAGCTCGGGCGAGTGCTCGACCGCCGTGCCCTCGACAAGCACTCCGCGCAGGTACGTCGTGACGAGGACATTGTGCGCACGGTCGGCGACGACGAGGATGCCGCAGGCGCCGAGCCGCACGAGCGGAGCTGTCACGCCCTCGTGCGCGGCGATCTCGCGGCGGATGTGGTGGTTCGCATCGCCGGCCGCCTTGACGACGAACTCCCCGCGTTGCGTCCGCACGCGCAGGACGCGGGTGTCGACCTGATGCCACGACATGTCCTCGACGAGCTCGAAGGTGTCCGTGGGGCCGGCGGGGCCGAGTGCGGCATCCACGACGGCCCGCTGCCCCGGCGTGAGCGCGCCGTCGTCCCAGGAAGCCATCACAGAAGCCTAGGCGCGGGCGTTCGCGGCGCCACCGTCGAGAGCGAGCGTGGGGCACTCGATGTCGGAGCCCTCTCGTACATTCGTTCTATGAGCAGGACCCTCGATCTTCTCCCCTCAGAGATCGAGGCGGTGCGCGCGATGTGGCGCGAGACGGATGCCGCGTCACTCAGTGACAGCGAGCTCGTTGCGGTGAACGAACGGTACTCGCGGATGCAGCGGATGCTCGACGCCGACAAGGCGCAGCTGGCGGCCGAGATCGCGCGGCGGTCCCGCCCCGAGCTCGGTCCCGAGAGCCTGGCCAAGGCTCAGGGGTATCGCAACCCGACCGCGCTGATCGCCGCGACCGCGGGTACGTCAACCGGTGATGCCGCCCGCCTGGTGAAGGTCGGCGAGGCGACCGCGCCGCGGCAGCTTCTGTCGGGTGAGACAGCTCCGGCCCGTCACCCGCACGTCGCCGCCGCCCTGCAGAGCGCGGGCATGACCGCGCAAGCCGCCGGGGCGATCATCGGCATGCTCGACCGCGTCGCCCTGCGGGCCGGGCGCGACGTGACCGACGCGGCCGAGAAGACTCTGGCCGAGCAGGCGCCCGGGCTGTCGATGGACCAGCTCAACCGGTTGCTCGTCCGGGCCGAGGCGTGGCTCGATCCCGACGGCGTCGCGCCCCGCGAAGACGAGAAAAGGGGCCTCGAGCAGCTGATCATGCGCGAAGTCGACGGAATGCTCGAGATCACCGGACGACTCACCCCCGAACACGGCGCACCGGTGAAGGTCGCGATCGAGGCGGTCGTATCCGCAGAGATGCGAGCCACTCGGGATGCCGCGCGCGACGGGACCGCCGACCCCGATGCCCCCCGCCGCTCGGTGAAGCAGATGCAGGCCGACGCTCTGGTGCGCCTGTGCGAACACGCACTCGGCTGCGACCGCACCGATCTGCCCCTCGAAGGCGCCACCGTCGTCGTGCGCATCGACCACGAGAGCCTCGTGGACGACAGCGGCTACGCCACGATCGACGGACTCACCACCCCGATCTCGGTCGCCACCGCCCGCCGGATGGCCGCCGGCGGCGAAATCATCTCGTGTGTGTTCGGCGGCGAAGGCCAGATCCTCGACTGGGGCCGCACCCGACGGCTGTTCTCCCGCAACCAGCGCCTGGCGCTGCTCGAACGCGACGGCGGATGCGCGATGTGCGGCGCACCGCCCGGGCACGTCAAGGTCCATCACATCCGGTGGTGGGCACGGGATGCCGGACCCACAGACCTCGCCAATGGCGTCTGCCTCTGCGAGAGCTGTCACCACCGCATCCACGACAACGGCTGGGAGATCCGGATCGACGGGTTCGGCATCAGCGCGAGAGTCTGGTTCATCCCTCCACCCCATGTCGATCCGGCCCGCACGCCGCGCCTCGGTGGTCGCGCGCGGTACGACTTCGCCGCCTGAGGGACTCCGTGAGCAGCAGGCTCTCGCTGAGAGCGCCTCCGCTACTCGACCGACTCGCTACAGGCGCTCGATCACTGTCGCGTTGGCCATGCCGCCGCCCTCGCACATCGTCTGCAGCCCGTACCGTCCACCGGTCGCCTCGAGCGTCGCAAGCAGCGTCCCGAGCAGGCGGGTGCCCGACGAGCCGAGCGCGTGGCCGAGCGCGATCGCCCCACCCCAGGCGTTCAGACGAGCGGGGTCGGCGCGCAGGTCGTGCGCCCACGCGAGCGGCACGGAGGCGAACGCCTCGTTCACCTCGTACGCGTCGAGGTCCTCGATCGTCAGGCCGCTGCGCTCCAGGATCCTCCGTGTCGCAGGGATCGGCCCGGTCAGCATCATGAGCGGGTCGTCCCCGACGACGGCGAACGACACGAACCGCGCCCGCGGCGTCAGCCCGAGCTCGACCGCTTTCTCCTCGCTCATGATGAGCGCCGCAGACGCGCCATCGGTCAGCGGCGACGAGTTGCCGGGTGTGATCCGCCAGTCCAGCTCGGGAAAGCGCACGGCCATCTCGTCCGTGCGGAACGCCGACGACAGCGCGCCGAGCCCCTCCAGAGTCGTGCCCGCCCGCACGGTCTCGTCGGTGTCGACGACGACGCCGTCCACTTCGACCGGCAGCAACTGCGAGGCGAACAGACCGCGGGATGCCGCATCCGCCGCCCGCAGATGCGACTCGACCGCATACGCATCGAGCACCTCGCGGGACAGCCTCCATTTCTGGGCGATCAGCTCGGCCGAGACCCCCTGATTCACGAGGCCTTCTGGGTACCGGGCGTCGAGCCCGACCGAGCGCGAACCGCCCGCGCGCGACGACCCGAGCGGCACGCGGCTCATCGATTCGACGCCCCCGGCGATCGCGATGTCGTACGCGCCGGCGATCACGCCCTGCGCGGCGAAGTGCGCCGCCTGCTGGCTCGACCCGCACTGCCGGTCGATCGTCGTCGCGGCCACCGACTCGTCGAAGCCCGCGGCGAGAACGGCCTGCCGCGCGACGTTCATGGCCTGATCGCCCACTTGGCTCACGCACCCCAGCAGCACATCGTCGATCTGCGTCGACTCGAGCCCGTTGCGCTCGAGCACGGCGCGCAGCACCCCCGCGGCGAGGTCGACGGGATGCACGCCCGAAAGGGCTCCCCCGGGCTTGCCGCGGCCGGACGGCGTGCGGACGACGTCGACGATGACGGCGGTGCGTGTCATGGCGCGCGTCAGTCCGCAGCCTCGGCCGGTCGGTCGAGCGTGGCCGACGCATCGGCCGCGGCATCCGGAACGTAGCCCTCGATATGCCGCTCGTCGGGTCCGTTGTACGCCGAGAGCGGGCGGATGAGAGCGTTCGACGCAGCCTGCTCCATGATGTGCGCCGTCCAGCCGGTGACGCGGGCGGCCACGAACAGCGGCGTGAACGTCAGGGTGTCGAAACCCATCAGGTTGTACGCCGGACCCGACGGGTAGTCGAGGTTCGGGTAGATGCCCTTGCGCGCGACGAACGCCGACTCGAGTGCGTCGTACAGCGCCGCGAGGTCCTTCGCACTGTCACCCTGCGCCGAGTAGTGCTCGACGAGCGTGTCGAGCGCGGCCTTCATCGTGGGGACGCGCGAGTCGCCGTGCTTGTACACGCGGTGGCCGAAGCCCATGATCTTGCGCTTCTCGGCGAGCGCGGTGTCGAGCCAGGGGCCGACGTTCTGCGCTGAGCCGATCTCGTCGAAGATGTGCATCACGGCTTCGTTCGCGCCACCGTGCAGCGGCCCCTTGAGCGCACCGATCGCGCCGACGACCGCGGAGTACAGGTCGGACATCGTGCTCGTGATGACGCGCGCCGTGAACGTCGAGGCGTTGAACGAGTGCTCCGCATACAGGATCATCGACACGTTGAACGCCCGCGTGACGACCGGGTCGGGCTCTTCGCCGAAGGTCATCCACAGGAAGTTCTGCGAGTAGTCCAGATCCTCCCGCGGATCCAGGATGCCGAGCCCGTGGCGACGCCGCTGGTCGTACGCGACCATCGCGGGAAGCTTCGCGAGCAGGCGCCGCGACTTCACCAGGTCGGACTCGCGCGAGTTGTCGAACGCGGCCGGGTCGCACGCGCCGACGAGCGAGACCGCGGTGCGGAGCACGTCCATCGGATGGGCATCCAACGGCGTGAGGTCGATCGCCTCGCGGACGTTGTCGTCGAGGGTGCGGTTCGCGCGCTCCTCGGCGACGAACGCCGCCAGCTGATCGGCATCCGGCAGTTCGCCGTTCCAGAGCAGGTACGCGACGGCCTCGAAGGACTGCGTCGCGGCGAGCTCCTGCACCGGGTAGCCCCGGTAGAGCAGGCTGTTCGTCTCGGGATTGACCTTGGAGACCGCGGTGTAGTCGACGGTGACCCCCGCGAGGCCCTTCTTGATTTCAATGTCTGTCATCTCTCTTCTTCCTCGAGGAGGGTCAGCGGGCGATCTGGAAGTTGAACACCGAGGTGTCGAAGTGGTTGTAGTCCTCGTAGTCGATCAGGTCGTACAGGTCGGCGCGGTGCTGCATCTCGCCGAGCCGGCTCGTGAGGTGGCCTTCGTCGATCAGCGTGTCCAGCGCGCGTCCGGATGCCCCCATCGCGATCCTCAGGAGCGACACCGGCCAGATCACCATGTTCACCCCGACGTCCCGCAGCTGGTCGACCGAGAACAGGTCGCTCTTCCCGAACTCGGTCATATTCGCGAGGATCGGCACGTCCAGCGCCGCGCGCATCGCCGCGAACTCGTCGAGCGTGCGCATCGCCTCGGGGAAGATCGCGTCGGCTCCGGCATCCACGAGCGCCTTCGCGCGATCCACGGCCGCGTCGAGACCCTCCACCGCGCGGATGTCGGTGCGCGCCATGATCAGGAAGTTCGGGTCCCGGCGCGCGTCGACCGCGGCGCGGATGCGCTTGATCGCCGTGTCCTCGTCGACGACGGCCTTGCCGTCGAGGTGCCCGCAGCGCTTGGGGTTGATCTGATCCTCGATATGGGTGCCGGCGAGCCCGGCATCCTCGAGCGTCTGGATGGTGCGCGCGACGTTCATCGGCTCGCCGAACCCGGTGTCGGCGTCGATGATCGCGGGCAGCTCGGTCATGCGGGCGATCTGCTGCCCGCGCCCCGCAACCTCGGTGAGGGTTGTGAGGCCGATGTCGGGGAGCCCGAGATCGGCGGCGAGCACCGCACCCGAGATGTAGACGCCCTCGAAGCCCTTGCGCTCGATCAGCTTGGCGCTCAGCGGGTTGAATGCCCCGGGAAAGCGCAGCAGCTCCCCCGAAGCAAGCCGCTCGCGGAACAGCCGGCGCTTCTCGGCCGCCGGAGTGTGCGCGTACAGCATCAGATCCCCCTTGGCGCGACTCGGCGTGAAACCCCGGGGTGATTCCGGCACGAAAGGGGCGCGACGGGCCCCGCGACGCCGATTTCTCCCCGTGCTTTCACACGAACCCCCCGCGCCGCCGCGAACCGGGCCATCAGAAGAGGCCCTTGGGCGCCGGCGCCGTGGCCAGCACGCCCGGCTTGGCGACGATCGTGAGCTGCCCGACCTCTTCGGCGGTCAGCTCGGGCAGGCGCTGCACGAGCGCGAGGAAGCGCTCGATCTCCTCCGGCGCCAGCACGGGCTCGGCGAGGATCCGGAACTTGCGGATGTAGTCCTCGCGCGCGAACGGGCGGGCGCCGAGCGGGTGGGCGTCGGCGACCGCGATCTCGTCGGTCAGCTCGCTGCCGTCCGCGAAGCGGATGACGACGCGGCCTCCGAAGGCCTTCTCGCTCGGGTCGTCGGAGTGGTACCGGCGCGTCCACTCCTCGTCTTCGGCGGTCGTGACCTTGTGCCACAGCGCGACGGTGTCTTCGCGGCCCGCACGCTCCGGCGCGTAGGAGTCGACGTGGTGCCACGTGCCGTCCTGGAGCGCCACGGTGAAGATGTACGGGATCGAGTGGTCGAGCGTTTCGCGCGAGGCCTTCGGATCGTACTTCTGCGGGTCGTTCGCGCCCGAGCCGATCACGTAGTGCGTGTGGTGGCTCGTGTGCAGCACGATCGACTCGATGTTCTCGGGGGCGAACGCGTCGGGGTGCTCGTTGTGGAGCTTCCGCGCCAGGTCGATCCACGCCTGCGCCTGATACTCGGCCGAGTGCTCCTTCGTGTACGAATCGAGGATGCCGCGCTTGGGCTCGCCCGCCTCGGGGAGCGGCACTTCGTAGGCGGCGTCCGGTCCGTCGAGCATCCAGGCGATCACACCGTCTTCGCCTTCGTAGATCGGGCTCGGAGAGGTCTCGCCGCGCATCGCCCGGTCGACGGCCTCGACGGCCATCTTCCCGGCGAACGCGGGGGCGTGGGCCTTCCAGGTCGAGATCTCTCCCTTGCGCGACTGCCGGGTGGCGGTCGTGGTGTGCAGCGCCTGGCCCACGGCCTGGTAGATCGTCTCGGTGTCGAGGCCGAGGAGCGTGCCGATCCCGGCCGCGGCCGACGGGCCGAGGTGCGCGACGTGGTCGATCTTGTGCTTGTGCAGGCAGATCGCGCGGACGAGGTCGATCTGGATCTCGTACCCGGTCGCGATGCCGCGGACGAGCGCCCGGCCGTCGGCGCCGACGTGCTGGGCGACCGCGACGATCGGCGGGATGTTGTCGCCGGGGTGGGAGTAGTCGGCCGCGAGGAACGTGTCGTGGTAGTCGAGTTCGCGCACGGCGACGCCGTTCGCCCACGCCGCCCACTCCGGGCTCGTACGACGGTCGACGCCGCAGCCGAACACCGTCGCCCCCTTGCCGCTCACCGACACGGCGTGGTCGAGGGCCTGCTGGCGCGCCGCGCTGACGGGGGCACGCGTGAGGGATGCCGCGGCCACGGCGGCATTGTCGATCACGCGGTTGATGATCATGTCGACGACCTCGGGTTCGACCTCGACGGGGTCGGTCGCGATCTCGGCGATGCGCCACGCGAGCTGGCCCTCGCGGGCGAGGTTCTCGTCGCTGCGGTGGACCCGGAGGTGGTGGGTGACGGTCATGCTGCTCCTTCGGTACGAGCTTCTGGGCGGGGGGCGTCGAGCGACGCGAGGATCGTGGTGAGCGCGTTGTGCAGGTGCACGTGGGTCGCGTGAGCGGCGAGGTCGGCATCCCGGGCGGCGATCGCGGCGGCGATCACGCGGTGCTCCGAGATGGAGGCGGCCAGGCGCTCGGGGATGTCGCGGGCCATCCGGCGCACCCGGACGAGGTGGGTGCGGACGGTCCGCAGCGCCGAGACGAGGTAGTCGTTTCCGACCGAGGCGTCGAGCTGCGCGTCGAAGCGCGCGATGAGCGCGTAGTACGCGTCACGGCCCTCGTCGCCCGTTATGCTCGACCGGGCGAAGTCCCCGGCGAGCGCCGCGAAGGCTTCCGAGTCGCCGCGTGCCGCGGCCAGGCGTGCCGCGGATTCCTCGAGCGCGCGCCGCAGCTCGAACAGCGCACGGATGTCGTCAACGTCGACGTCGCTCACGACGGTGACGCGCGGCGACTGCTGCACGACGAGCCCGTCGGCGACGAGGCGGCCGAGGGCCTCGCGCAGCGGCGTGCGGCTCACCCCGAGGCGGGCGGCCTGCTCGACTTCGCCGAGGACCGTGCCGGGCGCGAGGATGCCCGTCTGGATCTGCTCGAGGAGCTCGGCGTACGCGCGATCGCTGGCTCGCATGTCCGCACCTCCTCGTCGTCGTCCGCCCCATTGTATACATATGAGCCGATCCAGGCACCACCGGGTTCCGCATCTGCGCTCTGCGTATACAGCAACCTCGAAACCCTCCGTTCGCTACCAGTATTCACAAATTCATGAAATCGGCGTACGCTCACCGCCATGACGACCGTCATCCACACCCGCGGCCTCACGAAGCACTACGGCCGCGTCCACGCCCTCGATGGGCTCGACCTCGATGTCGAACCCGGCCAGGTGCACGGCTTCCTCGGCCCGAACGGGTCCGGCAAGTCCACGACGATCCGCATCCTCCTCGGCCTCGCCCGCGCGACGGGCGGAGAGGTCACGGTCTTCGACAGGGATCCCTGGCGCGACGCCGTCGAGCTCCATCGCCGCATCGCGACCGTCCCCGGCGATGTCAGCGTCTGGCCGAACCTCTCCGGCGGCGAGGCGATCGACCTGCTCTCGCGGCTGCGCGGCGCCCACCGCAAGGACCCTGCCTACCGCGACACCAAGGCCCGGCTGATGGAGTCGTTTCAGTTCGATCCGCGCAAGAAGGGCAGGGCGTACTCGAAAGGCAACCGGCAGAAGGTCGCGCTGATCGCCGCGTTCGCCGTGCCCGCCGACCTCTACATCCTGGATGAACCCACGAGCGGCCTCGATCCGCTGATGGAGGTGGCGTTCCAGCGCGAGATCGCGCGCGTGCGGGATGCCGGCGCCACCGTGCTCCTGTCGAGCCACATCCTCTCCGAGGTCGAGCAGCTGTGCGACCGGGTCAGCATCATCCGCGCCGGCCGCATCGTCGAGTCGGGCTCGCTCGCGGAGCTGCGCCATCTCACCCGCACCGAGGTCTCGTTCACGACGCCCGACGGACGTGCGCCCGCAGCGATCCCCGGAGCCCACGACCTTCGGCTGGAGAACGGTCGGGTGCACCTGTCGGTCGACAGCGATGCGGTCTCGGCGGCACTCCCCTCGTTGAGCGCGCTGGGCGTGCAGGGACTGCGTGTCGAGCCCCCGTCACTCGAGGAGCTGTTTCTGCGGCACTACGGCGACGATCCGGCCGCCGCCGACGCGATGCCGGGCACCCGTTCGCGGTCGTCATGAACAGGTTCGCCGCCCTCTACCACCAGCGGCTGCGGCGGGACTGGCTGCAGCTGACGCTGTGGATCGGCAGTGCCGCTCTGCTGGCGTTCGCGTCCTACGCGGGAGTGGCGGACTCCTTCGGCACCGAGCGGGACCGCCAGACCCTCCTGGTCGCCGCGATCGCCAACCCGGTCATCCTCCTTTTCCGGGGGCTTCCGTCCGGCGCCGACGAAGGGGCCTTCATCGCTTTCCTCATCGTCCCGTTCCTCTGCATGCTCGCGGCGTTCATGAGCTCCTTCCTCGCGGTGCGCCACACCCGCATGGACGAGGAGACCGGACGCGCAGAGCTCGTGGGCGGCACCCCCGCGGGGAGGATGCTGCCCACGATCGTCACCGTCGCACACGGGCTGATCGCGAACGTCGCGTTCACCGTGCTCGTCGCCGTCGCCTTGATCTCCGCCGGGCTCGCGGCGCCGGGATCGTTCGTGGTCGGGTCGGCTGCCGGTGTCGTGGGGGTGTTCTTCCTCGGCTTCGGGCTCGTCGCCGCGCAGTTCCTGCGCACGTCACGAGGAGCGAACACCGTGTCGGTCACGGTGCTTCTGGCCACGTATCTCCTCGCCGGCATCGGAAACGCGCTCGGCACGCCGAGCGAGGACCTGCAGCGGATGGAGAGCTCGTGGCTGACGTGGCTCTCTCCGTTCGGCTGGGCGGAGAACTCGCGGGCGTTCTCGGACGACAACCTCTGGCCGCTCGTGCTCTGCAAGCTCGTCGGCATCACCCTCGCGATCGGTGCACTCGCACTCCAGAGCCTCCGCGACGTCGGCTCGAGCTTCCTCGCCGAGCGCACCGGTCGCGTCGCCGCGCATCCGGCACTGAGGTCGACGACGAGCCTGATCTGGCGGCTCGCGGCCGGTTCGATCATCGGCTGGGCGATCGGCGGCGCCCTCTCAGGTCTGCTGTCGACCACGCTCGCGTCGGTCGTCGAAGACGTCGGGGCGGACAACCCGGCGCTCGAGGCGATCATCCGGCAGATCGCACAGGAGGGGTCGATCGAGCAGGGCGTGCTGACGACGTTCTTCGTGATGATCGGTCTTCTCGCCGCGTGCGCAGGAGTGCAGACGATCACGCGCGCACGGCAGGAGGAGACGCACGGAACCGCCGAGATCGTCCTCGCCGCCCCGATCGATCGCGTGCGATGGCTGGCGGACTTCGTCCTCGTCGGGTTCGCCGCAATCGTCATCACCCTCGCGGCCGGGCTGGCCGGAGCATCCGTGGGGATCGCCGCCGACGGCGGCGATCCCGACCTGTATCGATCGGCCGTGACCGTGGCGCTCGGCCAGGTGGCCGCGGCAAGCGTGTTCCTCACGGCGACGGCGCTCGTGTTCGTCCTCGCGCCCCGGGCCACGATCGCGGTGGGGTGGAGTCTCGTCGTGCTCGCCGCGATCCTGGGGCTGTTCGGGCCCATCTTCGGCCTGCCCGAACAGGTGACGTGGCTCTCCCCCGTCGCGGCGGCGCCCGTGCCCGTGGGCGACGGGCTCGAGGTGCGCGGTCTGTGGTGGCTCCTCGGCGCGATCGTGGTCGCGACCGTGGCCGCCCTCGGACTCATGCGGCGGCGCGAGCTGGCGGCGGGCGGATGAGAGCCGCGGACCACCCGGGCCTGGAGCCCGCCGAGCAAGCCGCGGCGATGCTGACGACGGCAGGCATGGCCCGCATGCCCGCCCGCGTGATGATGGCGCTCGTGGGCTCCCCCGATCAGGGCTACACGGCCGCCGAACTCGGCGAGCGCCTGGGCGTCTCGGCGGCGGCGGTCTCGGGCGCGGTGCGCTACCTGCAGTCGATGCGGCTCATCCACCGCGTCTCGCGACCGGGCGATCGGCGCGACCGCTACGACCTCACCGACGACGCCTGGCACGGGATGCTGACCGCGAACGCCCCGCTGTACGCGCGCCTCGCCGACCACATGGACCGCATCGCGGATGAGAACACGTCCGCCCCCCAGTCCGTCACCCGCGCGCGCAACATCGCCGACTTCCTGCGGTATCTCTCCGAACGCCTCCCCTCGCTCGTCGACGAGTGGGAGGCCGAACGCGGCCTCGGTGCGCCTCCGACGTCCGACCCCAGGCGTCCGTGACGGTCGTACCCTGAAGCAGTGGGCCAGCCGCTCGAGGACGGCGGACGCGACGGGGTCAGCGAGCTCGACGCGCTGCGCCGTCGCGCCTACGGCCCCGAGGCCGACATCTTCGCCGACCCGGACGCTCTCGCTCGGCTGGCCGAACTCGAGGAGCAGCGGCGCCGCGAGCGCTCCGCGCTCTCCGAAGAGCCCGCTCGGGATGCCGCGGGCGACGCGTCCACGGAACCGTCGACGACCGCCCCGCCCGCGCCGACCCTCGCTGCGGCCGAGATCGTCGCGATCGCAGCGACGCGCGCACCCCGCTGGCACGTGACGCTCGTCGCGGCCACCGCCGCGATCGCGCTGCTCCTGGGTGGTGCGGCGTGGAGCACCGCCCGCGCGCCGGTCGCGGGCGACACCGCGGCGGAGATCGCGGCGTCGGCGGCAGAGCTCAACAGCGAGCGCGACGCCGCGTATCGGGCGAGCTATCGGATCTACCTCGACGGCCTGCGCGACGAGGCCCTTTCACTCCCCGGCGGCGAGGAGGTCGCGGACCGGATGATCCGAGCGAGCCTCCGGCCCTACGGCATCCTGTACGGCCGGACGGTCGCGGTCGGGCCGACGACCGATCACAGGTTCTGCATGATCATCGCCGACCTCCCCTCGGCGTCCGTGACCTGCATCCCGGTCGAGAACGCGTACGCCAACCCCGTCACTGTGGCGCTTCCCGCCTGGTACTCGGATGCCGACAGCGATCTGTTCACCGGGCTCGGCGAGCTCGTGGCGTACACGCTCATGCCGGGCGGCAGCGTGATCGCCGAGCCGGCGGACCCGGCGACGGCGGCGGATGCGGCAGTGGATGCCGGCATCCCGGTGGTCGAGAATGACGCCGTGACCGAAAACGGCGCTGCGCCCCCGACGCCCGCACCCCAGCCGACCGCCGTCCCCCCGCCGGGATGGCAGTGATGGTGGGGACGCACCTGCGGCCGATCCCGGGTCGATCGCGATCGGCGCGGCTCGGGCCTGGCAGCTGACACGCGGGAGCGCTCAGCGCGCAGCGGCGGCGAGCCGCTCCTGCAGCGCCTCGAGTGCAGGACGTTGCCCCTTCACCAGACGCTCGCGGGCGGCATCCGTCGTCGTCCACTCCACCCGGTCGACCTCGGGGAACATCGCTGTCCGACCCGAGCGGGGCGGCCACTCCAGCTCGAACTCGCCGAACGCCAGCCCTTCGAGCGAGAGTTCCGCACCGTCCGCGACGAACACGGTCACGCGCTTGCCCGACGCGTACGCGAACGTGCCGAGCTCGGCGTACGGGACGTCCGGCGCCGTGACGCCGAGTTCCTCCCCGAATTCGCGGAGCGCGGCATCCAACGCGGACTCGACGTCGGGGTCGTACTCGCCCTTCGGGATCGACCAGGCTCCGGCGTCCTTGCTCGCCCAGAAGGGCCCGCCCATGTGCGCGATCAGCACCTCGGGCACGACGCGAGCGCCGGCGCCCTCGTCCACCAGTCGGTAGAGGAGGATGCCGGCGCTCGTGAGGGGCATGCCCGGATGCTCAGGGACGCGTCTTGGGCGACACGGAGTACGTCTCCTCCGCGTCGGTCACCGCGACAGAGCCCACGGCGTCGTCGATCGCCTTCATCGTGTCGGCGTCGAGGGTGACGCCGGATGCTGCGACGTTGGACGCGATCTGCTCGGGACGCGAGGCCCCGACGAGAGCGGCCGCGACGTTCGGGTTCTGCAGCACCCAGGCGATCGCGAGCTGCGGCATCGACAGGCCCGCCTCGTCGGCGATCGGCTTGAGCTTCTGCACGGCGGTGAGCACGTCGTCGTCCATGAAGCGCTTGATGAAGTTCGCGCCGCTCTTCTCGTCGGTCGCGCGCGACCCGGCCGGTGCGGGCTGACCGGGCAGGTACTTGCCGCTCAGCACGCCCTGCGCCATCGGCGACCAGACGATCTGCGAGATGCCGAGCTCTTCGGATGCCGGCACGACCTTGTCTTCGATCACGCGCCACAGCATCGAGTACTGGGGCTGGTTCGAGATGAGCTGGAAGTTGAGCTCCTTCGCGAGCGCGTGACCCTCGCGCAGCTGCTCGGCCGTCCACTCCGAGACGCCGATGTACAGCGCCTTGCCCTGGCGGACGATGTCGGCGAATGCCGTGAACGTCTCCTCGATCGGCGTCTCGTAGTCGAACCGGTGCGCCTGATAGAGCTCGACGTAGTCCGTGCCGAGTCGCTTCAGCGAGCCGTTGATCGACTCCATGATGTGCTTGCGGCTGAGGCCGCGGTCGTTGGGACCCATCGCCCCGGTCGGCCAGTAGACCTTCGTGAAGATCTCGAGCGATTCACGGCGCTGTCCGGCGATCGCCTTGCCGAGCACGGTCTCCGCTTCGGTGTTCGCGTACGCGTCGGCGGTGTCGAACGTCGTGATGCCGGCATCCAGTGCCGCGTGCACCGTGGCGATCGCGTCGGAGTCACCGACCTGCGAGCCGTGGGTCACCCAGTTGCCGTAGGTGATCTCCGAGACCTTGAGTCCGCTGTTTCCGAGATATCGATAATTGACCATCCGTCAACGCTACTCGCGTGCGTGGACACCGGGCCCGGGCTTGACGCAGGCCGCGGCGTGCGTCGTCCGTACCGCCGTCAGCGCCGGCGGAGCGCCGCCCTCAGCGCCGCCGCAGCGCGGTGCGGAGGCTGCGCAGCAGCAGCAGAAGCCCTCCGAGCCCGACGATGCTGCCGAGGAACGAGAAGGCGGGCACGTCACCGGTCACCATCGGTCCGCCCTCGTCGACGGTGAGCATGATGCCGGCGATCACGAGCGTGATGCCGATGACGGTCGTGGTGATGCGGCCCATGATGCCGTCGACCCAGCTGCGCTCGTTCTCGCTCTCGAACGCGCGCAGGCGCACTTCGAGCGTGCCGTCGTCGAGCGAGCGGGTGAGGCTCTCGAGTCGGCGCGGGAGGCGGATCGCCTGCTCGCCGAGCAGCGCGGTCCACGTCTGCGCGCTCAGCATCGCTCCGCGCGGCGAGACGAGCGACAGCGCCATGCGGGGGGCGATCTCGAGGGCTCGAGCGACCATGTCGTAATCGGGCACGAGCTTGCGGAGCGTGCCTTCGAGCGAGGCGAGTGTGCGGAACACGAGGAGGAGCGAGGGCGGCAACGCCATCCGGTTGCGGCGCAGCACGTCGACGAACAGCCGGAAGATGTTCTCGTCAGCGCGGGCGTTGTGCAGGCGCGTGAGGATCACGCCGATGTCGCGCTGCAGCGCCGTGGCGTTGAACGGCTCGCCGCCGAACTCTTCGGAGGGCGGCCCGCAGATGAGCAGCGCGACGTCGGTGACGGCGACGTCGTCTTCGTTCGCCATGCCGATCAGCAGCGGGAGCAGGAGGCGGCGCATGCTGCGCTCGAGCACCCCGACCGCTCCGAAGTCGATCAGCGTGACGTCGCCGTCCTCCCCGAGGATCACATTGCCGGCGTGCAGATCGGCGTGGAAGATGCCGCGAAGCGCGATCTGGTCGAACACCGCGTCCAGCAGCCGGTCGGCGATCCGCTTCGCCTCGTCGGGCGGCAGGGCACCGGGGGCGATTCGGCTGAACGGCGTGCCGCCGACGCGCTCCTGCACGATCATCCGCGCCGTGGAGTACTCCGTGTAGACCGTGGGCAGATGCAGCCAGTCCGCACCGGATGCGGCGATCGCGGCGCGCAGCATCTCGGTGTTGCCCACCTCGATGCGGTAGTCGAGCTCTTCGCGCAGCGCGCGCGAGAACTCCTCGACGAGCGCCACCGCGCCGTACGCCTTCGCCCAGTCGGTGCGCTTCTCCGCCTCCCGCGCGAGCCGCTCGAGGATGTCGAGATCCGTCGTGACCTGCGAACGGGCGCGCGGCCGCTGGATCTTCACGACGACCTCTTCGCCGGTCAGAAGACGCGCGGCGTGGACCTGGGCGACGGATGCCGCGGCAAGGGGCGTCTGATCGATCTCGGCGAACACGTCCGCGATCGGCCGGCCGAGCTGTGCGGCGATCGCGGACTCGGCCTCGGGCCACGGGATGGGGGTCGAGTCCATCTGCAGCGTCGAGAACGCCTCGATGAACGAGGGCGGCAGCACGTCCTCACGCGAGGACAGCACCTGCCCGAGCTTGACGAACGTGACGCCCGCCTCGTTCATCGCGGCGACGAGCGCGGTCGGCAGCTCGTCCTCCTCGCCGTGACGTCTGCTCTCGTAGAACGTGAGGCCGTGGCGCGAGCCGATCGTGAGGATCTGCACGTAGCGCCGCGCGCGGTCGCGGCGACGGATGGCGTCGCGGATGACCGAGATGGGGTTGCGCCATCGCCGCGACGGCCAGAGGAATTCGAGCGTCAGCACGGCGATGACGACGGCCGCCAGCATCCACCCGACCGTGAGCGCGACGAAGGCGATCGCCACCGCACCGTCCGCGACGATGCGGCCGTCCTGATACACCTCGGCCTGGGTGAGCGACCACACCGCGACCGGCAGCGCGATCAGGAAGACGACGATCGCCGTCACCCATGCGCGGAGCCAGCCGACCTCGACGTCCAGCAGGCGCCGCACGATCCACGCGGCGACCACCGAGAACGCGAGGGCGACGAGGGCGAAGACGAGCCAGTTCGGCATGTGCCGATTCTGTCAGGCTTGCCGGTCCGGGGTGCGGTGCGGATCCGGAGCGGGTCAGACCTCGGTCGGGGTCAGGTCTCGATCGGGGTCATGGCGGCGGCGGCTTCGTCCTCGGTCGTCGCGACGAGCTGCCCGCACGCGCCGTCGATCTCCTTGCCGCGGGTGTCGCGGAGGGTTGTCGGGATGCCGGCGTCGTTGAGCCGGCGGACGAACTCGTTCTGCACCGGCACCTCGGATGCCGTCCAGATCGACCCCGGCGTCGGGTTGAGCGGGATCGGGTTCACGTGCACCCACCCGCGTCCCCGCGCATTGAGCTTCTCCGCGAGCAGGTCGGCGCGCCACGCGTGGTCGTTCATGTCCTTGATCAGGGCGTACTCGATCGAGACGCGGCGCCCGGTCTTGTCGAAGTACGCGCGCGCGGCATCCAGCGCCTCGTCGACCTTCCAGCGGGAGTTCACCGGGATGAGCTCGTCGCGGAGGCGGTCGTCGGGGGCGTGCAGCGACAGCGCGAACGTGACGGGGATGTCTTCGTTCGCGAGCTTCGTGATCGCCGGCACGAGGCCGACGGTCGAGACGGTGATCCCGCGCGCGCTCATGCCGAGTCCATGCTGCTTGTCGGTCATGACGCGCACCGCCTGCATGACGCGGGAGTAGTTCGCGAGCGGCTCGCCCATGCCCATGAACACGATGTTGCTCACGCGATCGGCGCTGTGGTCGTCGCGTTTCTTCCCGCCCAAGCCGCCGTCCGCGATGAGGCGGTTCGCGCGGACGATCTGCTCGACGATCTCGGCCGCCGACATGTTGCGGGTGAGACCCGCCTGCCCGGTCGCGCAGAACGGGCAGTTCATGCCGCAGCCGGCCTGACTCGACACGCACAGCGTGATCCGGCCCGGATAGCGCATGAGCACCGACTCGACGAGCGCACCGTCGTGCAGCTTCCACAGGAACTTGATCGTGTCGCCGCGATCGGTCTCGAGCCGGCGCACCTCGGTCAGCAGCGGCGGCAGCATCCCGTGGACGAACTCCTCCCGACCGGATGCCGGCAGATCGGTCATCGCGGCGGGGTCGTGGGTCCAGTGCTGGAAGTAGTGCTTCTCGAGCTGCTTCGCGCGGAATCCGGGCATGCCCAGTTCCTTCACCTTCGCGATGCGCTCGTCGGGCGTGAGGTCGGCCAGGTGCACCGGCGGCTTGCCCCGCTTCGGGCTCGCGAACTGCAGCAGGGGCCTGCCCTCGGCATCCTTCTTCTGCTGCCAGCCTTCGGTCTTCGGGCGCACCTGTCGCACGGGCGTTCCCTCGGGCCTGGTCGTCATGCTCTCAGGGTAGGCGATCAGCCTGGACGGCCGCCGGTCCCGCCGCGCGGGGCGCGGGGGCGCCGCTATCGTTTCGGTGTGGTCCCGACCGAGAATCTGCTCGCCTTCGCGCTCGCGGCGCTCGTGCTGATCGTGATCCCCGGGCCGAGCGTGCTGTTCACGATCGGCCGGGCCCTCGCGCTGGGCCGCACCGGAGGCCTCCTCAGCGTGCTCGGCAACGCCCTGGGGCTGCTTCCGGTCATCACGCTCGTCGCGCTCGGCGTCGGCGGCATCGTCGCCCGCTCGGTCGTGCTGTTCACGATCGTGAAGGTCGCCGGGGCGCTCTACCTGATGCACCTCGGCGTGCAGGCGATCCGCCACCGCAACCGCACCGCGGAGGCGGCGACCTCCGGCGCGCTCCCCCGCTCGCACTGGCGCCAGCTCGGCGAGGGGTTCGTCGTGGGCGTCACGAACCCCAAGACGATCGCGTTCTTCGTCGCGGTGCTGCCGCAGTTCGTCGACCTGGACTCGGGGGCGGTGCCGTTGCAGATGATCCAGCTCGGGCTCGTGTTCTTCGTGATCGCGCTCGTCTCGGACGGCATCTGGGCGCTCGCCGCCGCGGGCGCACGCACCTGGTTCGGCCGGTCGCCGAAGCGCATCGCCGTGCTGTCGGCGACCGGCGGCGGGCTGATGATCGGCCTGGGCGGCATCCTGCTGTTCACGGGCAGCAAGCACTGACCCGCCGCGGCGTGGTCGCACCGGCTTCGCCGTGGTCCGTATCGCACCCCCGTTTCGGCGAGGCAGGGGATGTCGCCGAGACAGGGTCGCACGACACCCTGTTTCGACGACATCACCAGTTTCGGCGCGCGCCGCGCGGCTTCCGGGGCAGCGCGGCGCGTGCGGGATGCGGCTGCGTCAGGCGCGGACGATCGCGGCGCGTTCGCGCCACGTCGACGCGGTCACGCGGTCCAGCGCGACCTGCCGCTTCATCGCATCCGCCCGCTCGTACAGTGACGGGTCGCCGTAGCTCGTGAGCACCTTCACGAGCACCGGGAGCAGCTCGATCATGAAGAACAGCAGCGCGATGAGCCAGTGCGCCAGAGCCAGCGCGGGCTCGCGCTCCGCGAGCCGCTCCATCGCGCTCATCTGCGACAGCAGGCCCATCGCTTCGGCGTTGCCGTCGGCGACCTGCGCCGCTCGGGCGTCGTACGCAGCGAGCGCGGATTCGTACTGCGCGCGTGCGCCGGGCAGCTGGTCCGCGGCGAGCTGCTTGTTCTGCGCGGCGGACGAGGCTGCGGCATCCGTCCCCGCGGCGTTCGCGGCGGTGAGCTCGGCCGTCGCGTCCTGCAGCTGGATCGCGAGCGCGTCGTAGCCCGCCTGCGCCTGGGTGAGCTGCGCCTGCGCGGCCTGCGAACTCGCACCCTCGCCCGTGACGCCGGTGCAGCCGGGCACGGTCCCGACGCCCTCGCCGGTGAGCTCGCACTGGTAGACCGCACGCGCCTGATCGATCACGGCCTGCTGCTCGGCGAGCTGCGCCGTGAGCTGGTCGACGGTCTGCTGCGCGGCGACCGTCTCGGCCGACGTGGAGGACGTGCCCTCGACGATGCCCGTCGCGGCCTGATCCTCCAGCGTCGCGACCCGCGCCGCCGCGGCATCCAGCGCCTGCTTCTCGGGGCCGTTCGTGACGGCATCCTGATCGGCTTGCGCCTGCACGACGTTCGTCGCGTTGATCTCGCGGGCGATGTCGTTCTGGAACGCCTGCAGCACGAGCGGCTCGGCGACGACGACGCCGATGAGCGCCGCCAGGAACACGCGCGGGATCGCGAGACCCACGAGCTTCCAGACGTTGCGGGTCGAGCGCATCGTCGAGGTGAGGAAGCGGTCGAGGTTGAAGATGATGAGCGCCCAGACCAGGGCGAGCGGCACCGCCAGCCACACCGCGACGCGGACGCCGGTGGTCAGGGCGAAGAGCATCGACAGTGCTGACACGAGCGCCGTGCCGGCGAGCACGAAGAACATCTGCACGAAGCGGGACGTCTCTTCGGGGACGGCCTCGAGCACGTCCGCGTCGGCGCCGCCGTGCACGGCGAGCTGCGTCGAGAGCGGAAGACGACGGCGGATGCGGCGGCCCGCGCGCGCGGCGCGGGTGGGGCTCGCCGGCGGTGGGGTCGTCGGCTCGGCGTCGACGACGGGCGGCTGCGCGGGCGCGGGTGGGGCGGGCGACTCGGGGGCGGTCTGCGGGGCGGGGTCGGCCCGCGCGGCGGGGTCGACGGGCTCGGTGAAGACGGCGGGTTCGGCGGGTTCGGAGACGAGGTCACTCAGGTACCGGGGCTCGTCCTGATCCGCGACATCGAACTCGATACGGCCGTCTGAGCCCATGCGGCCGGGCCGGTGAACGGAGAAAGACATCCCTCAAGTCAAAGCGACGCCGCCTGGGTAACCCCCGAGCGCGGTCCC
>CAYOQY010000016.1:21397-32819 GCA_964406225.1 uncultured Microbacterium sp.
AAGACATCCCTCAAGTCAAAGCGACGCCGCCTGGGTAACCCCCGAGCGCGGTCCCGGACCCGAACCCGCGCCGACCGGGCAGGCGGCGTCAGAGGAAGATGTCGGGGAACAGGCGGTCGTCGGGGGTTCCGGGCACGGCGGCGTAGCGCGAGAAGTCCGTCATCCCGGCATCCGTGAGCACGTCTTCGACGATGAGCGTCTGCCCCGTGTACGAGCGGGACGGCCGCGTCAGCACCTCGTATGCCGCGTCGGCGTAGATCTCGGGCGTGCGGCTCGCCGCCATCACGCGGTCGCCGCCCAGCAGGTTCTGCACCGCCGCGGTCGCGATCGTCGTGTGCGGCCACAGGGTGTTCGCGGCGATGCCGTCCTTCGCGAACTCCGCCGCGAAGCCGAGCGTCACCATCGTCATGCCGTACTTCGCGAGCGTGTACCCGGTGTGCGCCCCGAGCCACTTCGGGTCGAGGTTCAGAGGCGGCGAGAGCGACAGGATGTGCGGGTTCTCGGCATCCCGCAGCATGGGCACGGCGGCCTGCGACAGCATGAACGTGCCGCGGACGTTGACGTCCTGCATGAGGTCGTACTTCTTCGCCGCGAGCTGCAGCGACGGCGAAAGGTCGATCACCGACGCGTTGTTTACCACGATGTCGATGCCGCCGAACTCGCCCTGGGTCTTGAGCACCGCCTCGGTGATGTCGTCGTCGTTGCGCACGTCGCCGACGATCGGCAGCGCGTTGCCGCCCGCTGCGCGGATCTGCTCGGCGGCGGAGTGCACCGTGCCCTCGAGCTTGGGGTGCGGCGCGTCGGTCTTGGCCAGCAGCGCGATGTTCGCGCCGTCGGCGGCGGCCCGCAGGGCGATCGCGAGGCCGATGCCGCGGCTGCCGCCGGACATCAGGATGGTCTTGCCTGCCAGGGTGCTCATGCGTTCTCCTTCGGGGCGGACTGCTTGCGGGATGCCGCGGCGAAAGCCGCGATGCGCATCCGGGATTCGTCGGTGTCGAAGCGCGCGCCGATCGTCGCCGCCTCGTCGGCCAGGTTCTGCTCGAACGTGCGGTCGACCCCGCGCCGCACGAGGCGCTTGGCCTGCCCGAACGCCGCGGTGGCGTTCTCGAGCCAGAAGCGGGCGATCTCCTCGGCGCGACCCGCGAGCTCGCCGCCCGGCACGACTTCGGCCACGAGGCCCCAGTCCAGCGCGGTCTCCGCGTCGATCGTGCGGTCCTGCAGCAGGAGCTGCAGCGCGCGGCGCTGGCCGATCGCGGCGGGCAGGAGCGTCGAGACACCGAGGTCGGGGGTGAGCCCGATGTTGGCGTACTTGCTCACGAACTTCGCGGCATCCGACGCCACGATGTAGTCCGCGCACAGCATCAGGCCGAGTCCGCCGCCCGCGACCGCGCCTTGCACGGCAGCGACGATCGGCTTGTCGGAGTGCACCCACTCGCGGATGCCGTCGTGGATGACGTGGGCCATCGCGGTGACATCCGTCCCGCCCGCGGGCGAGGACGCCATCGCGAGGACATCGCCGCCCGCGCAGAACGCGGGTCCGACGGCATCCAGGATCACGGCGCCGACCGTCGGGTCGGACGTGACCGCGCGCGCGACATCGCGCCACCGCGTGCCCATCTCGAAATCCATCGCGTTGAGGGATGCCGGACGGTTGAACGTGACTCGCGCGAGCGCGCCGTCACGCGTGACGATGATCGATTCGGTCATGGGGTCTCCTTACTTCGGCGCCATGCGGATCGCGCCGTCGAGGCGGATCGTCTCGCCGTTGAGGTAGCCGTTGCGCACCGCCTCGAGCACGAGCGATGCGTACTCGTCGGGGCGGCCGAGGCGGGCGGGGTAGGGCACCTGCTCACCGAGCGAGTCCTGCGCGGCCTGCGGGAGCCCGGCGAGCATAGGGGTCTCCATGATCCCGGGGGCGATCGTGATGACCCGGATGCCGTACCGGGCGAGTTCGCGCGCGATCGGCAGCGTCATCGCGTGCACGCCGCCCTTGCTCGCGGAATACGCGGGTTGCCCGATCTGTCCGTCGAACGCGGCGACGCTCGCGGTGTTCACGATGAGCCCGCGGTCGCCGCTCTCGGCGTCGGGCTCGGTGCGCGCGATCGCCGCCGAGGCCTGGGCGATCACGTTGTACGTGCCGATGAGGTTCACGCGCACGATGCGCTCGAACGCGTCGAGCGCGGTCGGCTCGCCGTCGCGATCGAGCACTTTGGCGGGCGGGGCGATGCCGGCGCAGTTGACCACGACGCGCAGGGGCCCGGATGCCGAGGCCTGACGCACCGCGGCGGCGACCTGGTCGGGGCTGGTGACGTCGGCCGGGGCGAACGTGCCGCCCAGTTCGGCCGCGATCTCGGCACCGGAAGACGAGGGCAGATCGATGACCGTGACGGCCGCACCGGCCGCCGCGAGGCGACGAGCCGTCGCGAGCCCGAGACCGCTCGCGCCGCCCGTGACGAGCGCGGAAGCGCCGGTGATGTCCATGTGCTCTCCTTCGAACGTGCGACTGCATTCCACTCTACGCGGCACTCAGTTTCACTGTGAACCGGTCGGCCCGATCGCGCGCCGCGCCCGTTTCACGCCGCCCCCAGGGTACGCCCGCCGCCCCCGAGCAACCCCCACGACCGTGAGACGTCGCGAACGGGGGTCACCCGGGGCCGAGGATGAAGTTCCACGAACCGGTGAGCAGGGCGGCGAGAACGGCTGCGGCGGCGATCGCGACGCCCACGGCGATCAGCAGCCACTCCGGGCCGCCGAACGTCGAGACGCGCGCCCACGTGCGCACCCCCGGGGCGCCGAACCCGCGGGCCTCCATCGCGGTGGCGAGCTTGGATCCGCGCCGAATCGAGAGCACCAGCAGGGCGAAGGCCATGCCCAGGAACCGGCGCACCCGCCCGCGATCGGCGACGCCGCGCGCACGCCGGGCGAGTTCGAGGGCGCGCCAGTCGTGGAGGAACAGGCCGACCATGCGCAACCCGGCGAGCGCGCCGAGCACGAAGCGGGCGGGCAGCTTCAGGATCTGGGAGAGCCCGTCGGCGAGGTCGGTCGGATCGACGGTCGCGAAGAGCACCACGGACGGCAGCGCGATCGCCAGGACGCGCAGCGTCGTGGCCAGCGCGAGTTCGAGCGAGCCGTCGCTCACCCGGACGGCCAGCCATTCCACGTACACCTGACCCGACGTGCGCCCGTACAGCGCGATCGTCAGACCCGTGAGCGGGGCGAGCACCCACACGAGCCAGGTGCGCGCCCAGAATTCGCGCCACCCGAGCCCGGCGAACGGCATGAGCAGCAGCTCGAGCGCGAGGGCGACGGCCGCCGACACGACGTCGAGCGTGAGCACGAGCGGCACCGTGATCGCCACCGCGGCGCCGAGCTTCGCGACGGGGTTGATGCGCGCGACCGGCCCGGAGCGGGCACGGTTCTCGATGAGGCTCACGGCGCGCCCAGCACGTGGCGATCGGCGTGCAGAGCGGTCACGACGTCGAGATCGTGCGTCACGACGACGACGGCCGACCCTTCGTCTCGCAGTTCGGCGAGCAGCGCGACGAGCTCGCCCCACGTGCGCGCGTCCTGCCCGAACGTCGGTTCGTCGAGCACCAGCATCCGTGGTCTGGTCGCGAGCATCGCCGCGACCGTGAGCCGTCGCTTCTCCCCTCCCGAGAGAGTGAACGGGTTCGCCCGTGCGAGATGATCGAGCCTCAGCCTCACGAGAAGCCCGTCGGCGCGCGACGCGATCTCGGCGGCCGGCAGGCCGAGCGCGGTCGGCCCGACCTCGAGCTCTTCGCGCACGGTTCGGGCGAGCAATTGGTGCTCGGGATCTTGGAACACGGTGCCGATGCGGGTGAGCAGCTCGCGCGAGCGCCACCTGATCGGCTCGGCTCCCACTCCGGCCGCGAGCGCCGGCATCGCACGCAGTGAGCCGGATGCCGGGGGCAGGAGCCCCGCGAGCGTCAGGCCGAGCGTCGACTTTCCGGCCCCGTTGGGTCCGGTGACGGCGAGCACGCCGCCCGCGCGCACATCGAGGTCGATCCCCGTCGCGACCGGCTGCCCGCGGACGCGTTCGACCGCCAGGTCACGCGCCTGCAACAGCGTCTCCGACGGCGCACGCGCCGGCGGCGCCGGCATCGCGGGCGGGATGCCGGGCACCCACACACCGTGCGCCGCGAGCTCCGCACCCCGCGCGCCCAGCACCGCAACCGGCGAGCCGTCGGCGATCACCCCGTTCTGCCCCAGCACGATGACGCGCGTGACCAGCGGCAGCCAGACCTCGACCCGATGCTCCACCACCACGAGCGTCGACCCCTGTGCGTCGAGCATCGCGGCGACCGCGGAGCGCACCTCGGCGACGCCCGCCGGATCGAGGTTCGCCGTGGGCTCGTCGAGCAGCACGAGGCCGGGCTGCATCGCGATCACGCCCGCCAGCGCGAGCCGCTGCTTCTGCCCGCCCGACAGCGCGCTCGTCGGCCGATCGAGTGCGACCTCGAGCCCGACGCGGTCGAGTGCGGCGCGGACCCGCGGCCAGATCTCCTCCCGGGGGATGCCGAGGTTCTCGCAGCCGAACGCGACGTCGTCGCCGACCCGGGCGAGGATGACCTGCGCATCGGGGTCCTGCAGCACGAGCCCGGCGCGACCGCGCGCGCTCGCCGCCGGCACCCCGTCGATCGAGAGCTCACCGACCTGATCGCCCTCTTCGTCGCCGCCGAGCACGCCCGCTAGTCCGTGCAGGAGGGTCGACTTTCCCGACCCGGACGCCCCGAGGAGAAGAACCCGCTCGCCCGGCTCGATGCGCAGCGTCACGTCGCTGAGCGCCCACGCCGACCGGCCGGCGTGGCGCCAGCCCCAGCCGCGCGCCTCGACGGCGGCCGGGCGCGGCGCGGAGGCGGGCACCGGCCTCAGACGCGGGATCGGGTTTCGCGACCCGACGCGAAGCGGTCGAGTGCGCCCGTCGCCGCGAGTCCGCGTGCGAGCAGCCACGACAGCGCGCCCGCGATCACGGCGCCCGACAGCATCGTGCTCGCCAGGTACACCACGACGAAAGTGATGTCGGCCCCCGCGTACCAGAGGATCAGGTTGTTGACACCGCCGGCCAGCGCCGCCCCCACGCCCGCGAGGATCGCGACGGGCAGCGTCCAGCGCCGGTAGAAGAAGAGCAGGAACACCAGTTCGGCCCCGAGGCCCTGCACGAGTCCGGCCTCGAGGGTGAGGACGGCACCCCAGGTGTTTCCGACCAGCGTGAGCGCCGAGACCGCCGCCGCGAGGAGCTCGGTGTAGACGGCAGCGCCGGGCTTTCGGATGATGAGCGCCCCGAGCACGCCGGCGAACAGCCACGGCCCGTCGAGGAGCCCCTGCAATCCGGGGAGCAGCGGCGAGAGCAGCTCGCTCGGCCCGCGGTACAGCACGTTCCAGGCCAGGAAGATCAGGCCCGAAGCGACTCCGATCACGCTGGCCACGACGATGTCGACGACGCGCCACCGATGGTTCCGCGGAGGCGTGGAGGTGGGGGTGGATGTGGACGCGAAAGTGCTCACTGCAGATCTCCTTCCTGCGCTGGCATGACCCAGATCAGGTTCGACGGTCGAAGCGTGTTCGCTTCCTCTCAGCCCGGCCTACCGGACTCCCGTGTTGACGCAATGAGTATAGCCCGGCCGTGACCGGGTATTTTGGGCGGATGACCCGGGACGAGGCGGCTCCGCCGACGCGACGCGCAGCGCGCAGCGCGCCGGGGTCGTCCACGACCCCGGTTCCCCCGGTGGGCGCGCTCACGATGTCGGGCGGCGCTGCGGCGGGCGGGTCGTCGGCGCCGACGTCGACCACGCTCCCCGGCGCAGGCGGTTCGGCCGGCGGCCGCGTCGCGATCGCCTGGGTCGACGAAGACCGGATCGCCCACACCGGCCCCGCCGTGCGCACGCTCGACGGCGTCCGCTCGCCCTACCTCCCGGCGGCCCCGGATCTGCTGGCCTCTCCCCCGCGCCGGTCGCTGTGGCGCGCCGGGGTGGTCGTGCCGATCGTCATCGTCGCCCTGCTCGTGGGCGCGTACTCCGCGACGACGCTGCTGTGGCCGCTGCACGCCGTCCCCCCGACCGTCGAGGCGGTGCAGGTCGACCCGATCCCCGCCGCGCCGGCCGCCCTGACATGGCCCGCGGCCGGAAGCGCCGCGGTCTCGGTCGCCGGTATCGACGGCGTCGTCTCGTCGGCCTCCGACACGGTGCCGATCGCCAGCATCACGAAGGTCGTGACGGCGCTCGTCGTCCTCGAGCAGATGCCCCTCGCCGTCGGCGAACAGGGGCCGGAGTTCCGCTTCACCGCGCGCGACAACCTCGCGTACTGGGGGTACCGCGCCAACGGCGAATCCGCCCTCGACGTGCCCGTCGGCGGATCGCTCACGCAGTATCAACTGCTGGAGGGGATGCTGATCGGCTCGGCGAACAATTACGCCGACCGGCTCGCGGGCAATCTGTGGCCCACCGACCGGGTGTTCGCCGACGCCGCGAACACCTGGCTCGCCACGCACGGCATCCCGGGTGTGACCGTGGTCGAGCCGACCGGACTCGACCCGCGCAACACGGCGAGCCCCGACGCGCTCATCGCACTGGCCCGCCGGGCGATGGCGGACCCCGTGATCGCCGAGATCGTCGCGAAGCCGTCGGTCGAACTGCCCGGGGCGGGACTCGTGACCAACACGAACGCGCTGCTGGCCGACCCCGGTGTCGTCGGCATCAAGACCGGCACGCTCGACACGTGGAACCTGCTGTCGGCGAAGGACATCGCCGTCGGCGAGACCACCGTCCGGGTCTACAGCTCGGTGCTGGGTCAGCCCGACGACGAGACGCGGCTCGCGGCATCCCGCCTGCTGTACTCCGAGGTCGAGCTGGGTCTGCAGCCGGTCCCCTCCGTCGCGCAGGGTACCGTGGCGGGGCGTGTCACCACCGAGTGGGGCGAGGACGTCGCGATCGTCACGGCCGAGGACGCCGCCGTCATCCTGTGGAACGGCGCCGCGGGGACCGTCGCGACGGACTTCGCGCTCGGCGATGCCCGCACCGAGGGCGCCGACGTGGGCACGCTCGCCGTGCAGGGACCGCTCGACGCGACCGAGGTTCCGATCACGCTCGCCGCCGACATCGAGCCGCCGAGCGCCTGGTGGCGTCTCACGCACCCGCTGGACCTGTTCGGCCTGAGCTGACCCCGCGGAGGCGTTCAGCCGGCCCGCTCGTGCGTCCGGCGGTAGTTGAAGACGAGGATCAGGATGCTGACCCCGAGCACCCACAGCGGGAAGATGAGGGTCGCCCAGAGGCTGAGCGTCGTCACGAACAGCAGCACGGCCGCGACCGCGTAGGTCACGAAGGCCAGCCACTTCGGCATCACACCCGTCCGCAGCCACATCGTCGCGAGCGAGATCAGCATGACCCCCGCCATCCGCAGCGCGTAGATGTTGGTGACCTGGAGCATGACCGCGCGCCCGAATGTCGTGATCTCGCTACGGCTCTGCTCGTCGGCCAGGAGCGGCGCCGTCGTGATGAGGCCGCCGGCGATCGCCGACGAGACGAACAGCATCGCGAGGAAGAGCAGACCGCTCCCGATGAACACCGAGCTGAAGAGCTGGTCCTCCGCGTCCTTGAACCGGTCGCGGACGACCCCCATGAACCACAGGAACGCGATGCCCGCGAAGGGCACGAGGGAGAGCCCGATCCCCACGCGGACAGAGGTGTCGGCATCCAGCCAATCCGCGTCGGAGGTCAGCGTCTCGGGCAGGGCCGATCGCAGGAGGGCGAGCGCCGTGGTGAACAGCACGGCGAACAGCACGCCGGCGAGCGCCGCGGCGCGCGGGGAGCTGAGCCGGCGCGCCTGCGGGGCGGTGGCCTCGGGCATGAGACACCCCTTCCGGGTGATCTTGCGTCTGGATGACCCCGCCAGTATTCCCCCCGTCCGGGCGAATTGACAGACTGTGGCGCAGTACTCGGCGAGCGCCCCGTCACGGGGCTCCGGAGCGATCGGGGGATCCATGTCCGACGAGAACCAGACCAGCACGCTCACGCAGCCGGACCGCGCGGACTTCGAAGGCCGTCGCGCGTTCGGCCGCGCCGCGCGCGCCGCCGCGCCGCGCTCGAGTCACGCCGGGTGGGCCCCTCCCGAGGACCGCACCGATCCGGTGTCGCTGCTGGAGGAGCAGGCGACGACGCGCGTCACCGACCTGGTGCCGATCCGGCACGGCCGGATGATGGTCTCGCCGTTCACGTTCTACCGCGGGGCCGCACTGCTCATGGCCGCCGATCTGGCGCGCACGCCGAGCAGCGGCCTGATCGTCCAGCTGTGCGGCGACGCACACCTGTCGAACTTCGGCCTGTTCGCGAGCGCGGAGCGCAACCTCGTCTTCGACATCAACGACTTCGACGAGACGCACCCCGGTCCCTTCGAATGGGACGTCAAGCGCCTCGCCGCCAGCTTCGAGATCGCCGGCCGACACCTCGGGTTCACGGACGACGAGCGACGCGACGCCGTGCTCGCCGCGACACGCGGCTACCGCGAGCGGATGCAGCGGGCCGCGGAGTCGGGAGTGCTCGAGGCCTGGTACGACCACCTCGACGCCGCGACGATGCAGAACTGGCTCGAGAGCCTGCAAGCGGAAGCCCTGGCCGGCAAGCGTCAGCTCAAGGCGTTCAACGCCGTCGTCGCGAAAGCGCGCACGAGGGACAGCCTGCAGGCGTTCTCCAAGCTGGTCTCGAACGAGGACGGCCGGATGCGCATCATCGCCGACCCTCCCCTCATCGTCCCGGTCGAGGACCTGTTTCCGGACGGCATCGGAGCCCAGGAGACCGAGGAGGGCATGCGCGACATCCTCGCGGCGTACCGGCAGACACTGCAGCTCCCCCGGCATCCGCTCGACGAGTTCACGTACGTGCACATGGCGCGCAAGGTCGTCGGCGTCGGCAGCGTCGGCACGCGCGCCTGGATCGTGCTGATGCGCGGGCGCGACGACGCCGATCCGCTGTTCCTGCAGGCCAAGGAGGCGCAGGCGTCCGTGCTCGAGCGCTTCCTCGAGCCGTGCGCCTACGAGAATCAGGGCGAGCGCGTCGTGCGCGGTCAACGTCTCATGCAGGGCTCGAGCGACATCTTCCTCGGATGGCAGCGGGTGCGCGGCGAGGGCGGCATCGAGCGCGACTTCTACATGCGCCAGCTGCGCGACTGGAAGGGCTCGTTCGAAGCCGACAAGGCCGTCCCTCGGGGCATGACCATCTACGCGCGGCTGTGCGGCGAGACCCTCGCCCGCGCGCACGCCCGCTCCGGGGATCGCGTGGAGATCGCCGCCTATCTCGGCCGATCCGACACGTTCGACCAGGCGATCGCCGAGTTCGCGACCGGCTACGCCGACCAGAACGAAGCCGACTACACCGCGTTCACCGCGGCGATCGAGAGCGGGCGCCTCGAGGCGCTGCAGGGACTGTGACCATGAGCAAACCGGTGACCGCTCGCATCGCCGCACAGCACGCCGCGGCGCTCGAAGAGCTGCCGTTCTCGGACGCCCGGGACGTGGAAGACGCCGACCGCGGCTTCATCGCCGCACTCGAGCCGGCGGTGATCCGCCGCCCCGACGGACATCTCGTCTGGGACAACGACAGCTATGCGTTCCTCGAGGGCGATGCTCCGACGTCGGTGCATCCCAGTCTGTGGCGCCAGTCGAAACTCGTCGCGAAGCAAGGACTGTACGAGGTCGTCGAAGGCATCTATCAAGTGCGCGGTCTCGATCTGTCGAACATCACGTTCGTGGAGGGCGACACGGGCGTCATCGTGATCGACCCGCTCATCTCCACCGAGACCGCTGCGGCGGCCCTCGGCCTCTACCGCGCGCACCGCGGCGAGCGGGAGGTCGTCGCGGTCATCCACACGCACAGCCACGTCGACCATTTCGGCGGGGTCTTCGGCGTGGCCAGCGCCGAGGATGCGGCATCCGGTCGCGTGCAGATCATCGCGCCGGAGGGCTTCGTCGAGCACGCGGTCGCGGAGAACGTGTACGCCGGCACGGCCATGTCGCGACGTGCGGGCTACATGTACGGCGCCGCGCTCGCGCGCGGGCCCCGCGGACAGGTCGGCGCCGGGCTCGGGCAGACCACCTCGAGCGGCGAAGTCGGGATGATCGTGCCGACGCATCTCATCCGCGAGACGGGCGAGTCGCTCACCGTCGACGGCGTCGAGATCGAGTTCCAGATGGCGCCGGGCACGGAAGCGCCGGCGGAGATGCACTTCTACTTCCCGCGGTATCGCGCGCTGTGCATGGCGGAGAACGCCACCCACACCCTGCACAACCTGCTGACGCTGCGGGGCGCGCTCGTGCGCGACCCGCACGTGTGGTCGCAGTACCTGACCGAGGCGATCGACACGTTCGCCGATCGCGCGGACGTCGTCTTCGCCTCGCATCACTGGCCGACGTGGGGCGCCGAGCGCATCGCGGAATACCTCGGCCTCCAGCGGGACCTCTACGCGTACCTGCACGACCAGACGCTCCGGCTTCTCAACCACGGGTACCAGGGCGCGGAGATCGCCGAGATGATGCAGTTGCCACCCGCTCTGGAGAACGCGTGGAGCGCGCGCGGATACTACGGGTCGGTCAGCCACAACGTGAAGGCGGTGTACCAGCGCTACATGGGGTGGTTCGACGGCAATCCGGCGCGGCTGTGGCCGCATCCGCCCGCCGCCCAGGCTGAGCGCTACGTCTCCGCGATGGGCGGGGCGGATCGGGTGGTCGAGCTCGCGCGCGCCGCGTTCGACGACGGCGACTTCCGCTGGGCGGCGACGCTGCTCGACCACGTGATCTTCACGGACGAGCACCACGCAGCGGCGCGGGAGCTCTACGCGGACACGCTCGAACAGCTCGGCTACGGGTCGGAGAACGGCACGTGGCGCAATTTCTTCCTGTCCGGCGCGACCGAGCTGCGCGACGGGAGCTTCGGCACCCCGACGACCACCTCCGCCCCGGCGATCCTCGCCCAGCTCACCCCCGAGCAGCTGCTGGATGCGATCGCGATCTCTGTGGACGGCCCTCGGGCGTGGGAACTCGACCTGTCACTGAACCTGACGTTCACTGATCTCGGCGCGACGTATCGGGTGACGCTGCGCAACGGCGTCCTCATCTACCGCAAGGCGGATGCCGACCCGGGTGCGGCCGCGTCGGTCTCCGTGTCGAAAATGCGGCTGCTCGCGCTCATGGGCGGCGACCACGACTCACCGGGGATCGATGTCTCCGGGGACGCCGGCCAGATCTCTTCGCTGCTCGGAGTACTGGAGACCGGCGATCCGGGATTCGCCATCATCACACCGTGACCGCCCGGTCCGCCGTGCTCTGCCGCCCGCGGGGCCGACGGCGATCAGAGGCGGATCGGGAAGGTGAACAGCACGATCAGGCCGACCAGCGCGATCGTGCCCGCCAGCGCGA
>CAYOQY010000017.1:0-31695 GCA_964406225.1 uncultured Microbacterium sp.
CCGGCTGAGCAGAGCCGCCACGAGGAAGCACACGGCGCCGAGGAACGTGCCGCCGTTCGCCCAGGCCTGACTCACCAGATCGCCTGAGACGGGAAGGATGTACGCGCCGACGGCCGAGAGGCCGAAGAACACCGACCCGGTCATGTTCAACCAGGTGCAGCGCCACGTGCGAGCCTTCGGATCCCACAGTCCCTCGCGGTCGGTGGTGGCGGCGACCGCGAAGGCGCTTGCTACGAGGAAGCAGACCGAGCCCCACGCGTCGGGTCGCCATCCGGTGCCGACGCGCGCTTCCTCGTTGATCGCGGTGATGAGGGCGGCCGTCGTGCTGAGGTTGAAGAAGAGCGTGCCGGCGAACTGCACGAACGCGGCCCACCAGTCCGCCCGATCGGCACGGTTCGACGATCGACGAGGCGGTCGACGGCCGCTCAGGGCGAGTTGGACGAATGCCGCGAGCGTGAAGAAGATCGCTCCGACGAAGAACGTGAGATTCGTCAGCACGCCGCCGACGGCATCCGCGTAGAAGGGCACGGCGCCGACGGCGAAGAACGTGGACCCGATCGCGAAGCCCCATGCCTCGCGCCGCAGCCGAACCGTCCTCTCCGCCGTCATGCTCCGAGAGTAGAGCCACCGGTCGTCGTGAGACCTCACCTGAGAGGGGTGAGGCATTCGTCGCGCACGCGCCCTAGCATGAGCGCCATGACGACCGCAGATGCCGCCTCCACGCCTTCACGTCCGCACGGCTTCATCGGCCTGGGCGAGCAGAACCAGTTGAATCCGCTCTTCGCCCGCCCGGGAGAGGCCACGGACTTCCCACTGGACGCGCTGCCGCCGATGGAGTCGCTTCCCGAGACCGCCTACCAGGTCGTGCACGACGAGGCGATGCTCGACGGCAATTCGCGACTGAACCTCGCGACGTTCGTCGGCACGTGGATGGACCCGCACGCCACGAAGCTGTACTCCGAGACGGTCGACAAGAACATGGTCGACAAGGACGAGTACCCGCAGACCGCCGCGATCGAGACGCGCTGCTGGAAGATGATCGCGACCCTCTGGAACGCCCCCGATCCGGAGAAGGCGATCGGCACGTCCACGATCGGCTCGTCCGAGGCGTGCATGCTCGGCGGACTCGCACTCAAGCGCCGGTGGCAGCACGCCCGCCGCGCGGCCGGCCTGCCGGCCGACAAGCCCAACCTCGTCCTCTCCAGTGCGGTGCAGGTGTGCTGGGAGAAGTTCTGCAACTACTGGGACGTCGAGCCCCGCTATGTGCCGATCACCGACGAGCACAAGTGCCTCGACGGCTTCGAACTGGAGAAGTACGTCGACGAGAACACGATCGGCGTCGTCGCGATCATGGGCGTCACCTACACCGGGGTGTACGAGCCGGTCGCGCAGATCGCCGCCGCGCTCGACCGCATCCAGGAGGCGACGGGCCTGGACATCCCCATCCACGTCGACGGGGCATCCGGCGGCATGGTCGCCCCCTTCCTCCAGCCCGACCTCGAGTGGGATTTCCGCGTGCCGCGCGTCGTGTCGATCAGCACGTCCGCGCACAAGTACGGGCTCGTCTACCCGGGCCTCGGCTGGGTCGTGTGGCGGACGGTCGCGGATCTGCCGGAGGACCTCGTCTTCGACGTCACCTACCTGGGCGGTCATATGCCGAGCTTCGCGCTGAACTTCTCGCGACCCGGCGCACAGGTGCTGCTGCAGTACTACCTCTTCCTCCGCCTCGGCTGGGACGGCTACTACAAGGTCCAGAAGGCGTCACAGGACGTCGCCGTGTTCCTGGCCGGCGAAATCGCCAAGATGCCCGCGTTCGACCTGTGGAACGACGGCACGGACATCCCCGTGTTCGCCTGGCAGCTGGCCAAGGGATACACCGACAAGTGGAACCTCTACCACCTGTCGGAGCGACTGCGGCTGAAGGGGTGGCTCATCCCGGCCTACCCGATGCCCGACGACCTCACCGATGTCGTCGTGCAGCGGATCGTGGTGCGCAACGGACTCAGCCGCAACCTCGCCGAGAGCCTCGTGATCGACATCGCCGAAGCCGTCGCGTACCTCGACGCGCTCGAGTCGCCGATGCCGACCGAGGGTCTGGTGACGTCCTTCACACACTGACACGGCATCCGGTGGATGCCGGCCGTCAGGGCTTGACGATGGGGAGGGTCCCGGTCTCGGCGGCCACCTTGCGCCGGTAGAGCATGCGCTGCTCGGGCAGCGAGACATCGAACACGACGGCCAGGACGCGGATGACGGCCGTGACGATGACGCCCGCGACCGCCGCCGCGACCAGCGGGACGCCGAAAAGGTTCGAGACGCCGAGCACGAGGCATCCGGCCGCGGCGGCGACGGCGTAGAGCGAGCCGACGTGCATGATCGCGACGGGGAGGCCCATGAACACGTCGCGGAGGATGCCGCCCCCGACAGCCGCACAGACCCCGACGAAGACCGCGGGCACGAGCGGCAGGCCGAGCGCGAGGGCTTTGCTCGTGCCGAAGGCGCCGAAGAGGCCGATCACGACGGCATCGAGGCCGACGATGAGTCCGTTGAGCCGCCGCAGCGGACCCGCGAGGAGCATGCCGACGAGGGCCGCGAGTGTCGCCGTCAGCAGGTACCAGTTGCTCTGGAGGGTGCTGAGCGGCTGGTTGAGGAGCATGTCGCGGATGATGCCACCGCCCATGCCCATCACGATCCCGATGATCGCGACTCCGAGCAGGTCGAGTCGGCGCTGGCCGCGGAATCCCGAGGCGAACAGCGCACCCTGGATGCCGCCGAGACCGACGGCGGTGAGATCGGCCCACAGGGGGATCACGAAGATCGGAGCGTCCACCGCACCATTGTCCTTCACGGCATCGTCCCGCGCGGCTCGGCGAAGGCCCGTGGGGGAGCCGACGGTCATAATTGGGAGGTGCCCACCTACCGCGACGAGGTCGTGATCCTGCGCACCCACAAGCTGGGTGAAGCGGACCGCATCGTCACGATGCTGAGCCGCCGGCACGGCAAGCTCCGTGCGGTGGCCAAGGGTGTCCGCCGGACCTCCTCCCGCTTCGGCGCCCGGCTCGAACCGTTCATGGTGGCGGACGTGCTGCTGTACCAGGGCCGGTCGCTCGACATCGTGCAGCAGGCGGAGTCGCTCGGCTCGTACGGCGCCGACATCGCGGTGCACTACGACCGCTACACGTCCGCGCACGCCATGGTCGAGGCCGCCGACCGCCTGAACGAGGCCGAGGCGACGCCGCAGCAGTACCTCCTGCTCGTCGGCGGGCTCCGGGCGCTCGCACGCGGGGAGCACGCTCCGCGCAGCATCCTGGATTCCTACCTCCTCCGGGCGATGGCGCTCTCGGGTTGGGCACCCGGACTCGCGGACTGCGCGCGCTGCGGCGCGGCCGGACCCCATGACACGTTCGTCGCTCAGTTGGGCGGCATGGTGTGCCGCGCGTGCGCGCCGGTCGGCGCCGCGCGGGTGAGCGGTGCCACCGCCGAACTCCTGACGGCGCTCATGGAAGGCGACTGGAGCATCGCGGATGCCGCATCGGCGCCCGCGCGGGGGTCGGCGTCCGGCCTGATCGCCGCCTACGCGCAGTGGCACCTCGAGCGCGGCATCCGCTCACTCGAACACATGGAGACGGCCACGTGAGCCCCAAGCCCTTCACCCACCGCGACGCTGTGCCGTATCGGCCGGTCGACTGGACGGGACTGTACCCGCCCGCCTTCCCGCGCGGCAAGGTTCCGGCCCACGTCGCGATCGTGATGGACGGCAACGGCCGGTGGGCGAACAAGCGTGGCCAGACGAGGGTCGAAGGTCACCGGGCGGGCGAAGCGGCGCTGCTCGACGTCGTCGCCGGCGCGATCCAGGCCGGCGTGAAGCACCTGAGCGTCTACGCGTTCTCGACGGAGAACTGGAGCCGCTCACCGGATGAGGTGCGGTTCCTGATGGGGTTCAACCGCGATGTGCTGCATCGGCGCCGCGACCAGCTCAACGAGTGGGGCGTGCGCGTCCGGTGGTCGGGCCGCAAGCCCCGCCTCTGGGGCTCTGTCATCAAGGAGCTGCAGTTCGCCGAGCGTCTCACCGCGGACAACGACGTGCTGACGCTCACGATGTGCGTGAACTACGGCGGGCGGGTCGAACTGGTCGACGCGATGCGCACGATCGGCGACGACATCGCCGCGGGGCGCCTGAAGCCGTCCGCGATCACCGAGAAGCTCATCCAGCGCCGGCTGTACCAGCCCGACATGCCCGACGTGGATCTGTTCATCCGCTCGAGCGGCGAACAGCGCACCTCCAACTTCCTGCTGTGGGAGTCGGCCTACGCCGAGTTCGTGTTCCTCGACACGCTGTGGCCGGATTTCTCGCGCGAGGACCTGTGGAAGGCGATCGGCCTCTACCTCGACCGCGACCGTCGGTTCGGGGGAGCGGTGGACACCCCCGAGATCCCGGCGCTCTGAGCACGGGAATACCCGGCGGTCCGTCGCGGGTTGCACCCGGCATGACGGATGCGATCAAGATCGACGTGTGGAGTGACATCGCCTGCCCCTGGTGCTACATCGGCAAGCGCAACCTCGAGACCGGGCTCGCCGAGGCGTCCGGCGACGCCGACGCACCCCTGGTGGAGGTCACGTTCCACTCGTTCGAGCTCTCGCCCGACACCCCGGTCGACTTCGAGGGCGGCGAGGCCGACTACCTGTCGCAGCACAAGGGCATCTCCGCCGATCAGGCGCAGCAGATGCTCGACCGCGTCACGGGGGTGGCCGCCGATGCGGGTCTGCAGTACCGCTTCGACCTGCTCAAGCACACCAACACCGTCAAGGCCCACGAGCTCCTGCACTTCGCGAAGGAGAAGGGCCGCCAGGCCGAGACGGCCGAGCGCCTCATGTCGGCGTACTTCACCGAGGGCCGTCATCTCGGGCGCGAAGACGAACTGGTCGCACTCGCCGTCGACGCGGGACTCGAGCGGGATGCCGCGCGCGAGGCCCTGCGGAGCGGTCGCTACCTCCCCGCCGTCCGGGCGGATCAGCAGCGGGCGACGGCGTACGGGATCAACGGCGTGCCGTTCTTCGTGATCGACGGAAAGTACGGCGTGTCGGGCGCGCAGCCCGCCGAGGCGTTCGCGCAGATCGTGCGTCAGGTCTGGGCCGCGCACCGCGAGGCCGCGGTCGCCTGAGATCTCAGTCGGGCAGGTTCTGCTCGATCAGCGAGACGATCGCCGGGTCATCGGGCTTCGTCCTCGGGCGGAAGCGCGTGATCCGGCCGTCGGGCAGCACGAGGAACTTCTCGAAGTTCCACTCGACGCGGCCCGCCTTGCCGTCGGCATCCGGTGTCTTGGTGAGCTCTTTGTAGAGCAGGGCGGCCTTCTTGCCGTTCACGCGCACCTTGTCCATCACGGGAAAGGTGACCCCCCACGTCATGGAGCAGTACTCGAGGATGTCGTCCATCTTCGACAGCTCCTGAAGGAACTGGTTGCTCGGGAAGGCGAGGACGTCGAACCCGCGGTCGCCGTACGTCTTCTTGAGCTTCTCGAGCTGTTCGTACTGCGGCGCGAGCCCGCAGCGCGACGCCACGTTGACGATGAGGAGGACCTTGCCGGCGTAGTCGGCGAGAGTGGCCTCTGCGCCGTCGGCGGTCGTGAACGGGATGTCGCGGATGTCGATCGCGGTGGCCTCTGTCATTCCCACAGGTTAAGCCTGAATCCGGATGCCGGGCCGCGGGTCTGGGAGAATGGACGGGTGACCCCGACACTCGCCCCCGCGCGCGCCCTGCGCATCGGGCCCATCCAGCTCGATGCGCCCGTCGTGCTCGCGCCCATGGCAGGGATCACGAACACGGCCTTCCGGCGCCTGTGCCGCGAGTACGGCGCGGGTCTGTACGTGAGCGAGATGATCACCTCCCGCGCCCTCGTGGAGCGCAACGCCACGACGATGCGCCTCATCACGCACCACGAGTCCGAGACGCCGCGCTCGATCCAGCTGTACGGCGTCGACCCCACGACGGTCGAGAACGCCGTGCGCGTGCTCGTCGAAGAAGACCGCGCCGACCACATCGACCTGAATTTCGGGTGCCCTGTGCCCAAGGTGACCCGCAAGGGCGGAGGTGCCGCCCTGCCGTGGAAGCTCGGACTGTTCCGCGACATCGTCACGCGCGCGGCGCGCGCGGCCGGCGACATCCCTCTGACGGTCAAGATGCGCAAGGGCATCGACGCCGACCATCTGACGTTCCTCGACGCGGGGCGCATCGCGGAGGACGCCGGCGTGGCCGCCGTGGCCCTGCACGCGCGGACGGCGTCGGAGTTCTACTCCGGCGAAGCCGACTGGTCGGCGATCGCGGCGCTCAAGGAAGCGGTCACGAGCGTGCCCGTGCTCGGCAACGGCGACATCTGGTCGGCGGAGGACGCCGTGCGGATGATGGCCGAGACCGGGTGCGACGGCGTCGTGGTCGGTCGCGGCTGTCTCGGGCGTCCGTGGCTCTTCGGCGATCTGGCCCGCGCCCTCGGCGGACCGGATGCCGCCACCGGCGAGCCCGTCGACGCGACGCTGCGCTTCGTCGCGCACGCGTTCCGCCGCCATGCCGAACTGCTCGTGGAGTTCTTCGAGGACGAGGGCCGCGGGTGCCGCGACATCCGCAAGCACGTCGCCTGGTACTTCAAGGGCTACCCGGTCGGAGGCGACACCAGGGCGGCGCTGGCGACCGTGTCGAGCCTGGACGAGATCGACCGTCTCATCGCGACGCTCGATCTCGACGCCGGCTACCCGGGCCAGGCAGCGGAGGGCCAGCGCGGGCGCGCCGGCACTCCCAAGCGCCCGGCGCTCCCCGACGGCTGGCTCGAGTCGCGCGACCTCGGCGTCGAGGCCTCCAGCGCACTCGCCGAAGCGGAGCTCCACCACAGTGGCGGCTGAGGGCGCCGTACGCGTCACCGCCGAGCGCCCCGAAGGCTACGACGACGCGGACGCCGCACGCTTCTACGCCGAACGCCACCGGTCACAGCGCGACGACTTCGCCCGCGATCGGGCACGCGTCCTGCACTCGGCGGCGCTGCGCCGACTCGCCGCCAAGACACAGGTGCTGAGCCCGGCGAGCCCGGCGGATTTCGCCCGCAACCGGCTCACTCATTCGCTCGAGGTCGCGCAGGTCGGTCGGGAGCTGGCGACGGCACTGCGACTCTCGCCCGACGTGGTCGACACCGCGTGTCTGAGCCACGACCTGGGGCACCCACCGTTCGGACACAACGGCGAGCGGGCGCTCAACGACTGGGCGGAGGACATCGGCGGCTTCGAGGGCAACGCCCAGACGCTGCGCATCCTCACGCGCCTCGAACCGAAGGCGATCGACGAGCAGGGCCGCAGTCACGGGCTCAATCTGACCCGCGCGAGTCTCGACGCGACGTGCAAATACCCGTGGACGTCGGAGCACCCGTTGCCCGACCCCGGAGGCCGGCTGAAGTTCGGCGTGTATCCGGACGACGAAGACGTCTTCCGCTGGCTGCGGACGGGGGCGCCCGGACGCGTGCGGTGCATCGAGGCGGAGGTCATGGACCTCTCCGATGACATCGCCTACTCCGTCCACGATTTCGAGGATGCGATCGTCAACGGCTACCTCGACCCCCAGCGTCTCGCGGCCGGATCCGAGCACGCGGCACTGCTGTCGTCGATCCAGTCCTGGGTCGGATTCGATTTCGCGCGGGACGAGCTCGAGGACGCGCTGTACCGCCTCATGCGGCTGCCGGAATGGATCGTGTCCTTCGACGGCACGCGTTCGGCCCACGCGCGGCTGAAGAACCTCACGTCGGACCTCATCGGCCGCTTCGCGCGCGCCGCGACGACGGCCACTCGCGAGGCGTACTCCTCCTCGGTCCTCACCCGCTACGGAGCGCACGTCGTCGTCCCGCGCGTGGTCGAAGCCGAGATGGCCGTGCTCAAGGGGATCATCGGCGCGGTCGTCGTGACGATCGACGGCCGCAAGGGCGTCTACAAAGAACAGCGACGGGTGCTCAAGCGCCTCGCGACCGCACTGTGGGACGCACCCGAGGCCCTCGATGCCGTTCACGCCGAGGACTTCGCGTCGGCCGAGACGGATGCCGCGCGTCGACGCGTCATCGTGGATCAGGTGGCGAGCCTGACGGATCAGCACGCGATCGCCTGGCACGGCGCGCTCGTCGGCGACGTCGATCCGGCATCCCTCGGCGTGTGGGCGCCCGGTGCCGCGCGGGCGGGCCGGGCCGGGGAGCACGAGGACTGATGGCCGGTCGCATCCGGCAGGCCGACGTCGAAGAGGTCAAGGCGCGCACCAACATCGCCGACATCATCGGCGAGAGGGTCGCTCTCAAGCCCGCGGGCGTCGGCGCGATGAAGGGACTGTGCCCATTCCACGACGAACGCAGCCCCAGCTTCAACGTGCGACCCCAGGCGGGTTTCTATCACTGCTTCGGATGCAACGAGTCCGGCGACGTCTACTCGTTCCTGCGCGCGATGGACCACGTGTCCTTCACTGAAGCGGTCGAACGTCTCGCCGGTCGCATCGGCTACACGCTGCACTACGAGGACGGGGGAGCGGCCCCCGAGACGACGGGTCGCGCGCGGATGTACGCCGCGAACGCCGCTGCGGCGGAGTTCTTCCGCGCCCAACTCGCCGGCGCGGAGGCGGAAGCCGCCCGGCGGTTCCTCGGGGAGCGGGGATTCGACGCCGGTGCCGCCGCGCACTTCGGCGTCGGCTATGCACCCAAGGGCTGGTCGAATCTCCGCGACGCGCTGCGTCGGCAGGGCTTCAGCGACGAGGAGCTCTCGACCGCGGGCCTCGTCTCGACCGGTCAGCGGGGCGTGTACGACCGCTTCCGCGGCCGTGTGATCTGGCCGATCCGAGACGTCACGAGTCAGGTGATCGGCTTCGGTGCGCGCAAGCTCTTCGACGACGACCAGGGACCCAAGTACCTCAACACCCCCGAGACCCCGGTGTATCGCAAGTCGCAGGTGCTCTACGGGCTCGACCTCGCCAAGCGCGACATCTCGCGGGACCATCGTGTCGTCGTCGTCGAGGGCTACACCGACGTGATGGCCTGTCACCTCGCCGGGATCACGACGGCGATCGCCACGTGCGGGACCGCCTTCGGCGCCGACCACATCACCGTCCTCCGCCGCGTGATGGGCGACGACTCCGCCGCGGGGGAGGTCGTCTTCACGTTCGACCCCGACGCGGCCGGTCAGAAAGCCGCGCTGCGCGCTTTCGGTGACGAGAAGCGGTTCGCGGCCCAGACCTATGTGGCCGTCGCGCCCGAGGGCCTCGACCCCTGCGACCTGCGTCTGCAGCGCGGCGACGGCGCCGTCCGCGCGCTCATGGACACCAAGGTGCCGATGTTCGAGTTCGTGATCGACCAGCGCCTCGCGGGCTTCGCGCTGTCGACGGTGGAGGGTCGCGCGGGTGCGCTGCGCGCTGCGGCTCCGATCGTCGCCGAGATCCGCGATCCGTCCCTCCGACCCGGTTACGTGCGCGTCCTCGCCCGCCGGCTGGGACTCGACCTCGGAGAGGTCGGCGCCGCTGTCGAGCGCGCCGGCGGATCCGCGCCCCGCCGATCGTCCGATCCCGAGCCCTCGCGCCCCCCGTCGGAGGCACCCGATTCCGAAGAACCGCAGATGCGCGTCTCGATCCGGTCGCTGCCGCGCACCGCCGACGTCGCGCTCGAGCGCGACGCCCTCATGGGACTTCTGCAGTTCGGGCATCGGCTCGACCCGGCGCTCCTCACCGCTGCCGTCGCGCTGCCGTTCCGGCATCCCGCCCTCGACGCCGTGCGTCAGGCCGTCGCGGCCGCCCCCGACACGGCCCGGCCCGGCTGGGCGGCGGATGCCGTCACGGCGGTCCGGGAGCCGTACCGGTCTCTGGCCGCCGAACTCCTCACGGCCGATTTCCCCGCGATGTCGGACGACGCCGCCGTCATCTCGGCCGGCTCCCTCGCCCGGCGGCTCGTCGTCCGCGCGGTGGAGCAGCAGAAGACCGAGCTGCTCGGCGCTATCCAGCGCGTCGCCCCCGATTCGGACGAGGGCCGGGCGATCCGCGTGAAGCTCCGCGAGCTCGACGCGGAACGCCAGCGCCTCGCCGCGGACCTGTAAGCGGACGGTCGTTTCGCTGGCATCTGAGGTCGGCGCAGGGCAGGATGACGGTATGCCCCGCCGTCGAGACGCCGAAGTCGCGATCCGCACCGATGACCTTTCGATCGCCCGCGCCTCCCGCGGCGGACCCGACGTGCGAGTGGTGGACGGGGTGACGTTCGAGCTCCCGCACGGTGCCACGCTCGCCGTGATGGGGCCGACGGGATCGGGCAAGTCCAGCCTCCTCGCGGTGCTCGCGGGTGCGGACGAGCCCGGCCTGCGCGTGGCGGGAGGCAACGGCTGGGTCGAGGGGATCCCGGTGCGCCGCCCGGGCCGCGCGCACCGCACGCTCACGTACCTGACCGGCCATCTGGCCCAGAGCGCAGGCGCGCGGCTGCCGGCGCGGATGACGGTGTCGGAACTCATCGCCGAGCCGATCACGAGCCGGGATCGCCGTGTGAATCAGCGCGCGCTCGCCGTGCGCGTCGCCACGCTCCTCGACGAGCTCATGCTGCCCCTCGGCGCCGCGGCCAAGTACCCCTACGAGCTCAGCGCCGGGATGCGGCAGCGCGTCGTGTTCGCGCGGGCCCTCGTGCTCCAGCCGCGCGTCTTCGTCGCCGACGAGCCGTTCGCGAACATGGACATCGAGGTGCGGCGCGCGGCGCGGGACGCGATCCTCCGCCGGCGCGGGGAGTACGGCATGTCCACGGTCGTGGCGACCAACGACGCCGACGTCGTGCGGGAGCTGTCCGCCGACGTGGTGATCCTGCGCGGCGGCCACGCGATCGCCTACGGTCACGGCACGACCGACCTGCTCTGGACTCCGGGAGCGGACGCGGACCGCGGTCTGATCGCCTCGTGACGTCGAAAGCACACCGCGTGATTTGCTAAGCTGTTCGGGTTGCCTGCTCCGGCAGGCACATTCCTCGGTAGCTCAATTGGCAGAGCAATCGGCTGTTAACCGATAGGTTCTTGGTTCGAGTCCAAGCCGGGGAGCGACGGCCCTGAGACTCCACTCTCAGGGCCGTTTTCCTTTTCCCGCTGCGGAGCGTGTCAGGCGTCGATGTCGTCGACGCCCGGCATCCACGAGCTGCCGGGCTTGCCCCAGCCGCGCTTGCGGGCGATCTTCTGCGCCGTCTTCCAGTCGCCGTCGGACAGCCGGTCGATGTAGAGGATGCCGTCGAGATGGTCGAACTCGTGCTGCATGATGCGTGCACGCCATCCGTCCACCTCGATGCGTACGGGGGAGCCGTCGAGATCGACCCCCGTGACGAGCACCCGGTCCGAGCGGCGCAGCGGGAAGCGCTCGCCCGGAAACGACAGGCACCCTTCCGCCTCTTCGTCGGGATCGGGATCGCCCGGCTCGAGCGGGGTCATCCACAGGACGGGGTTGATGAGCACGCCCCGCCACGGCGCGCCGTCGTCGTCCTGATAGCTGTAGGTGTAGATCCGCAGCGGGATGCCGACCTGCGGCGCCGCGAGGCCCACGCCGGGCGCGGCATCCATCGTCTCGAACATGTCACCGACGAGGGTCCTCACCTCGTCGGTGATCTCCTCCACGGCTGCTGCGGGTGCGTGCAGGACAGGGTCACCCATGATGCGAATCGGCAGAACGGCCACGCCTTGAGCCTATCGAGGGAGGCGTGCGGTTAGGGTCGGAGGGTGATGTGGGCGGGGAGCGAGATCGACAATATCCAGGATGTCGGCGATGCCCTCGTCGGCGTCTTCGACAACCCGTCGCTCCTCATCGGGATTCCGCTCGCCCTGCTGGGCGCGGTGTTCATGTCGTTCGGGGCGCAGTACCAGCACCGGGGTGTCACGAAGGTCGAGCGGCTCTCGGGCGGCGCGGCGGTCGGCGGTCTCACCGTCGCCCAGCTCAGCCGGCTGCTCACGCGCCCGTCCTGGGTCCTCGGCACCGTCATGCTGGGCCTCGCGATCGTGTGCCAGCTCGCCGCGCTCTCGTTCGCGCCGCTGATCGTCGTGCAGCCACTGGGCGCGATCGCGCTCGTCATCACGACGCTCCTGAACGCCCGCATCAGCGGCCATCGCCCCACGAAGCGCTCGATCCGCGCGATCGTCGAATGCGTCGGCGGCATCTTCATCTTCGTCACGATCGCGGCGCTCGTCGCCACGGACGAGCCGGTGTCGAACGGTCAGCTCATCACGATCCTGATCATCCTGGGCGTGGTGACGGTGGTGTTCGGCGGTCTGTGGCTGTGGCTGCGCAACCGCATGACGGCGCTGTTCTACATCATCGGCGCTGGCGTGATGTACGGCTTCGTGGCGACACTGGCCAAAGTCGTCATCAGCCGCATCCAATCCGGCGACTTCGAGTGGCTCACCGTGACGTGCATCGTCGCCCTGCTTCTGGCTGCGGGGGTCGGCGCGTACTTCGTGCAGACGGCGTATTCGTCCGGGCCGCCCGACCTCGTGATCGCGGGCCTCACGGTCATCGATCCGATCGTCGCGATCATCATCGGGCTCACCGTCCTCGGCGAAGCCGCCAATGCGCCGCTGTGGGCGTACATCGGGTTCGGTGTGGCCGGCATCATCGCCGTGATCGGCGTCTACGACCTGGCGCGCAATCACCCCCAGGTGCTCAGCGACAGCCAGGAGATCCCCATTCAGCGCGGCAGCCACGGATCCGAGCCGGCGCCCAGCACGGGATCGATCCGCCTGACGGAAGCCGTCGCGAAGGTGTGGCCCGAACCGCCGGTCCGCGACGACGACGATCCCGTTCCACGCTGAGGCCGGACGCGAGACGCGTGCTGCCGCCGATCGGCGGGGAGCCGACGGTTCGGTAGGCTTCTTCGTCGAGGGGGCGGTGGCCAAGCTGGTCAAGGCAGCGGGCTCATAACCCGACGATCGTGGGTTCAAGTCCCACCCGCCCCACGGAGAAGACGGCCGCCCGCAGGGTGGTCGTCGTCTACGTGGAGGGGGTGTCGCCGCGAACGCACCCGTGGGCGGGCCCCCGCCGTGCGAGGCTCCGCACGCCGCGCAGCGGCGTGTGGAGGAGCGGCGGGGACAAGTCCCACCCGCCCCACGGAGAAGACGGCCGCCCGCAGGGTGGTCGTCGTCTACGTGGAGGGGGTGTCGCCGCGAACGCACCCGTGGGCGGGCCCCCGCCGTGCGAGGCTCCGCACGCCGCGCAGCGGCGTGTGGAGGAGCGGCGGGGACAAGTCCCACCCGCCCCGCGTCCTCACTTCATCGCGTCGCCGATGTAGGAGTACTTCACGAAGACCTCGGCGGAGATCCCGGCCTCGTCCAGCACGCCCTGCACCGCGCTCAGCATGTAGGTCGAGTCCCACCCCATGTAGAGGAAATGCGCGTCGTCGAGGTCGTCCCACTGACCGTTCCACGACTTCGCCGGATAGACCGGCCCGCCACGGCGCTCGTTGAACGCCACGAGCGCGGGCCGCGCGTCCGCCCACAGCCGCTTGAAGATGCGGTTGAAGAGGTGCTTGACGTCGTAGACCTCCCAGTGCTCGCCGCGGTACTCGACGTACGAGAACTCGCGCTGCCATCCCGCCGGCCAGCCGCGCCGGCGACGAGCGTCGAGGATCGGGGTCAGGCCGTCGTCGTCGATCTCGATGCTGCCAGGCCGCGGCCATACCCGCACGAATGCGGCGGTGAGGTCGGCCGTCCGGCGCAGGATCGCCGAGGTGTTCCACGATTCGTCTGCTGCGGCATCCGTCGTCAGCGGTATGCCGCTGCGCGCATAGAGCGACCGCTTCTCGGGGAAGGATCGATCCCACGCCCTCTCGCCGAGGCCGGGCTCGAGCAGCACGAGGTTGCCGAGGGTCTGCGCGAGCGCGCGGTGGCTGTTCTGCTCGTCTTCGCTGTAGGCACTCCAGGGACGGTGTCCGTCACCGCTCCAGGTGTCACCCGGCGCGACCGGGAAGATGTGCTCGATCTCGAGATCGGGACCGAGATCCCGTCCCGCCAGGCGCCCCAGCACGTAGCGCGCGTGGGGGAGTTCCCCGTACTTGAGGGAGACCCTGACGCGCTCGTCGGAGGGCGTGATGCGGCTCATCGCCCGACGCAGGGATTCCGGGCCCTCCGAGCGCGCGCGGCACAGGCGCGCGACCAGACCGTCGATCGGCACGCCCACGACCGCGCGCCGCAGCAGAAGCGCCTGCACCTCTTCGGCGGTGCGCTCGAACTCCTCCGCCGAGATCGTCCCGCGCAGGAGATCGCCGTACGCCCTCATCATGAGCGGGTAGACGGACCCGCCGAAGGTGTTGAGGAACGAGAGCTGGCGGGCTGCTGAGGGGACGGGTGCGCGGACGGGGTCGAGGAGCGTGCCGTAGATCTCCGCGTGCTCCCTCCACTCCGAGGCGTGGGTGCGCAAGTCGTCCCGCTCCAGTCGCGGGAACTCCGCGCGGAACGCCTCGTAGACGCCACGGCCCCCTCGAACCTCGACTTCGCGGCCGGTGCGCATCACGAGGTAGTGGCGCCAGAACCGCTCGATCGCCTCACCGGTGTGCTGTTCGATCGGGAGCCAGTACTCCGTCTCGATCTCGCGCTGCTCCGCGTGCGAAAGGCCCATCAGCACGTAGTTGTGGATCAGCTCGTGGTCGCGCAGCGGTTCGCCGGTCGAATTGAGGCTCTCGAAGATCTGCTGCGCGTTGGCGCCCTCGCCGAGGGTGATGGCCACGTGCTCCAACTTCCGGAGTCCGGCCCAGATCACCGGCGCTTCGGCCGGGCCGACCTGACTGCGGAAGAAGGCGTAGTTGTCGTCGAAGCGGGACTCGCGGGGCTCCCCGGATGCCGAACGACGGTCGAGGATGACGCTCTCGAAGACCTCCGACCACGCGCGATGCGGACGCAGCTTCGTCCGCTGCGGATCGGCCGCGCTGACGAGCACCCGCTCGAGGTGGGCGGCGAGCGACGGATCGTCGGCCCGCACGGTGTGGTGGAGCGCGGCGACGAGGAGCATGAGGGTCGTGAGGCGCTGCTGCCCGTCGATGAGCACGAGTTCGGCATCCGCTCCCGTGCCGCTCACCGAGGAGAGGATCGACCCGATGAAGTGCATGTGCCGCTCGTCGGAGTCCGCCACGGCGCGGATGTCGGCGAGCAGCTGTTCGCACGCGCCGATGTCCCATCGGTACTGACGCTGATAGACCGGGACCACGACCGTCGGCCCGTCCGAGAGCCAGGAGATCGTGTTGACCGCGGTCGCCTCGACGTTCGTGGCATCCCGCGTGGAACTGCGTGTATCGCTGGCCATCCTTCTAGCTTAGGCAGGCCCGCGCGGCGCTGATTTTCCACGGCGGCGTCTCCGTGGAGCGTTCAGGACGCCCAGGTAGGCTTGCCTAAGTTGAGCCTGTTAAAACGTGCTGGCTCCCAACGAAAGGCTGATCCACCTCATGGGTTACATCAAGTCCGCCGCTCTCGAAGAGACCGGCTATGTCGTCCTCGACCGCTACAACCAGGAGCTCGATCCTAAGGAGTGGCTCGACATCGAGTACAACGACTGGAAGTCCTCCGGCGACACGCGCTTCGCACCGCTGGCCAGCGCCTTCGGCGAGATCGAGTGCAACGGCTTCTGGAACCACAAGCCGCCGCGCACCGACAAGGACGGCGTCTGGATCGACTCCCAGGTCGCCAAGGCGCCGAACCTGACGCGTCGCGCGCAGGAGCCGGGTGCCAACGTCGGTCGCTGCCGCGTGATCGAGCTGCAGCCGACGCCCTACGGCGAGTGTCTCTACAACCTGCACCAGGACGACAACAACCGTCTCAACCCGGACGGCACGGGCTGGGTCGTCCGCGGCTTCTTCAACCTCACCGACGATAAGGACAGCTTCTTCGTCCTGCGTGAGAACCGCACCGACCCCGCGGGCGAGGTGCGCATCGCACTGCCGGCCGGCGCACAGCTCATCATCGACACCCAGCGCCTGTGGCACGCCGCCACCCACGTCGGCACCGAGCCCCGCTACTGCCTCATCACGTCGTGGACGTCGGGGCCGGAGCTGGACGCGTACATCGAGAAGTACAACGGCGTGAACCACATCGAGAGCGTCGAGGTCCCGCAGGACGTGCTGGATGCCGGCTACGCCGAGCAGGCACGCAAGGATGCCGCACGGGCGGCCTACTACGCCGCGAAGGGCCAGGTCGAGGTCCAGGCCATGAGCGAGGCCTGACCCCTCCGTACCTTCCGCACAGCGGTCCCGGCATGCGCCGGGGCCGCTGTGCCGTTTCGGTGCGACGCCCAGAACACACCGAATCACACGCTTGTCATTACCGCCCGCGGTGGGCGATAATGACAGCACAACCGCACACTCGCCGTGGCGCTCCTGTTCAGGTCGTAGGGGAAGACGTACCTGACGAAACGGAGAGATCATGGCTTCACCACATGCGCGTGGAGTGATCTTCATTCACTCCGCGCCACGAGCACTGTGCCCGCACCTGGAGTGGGCTGTCGGTCGCGCCCTGGGGCACGCCGTGAGCTTCGACTGGGCCGACCAGCCCGTCCTCCACGGAAGCCGGCGTGCGGAGTTCTACTGGGAGGGCCCGGCCGGAACCGGTGCCGCGCTCGCCACGGCGATCCGCGGTTGGGAGCACCTCCGCTTCGAAGTGACCGAGGACCCCACACCGCGCAGCGACGGCGGACGCTGGCTTCACACACCGGGCCTCGGCATCCACTACGCGCAGACCGACACCGCCGGCAACGTGGTGATCGGCGAGGACCGCATCCGCTACGCGATGGAGCTCGCCGCGGGTGACCCCGTCGAACTTCACCACGAGCTCCAGGTGGCGCTCGGGTCTGCGTGGGATGAGGAGCTCGAGCCGTTCCGGCACGCGAGCGACGACGCCGCCGTCGTGTGGCTGCACAAAGTGGGCTGATGAGGGTCCTGAGTCGGAGACAGTGACGGACAGGCGGACCGAGGCGCAAGTACCGGTGGTCGGAGGCCCAGAATCCCGGACAACGAGAACGCGTATCGCCGCCTGACACGACAGACGCCCCCACCGAGACCGGTTGGGGGCGTCTTCGTGTACGCGCGAAGGAGTCGCGTCAGACAGAGGCGAACGCCACGACGGCGTTGTGGCCGCCGAAGCCGAACGAGTTGCTGATCGCCAGCTGCGCACCGTCGCCGAGCGGCTGCGCGTCACCGGAGATGCGGAAGGGCACCGCGGGGTCCTGCGTGGTGAGGTTGATCGTGGGCGGGGCGACGCGGTCGCGGAGAGCGAGCACGGTGAAGATCGCCTCGAGCGCGCCGGTGCCGCCGAGCAGATGCCCGGTCGAGGCCTTCGTCGCCGACACGGGGATGTCGTCGATGCGGTCGCCGAACACCGTCTTGAGCGCGACGTACTCGTTCGGATCGCCGACCGGGGTCGAGGTGGCGTGCGCGTTGATGTGCGTGACGTCGCCGGGTGCGGCATCCGCCATCTCGAGCGCTGCGCGGACCGCGCGTGCGGCACCGGTGCCCTCGGGGTCGTTCGCGGTGATGTGATACGAGTCCGCGGTGACGCCGCCACCGACGACCGCGGCGTAGATTTTGGCTCCGCGGGCGCGGGCGTGCTCCTCGGTCTCGAGGATGAGGACCCCGGCGCCTTCACCCATCACGAAGCCGTCACGGTCGATGCTGCCCGGACGCGACGCGTGCGCCGGGTCGTCGTTGCGCTTGGACAGCGCCTGCATCGAGGCGAACGACGCGATCGTGATCGGGTGGATCGCCGATTCGGTGCCGCCGGCGATCACGACGTCGGCCAGTCCGTCGCGCAGGTGCTCGATCGCGTTGATGATCGACTCCGTGCTCGACGCACACGCGCTGGCGACCGTGCGCGCGTACGCCCGTGCACCGAAGTGGAGCGACAGGTTGCCCGCCGCCGCGTTCGGCATGAGCATGGGCACGGTCATGGGCATGACCCGCCGGGGACCCTTTTCGCGCAGCGTGTCCCACGCGTCCAGCAGGGTCCAGACCCCGCCGATGCCCGTGGCGAAGTCGACGCCCAGGCGTTCCGGGTCGACCTCGGGGCTGCCCGCATCGGCCCAGGCCTCCATCGCCGCCACGAGGGCGAACTGCGAGGACGGGTCCAGACGCTTGGCCTGAGGACGCTCCAGGACGGTGTCGGGTCGCACCTTCGCCTCGGCGGCGAAGGTCACCGGCAGCTGATACTGCTCCACCCAGTCGTATTCGAGGGTGCGCGCACCCGAGACGCCGTCCAGGAGTGCGGACCAGCTCTCGGGCGCGGTGCCACCCAGCGGCGACGAGGCGCCGATCCCGGTGACGACGATGCGGGGGGTGCTCATGAGTGTGTCTGATCCTCAGTGTGAGCCGGTGGGGGCGGCAGCCCCCACCGGAGTGTGCGTCGGCGGCCCGGGAGACCCGGGAGACCGCAGCTAGGCCTGGTTCGAGGTGATGAAGGTGACGGCGTCGCCGACGGTCTTGAGGTTCTTGACCTCGTCGTCGGGAATCGTGACGCCGAACTTCTCCTCGGCGTTGACGACGATCGTCATCATCGAGATCGAGTCGATGTCGAGGTCGTCGGTGAACGACTTCTCCAGGGCGACCTCGTCGGCCGAGATCCCCGTCTCGTCGGTGATGAGCTCGGCGAGTCCGGCGAGGACCTCGTCGTTGCTGAATGCCATTGTTTCTCCTGTTCTTCGGGGTGCCCGTTCGGGGCCTGGTCCAGTCTAGAGTCGGGGGTCCGGTGGGTCAGGGAAGGACGATGACCTGCGCGCCGAACACGAGCCCGGCGCCGAATCCGATCTGGAGGGCGAGCCCTCCGCTGAGCTCGGGGTGCTCCTGCAGCAGTCGGTGCGTCGCGAGCGGGATGGAGGCCGCCGACGTGTTTCCGGTCGTCTCGATGTCGCGGCCGATCACGACGGTGTCGGGAAGCTTCAGCTGCTTGGCGAACTCGTCGATGATGCGCATGTTCGCCTGGTGGGGGACGAAAGCGGCCAGATCGGATGCCTGCACGCCGGCGGCATCGAGCGCCTGACGGGCCACCTTGACCATCTCCCACACCGCCCACCGGAACACGGTGGGACCCTCCTGGCGGAGTGTGGGCCACGGCGCCTCACCGTCCCGGAACTGCGTCAGCGTCGCGTTCATCCCGACGGCTTCGGCCTTCGAGCCGTCCGATCCCCAGACCGTGGGGCCGATGCCGGGCGTCTCGCTCGGTCCGATCACGACGGCGCCGGCGCCGTCGCCGAGCAGGAACGAGATGCTCCGGTCGGTCGGGTCGACCACGTCGCTGAGCTTCTCGGTGCCGATCACGAGGGCGTAGTGGGCCGCTCCCGCGCGGATGAGTGCGTCCGCCTGCGCCACGCCGTACGCGAAGCCCGCGCACGCCGCGTTGAGGTCGTAGGCCGCTGCGGGGTTCGATCCGACCCGGTCCGCCACGATCGCGGAGACCGAGGGGGTCTGCTTGGGGTTGGAGATCGTCGCGACGATCACCGCGTCGATCGCGGATGCCGGCACACCGGACTTCGCGATCGCCTCGGCGGCGGCATCCGTCGCGAGGTCGATCGCGTCCGTCTCGGCCACCGCGCGGGTCCGCGTGATGATGCCGGTCCGCTGCCGGATCCACTCGTCGCTCGAGTCGATCGGTCCGACGAGCTCCTCATTCGGCACGGCGATCTCTCCGCGCGCCGCGCCGTAGGAGTAGATCCTCGTGTGGGCGGCGCCGGTGGTCTGGGTGAGGGTGGGGGCCATGTGCGGTGCTCCGGTCATGCGTCGTCGCCGTCCAGGAGCTTCTGGGCGGCCGGGAGGTCGTCGGGAGTCTTCACGGCGACGGCGGGGACCCCGCGCAGCGCGCGCTTCGCCAGTCCGGTGAGCGTGCCCGCCGGCGACAGCTCGATGATGCCCGACACGCCGTCGGCGGCGAACGAGGCCAGGCAGAGATCCCAGCGCACCGGCGAGGCGACCTGCGACACGAGGGAGTCCAGGAATTCCGCACCCGATCCGCCACGCGCGCCGTCGCGGTTCGACCACACGGCGACGCGCGGATCGGATGCCGTCACGGCGGATGCCGCGTCGCGCAGCACCTCCACCGCGGGGGCCATGTAGTGGGTGTGGAACGCACCGGCGACCTGCAGCGGGATCACGCGCGTGCCGGCCGGCGGCTCGGACGCGAGCGTCTGGATCGCCGGGAGCGACCCTGCGGCCACGATCTGGCCGCCGCCGTTGTGGTTGGCCGGAGTCAGGCCGAGCTCTTCGAGGCGGGCGATCACCGCGGTTTCGTCGCCGCCGATCACCGCGGCCATTCCGGTCTGCTCGGCAGCGGCCGCCTCGGCCATCGCCCTGCCGCGGATGCCGACGAGTCGCAGCGCCTGCTCGTCGGTCAGGACGCCCGCCGCCGCCGCGGCCGCGAACTCGCCGACCGAATGCCCGGCGACACCCGCCACGCGGTCGCGCTCCGGCAGCGCGTTCCACGAGAGCAGGCTCGCCGCGACGATGAGAGGCTGGGCGACCTGCGTGTCGCGGATGCGGTCCGCATCCCAGTCGGTTCCGGCGGCGATGAGGTCGACGCCGGCCCACTCCGAGTAGGCGGCGAGGCGCTCGCGCGCCCCCTCCACCTGCAGCCAGGGAGCGAGGAAACCGGGAGTCTGCGACCCCTGACCGGGGAAGACGGCGATGATCACCATCCCATCCTGCCAAGGATCATGCGCCGCCCTCTGGCGATCTCGTCACAAGAATGACGGGGTCCTTTGTGCGTGCCGCACAGCCGCACGCGCCGGATCGACCTCAGGCGCCGGTTCGACCTCACGCGCCGGATCGACGCAGCGAGGGGAGACGACGGCGCGAGGAGTCGCCCCCGATCGATCCGAGGACGAGCGCCGTCTGCAGGATGAGCGCCTCACGAGGCCCGGTCGCATCCCACCCGATGACGTCCGACACCCGCTTGAGCCGGTACCGGACGGTGTTGGGGTGCACGAACAGCTCGCGGGCCGTGGCTTCGAGGGAACGCCCGTTGTCGAGGTAGCTCCACAGCGTGGTCACCAGATCCGCGCTGTGCGCCTGCAACGGCCGGTAGATGCGTTCGACGAGCGTCTGCTTCGCGAGGGGGTCTCCGGCGAGGGCGCGCTCGGGGAGGAGGTCGTCCGCCTCGACCGGGCGCGGCGCGTTGCGCCAGGCCCGCGCGACCGCGAAGCCCGCGAGGGACGCGCGGGCACTCTGGCTCGCGTCGACGAGGGCGGGGACCGCCGGCCCCAGCACGAGGTAGCCGGGGCCGAACCCGGGTTCGAGCCGCTTGGCGATCTCGGGGAAGGGGAGTTCGGGCTCGTCGTCGGCGCGGCCGGGGAGCTCCGCGCGTCCGAGCACGAGCACGAGACGCGATCCCTGGACGCCGATCAGCACGTCGACCCCGAGCTTGCGGGCGCTGCGCCGCAGCTGATCCACGTCGAATTGCGGGGGCGTGGTGCCCACGAGCACCGCGACCTCGCCGTGGCCGTGCCATCCGAGCGCGGCGATGCGACTCGGCAGTTCCTCGTCGGCCTCACCGGTCAGGATCGAGTCCACGACGAGGGCTTCGAGGCGGGCATCCCACAGCCCGCGCGCCTCCGCGGCCCGCGCGTACACGTCCGCCGCCGCGAAGGCGACGTCGCGGGAGTAGAGCAGGATCCCCTCGCGCAGGTCGTCGCCCTTGCCCACGAGGCGCTCTTCGGTCACCTCGACCGTCACCCGGATGAGCTGGAGGGTCTGCGTCAGGCTGACGCTGCGCAGCAGCTCACGCGGGGCCGCCGCGAAGATGTCTGCGGCGATCCAGGGGGTGGACGTCGGATCGTCGTACCACTGGATGAACGAGGAGATGCCCGCCTGGGCGACCAGACCGACCGCGGAGCGTCGGGCCGGCGGCATCTCGGCGTACCAGGGGAGCGTGTCCTCGAGCCGCTTGATCGTCGCGCTCGCCAGATCGCCCGAGATGCGCCGCAACCAGGCGAGCGTCTCGGTCTTGTCCATCTGCGTCGGGCGGGAGGCCATCCGTGCGGTCAGCTCTCGCCGCCCGCGTTGCCGCTCGTGCCCGCAGTGACGTCGTGCAGACGGTACTTCTCGATCGCCTGCCCCACGAGCGCGCGATCCACGGCGCCTTCGGCCGCGAGCGCCTGGAGCGTCCGCACCGCCATGGACGGACCGTCGATCTTGAAGAAGCGCCGGGCCGCCGCACGCGTGTCGGAGAAGCCGAACCCGTCCGCGCCGAGCGTCCAGTAGTTGTGCTCGACCCAGGGGCGGATCTGGTCCTGCACGGCGTTCATGAAGTCACTCACCGCGACGACGGGGCCGGGCGTTCCGCGCAGCTTCTCGGTGATGTACGCCGTCCGCGCCTCCTCGTCGGGGTGCAGGAAGTTGTGGCTGTCGACGTCGAGTCCGTCTCGACGCAGCTCCGTCCACGACGTGACCGACCAGACGTCGGCGATCACGCCCCAGTCCTGCGCGAGCAGCTGCTGCGCCTCGAGGGCCCACGGCACGCCCACGCCCGAAGCGAGGAGCTGCGCGCGCGGCCCGTCGCCCTGGCCCTGCGAGATGCGGTGGATGCCGCGGACGATGCCGTCCACATCCACACCCTCCGGCTCGGCGGGCTGCACGAGGGGCTCGTTGTAGACCGTCAGGTAGTACATGACGTTCGGGTCTTCGTGTGAGCCGCCGTACATCCGTTCGAGACCCGCGCGCACGATGTGCGCGATCTCGTAGCCGTATGCGGGGTCGTACGAGACCGTCGCCGGGTTCGTCGAGGCCAGCAGGTGCGAATGCCCGTCCGCGTGCTGCAGACCTTCACCGGTGAGCGTGGTGCGACCGGCGGTCGCGCCGATGATGAAGCCGCGCGCCATCTGGTCGCCGGCTGCCCACTGGGCGTCACCCGTGCGCTGGAAGCCGAACATCGAGTAGAAGATGTAGACCGGGATGAGCGGCTCGCCGTGCGTGGCGTACGACGTTCCGACACCCGTGAAGGCCGCCAGGGCACCCGCCTCGTTGATGCCGACGTGCATGATCTGGCCCTGCGGGCTCTCCTTGTACGCCAGCAGGAGCTCACGGTCGACCGAGGTGTAGTGCTGGCCGTTCGGGTTGTAGATCTTCGCCGTCGGGAAGAACGCGTCCATGCCGAACGTGCGCGCCTCATCGGGGATGATCGGGACGATGCGGTGACCGAAGCCCTTGGCGCGGAGCAGGTCCTTCAGCAGGCGGACGAACGCCATCGTCGTGGCGATCTCCTGCGTTCCCGAACCCTTCTTCGGCTGGGTGTACGCCGCGTCGCCGGGAAGCTCGAGGCCGACGTGCGTCGAGCGGCGCTCGGGCAGGAAGCCGCCGAGGGCGCGCCGGCGCTCCAGGAGGTACTGGATCGTCTCGTCCTGCTGGCCGGGGTTGTAGTACGGCGGCAGGTACGGGTTCTCCTCCAGCTGCGCGTCCGAGACGGGGATGTGCATCTCGTCGCGGAAGTGCTTGAGGTCGTCGAGGGTCATCTTCTTCATCTGGTGCGTCGCGTTGCGCCCCTCGAAGTGCTTGCCCAGACCGTAGCCCTTGATGGTCTTCGCGATGATCACAGTGGGCTGGCCCTTGTGCTCGACCGCCGCCTTGTACGCCGCGTACACCTTGCGGTAGTCGTGTCCACCGCGCTTGAGACCCCAGATCTGGTCGTCGGTGTAGTCCTTGACCAGGGCGAGCGTGCGCTCGTCACGACCGAAGAAGTTCTCACGCACGTACGCGCCGCTCTCGGTCTTGTAGGTCTGGTAGTCACCGTCGGGGGTGACGTTCATGAGGTTCAGCAGGGCGCCGTCGGTGTCGCGCGAGAGCAGCTCGTCCCACTCGCGGCCCCAGACGACCTTGATGACGTTCCAGCCCGCGCCGCGGAAGAAGCTCTCCAGCTCCTGGATGATCTTGCCGTTGCCGCGCACCGGACCGTCGAGGCGCTGCAGGTTCGCGTTGACGACGAATGTGAGGTTGTCCAGACCTTCGTTGGCCGCCACCTGCAGCTGACCGCGGCTCTCGACCTCATCCATCTCGCCGTCACCGAGGAAGGCCCACACGTGCGAGTCGGAGAGGTCCTTGATCCCACGGTTCGTGAGGTACTTGTTGGTCATCGCCTGGTAGATCGCGTTGATCGGGCCGAGACCCATCGACACGGTCGGGAACTGCCAGAAGTCGGGCATGAGGCGCGGATGCGGGTAGGACGGGATGCCGTGCGGTGCGGCCGACTTCTCCTGACGGAAGCCGTCGAGCTGCGCCTCGCTCAACCGGCCCTCGAGGAAGGCGCGGGCGTACGTCCCGGGGGAGGCGTGCCCCTGGATGAAGATCTGGTCGCCGCCCGAGGGGTGGTCGGCGCCGCGGAAGAAGTGGTTGAACCCGACTTCGTACAGCGAGGCCGAGGAGGCGTACGTGGAGATGTGCCCGCCGACCCCGATGCCCGGGCGCTGCGCACGGTGCACGGTGACGGCCGCGTTCCAGCGGATCCAGGCGCGGTACCGACGCTCGATCTCCTCGTCACCGGGGAAGTCGGGCTCGTTCTCGGGCGCGATCGTGTTGATGTAGTCGGTCGTCGGGACCATGGGGACGCCGAGGTGCAGATCCTTCGAGCGCTTCAGCAGGCTCAGCATGATCTCCCGGCCGCGGCCGTGGCCCTTGGCCGCGACGAGCTGGTCGAGCGACTCCTGCCATTCGGCGGTCTCGTCGGGATCGCTGTCGAGGGGGCCCTGGGAGTACGGATCCTGATCGTGGACAGTCACGGAAGACCTTTCGTCGTCTGGCAGATCGTGCCAGGTAATCGCATCGGATGCGACGCAGGCTTTGTTCAGCATGCACAACGCACCGTCCCTCAGCCTAGCGAGTCGGGGGCCCGGTCGATGCGCGCCGGGGCGATCTAGACTGGGGGGCGAGGGCCTTTAGCTCAGCTGGTAGAGCGCCACGTTTACACCGTGGATGTCGTCGGTTCGATCCCGGCAGGGCCCACCACCCACGACGTCGACCGACGTGCGCGATAGGTTGGACGCGTGAACGCCAGCCCCGCCGATCAGCGCCGCCTCCTCGAAGTCGCCGAACTCGACGCGCGTATCCGCCACGCCGACGGCAGGCGGCGAAACCCACCGCAGGCCGAGCGCGTGCAGGCCCTGCTCGCCCGCCGGCAGGAGCTGTCGCAGGAGCTCTCGTCGCGCCTCGGCGCCCGCGACGACCTGCGCGCCGAGCTCGCGCGGATCGAGTCGGACGTCGCACTCGTGGACGCCCGTCGCGCCCGCGACGCGGAGCGCCTGGCCACCTCGAGCAACGCGAAGGAGGCGCAGGGCCTCGAGAGCGAGCTCGCCTCTCTCGCGCGTCGCAAGGGCGACCTGGAGGATGCCGAGCTCGAGGTCATGGAACGCCTCGAGGTCGCTGACGCGGCGGTGGCCGAGCAGGAAGCCCTCATCGCCGAGACCAACGCGGAGGGTGCGACGCTGAGCGCGGAGGCCAAGCGCGTCGTCGCGGAGGCGACGGCCGCGTTCGAGGCCGCGACCCGCGACCGCGCGGCGGTCGCGGGCGCCACACCACCGGAGCTCCTGGCCTTCTACGAGCGTGTGGCGACGCGCAGCTCCGGCGCCGCCCTGCTGCGCCGCGGGACGTGCGAGGGGTGCCGGATGGTGCTCGCCGGGACCGATCTGCAGGCCGTGCGCTCGGCGCCCGTGGACGCCGTCCTGACGTGCCCGGAGTGCGGCTGCATCCTCGTGCGCACGGAGGAGTCCGGCCTGTGACGCGACGCCTCGTCGTCGAGGCCGACGGCGGTTCGCGCGGGAACCCCGGCATCGCAGCGGGCGGCGCGGTGGTGCTCGACGCCGCCACGGGCGACGTCCTCAGCGAGATCGGCGTCTTCGTGGGCATCGCGAGCAACAACGTGGCCGAGTACCGCGGCCTGATCGCAGGACTCGAGGCCGCGTGGGATCGCGATCCTGCGGCATCCGTTCACGTCCGCCTGGACTCCAGACTCGTCGTCGAGCAGATGACGGGGCGGTGGAAGATCAGGCATCCCGACATGCGGGTGCTGGCCGAGGCCGCTCGCTCGGTGATCGCCGAGAGGGACGTGTCCTTCGAGTGGATTCCCCGGGCGGCGAACGCCCGCGCGGATGCCGTCGCGAATGAGGCGATGGACCGGCGTGCCGGCTTCCGCCGGGACCTCGACGGTGGACGGGACTGAGCGCGCGACCTGGATCGTCCTCGGACGCGCGGGCGAACGGGTCTGCGCGGCGCTCCTCGACGCGGACGGAGTCGAGTTCGGTCGCGCTGACGTCCCGTCGGGCGCGCTCGCGGAGTGGGTCGCCGACGTCGAGCGTGCCCGCCCGGCGCGATGGGTGTGGAGCGATACTCCGCGCTGGTATCGTGCGCTGCTCGAGGCCGGGGTCGACGTCGCGCGATGCCACGATCTGCGGCTGTGCCATGCCATCCTGCGCGACACCGCGCTGATCTCCGACGCCGTCGCGCTCCGTGAGGCGGTGCAGTGGGATGCGGCTCCGGCTACGCCGAGTGACGGCGCGGCCCCGACCCTCTTCGAGCTGAGCGACACCGGCACCCGGGCCGCCGGGCCGCCCGAAGACCTCGAGGAGGCGCTGCTCGAGTTCGGGCGGCAGCGCCGGGCGGTGGATTCGTCCCCCCACGCCGTGTCGCTTCGGCTGCTCCTGGCCGCGGAGTCCGGCGGTGCCCTCATCGCGGTCGAGCTCGCCGTCGCCGGACTCCCGTGGGATGCGGATGCGCACGACGCGATCCTCGCCGAGGCGCTCGGGCCGCGCCCGGCGGGCGGTGGGTCGCCGCGGAAGATCGAGGATGCACGGGCGCGCGTCCGGGACGCGCTCGGAGATCCGACGGTGGGGCTGGATTCCCAGCCGCGCCTCCTTCGCGCACTGCATCGCGCGGGCGTCCCTGCACAGTCCACGAGCAGGTGGGAGCTCGCCGAATACCGGCATCCCGCGATCCAGCCTCTCCTGGAGTACAAGACGCTCGCTCGGCTGCTCGCGGCGAACGGATGGTCGTGGCTCGACGAATGGGTGCACGACGGGCGGTTCCGCCCCGTGTATGTGCCGGGCGGCGTCGTGACGGGGCGCTGGGCCTCGTCGGGCGGAGGCGCACTGCAGCTGCCGCGCCAGCTGCGCGGGGCCGTCCGGGCCGACCCCGGCTGGCGCCTCGTGATCGCCGACGTCGCACAGCTCGAGCCGCGCGTCCTCGCCGCGATGTCCGGCGACCTGGCCCTCGCCGACGCCGCGCGGGAGAAGGACCTGTATGCGGGCATCGTCGAGTCCGGTGCGGTCACCACGCGCGCCGAAGCCAAGATCGCGATGCTGGGCGCGATGTACGGGGCGACGACCGGGGACAGTGGGCGGCTCGTCCCGCGCCTGCGGCGCACCTTTCCCCGGGCGATGCGGCTCGTCGACGACGCCGCCCGCACCGGAGAGGACGGCGGCGTCGTGACGACCCGCCTCGGGCGCAGCTCGCCGCCGCCGTCACGCGGCTGGAGCGACGCGCAGGCGCACGCGACGGAGGCCGCTGCATCGGATGCGGACGAGTCGCGCGCGCGACGGGCCGCGCGGGACAGGGGCAGGTTCACGCGCAATTTCGTCGTGCAGGGCACCGCCGCGGAATGGGCCCTGGCCTGGATGGCGGGGCTGCGAGGGCGACTCGCGGCGATCGCCCCGGTCGACGCGGCGCACTCCGCGCCGCGCTCGGGCGAGGTCTTCGCGCGGCGGCCGCATCTGGCGTTCTTCCTCCACGACGAGATCATGGTCCACACGCCCGTCGAGCGCGCAGCAGAGGCCGCGGAAGCCGTCCGGGCGGCCGCGGAGGAGGCGGGCCGGCTGCTGTTCGGCCGGTTTCCCATCGACTTCCCGCTGGATCTGCGGATCGCCGAGACGGCTGAGAAGCCTTGACGCCGCGGGCGGACGCGCTCGCGCCCCCTTCGGGCTAGACTCGGCGACGCGAATGGGTCGGCTGGACGGTCGCGTCGCGAACGGTCCGCCGTGTCGCGCCGAGGAACGTCCGGGCTCCACAGGGCAGGGCGGTGGGTAACACCCACCCGGAGTGATCCGCGAGAAAGTGCCACAGAGAACAGACCGCCGGGGGAGACCCCGGTAAGGGTGAAACGGCGGTGTAAGAGACCACCGGGGTCGTGGTGACACGACCCGCACGGTAAACCTCGCCCGGAGCAAGGCCAGACAGAGGATGCTGACGCGGCTCGCCGAGTCCTCGGGTAGGCCGCTGGAGCGGCACGGCAACGTGTCGCCGAGAGAGATGACCGTCCACGGGGCTCACGCCCCCGGACAGAACCCGGCGTACAGGCCGGCCCATTCGCCCCTCGGCGTCAGTCGAGGGCCAGAGCCGCCGCCCCGATGATCCCCGCGTTGTTCCGGTGGATCGCGGGGACGATCGGCGTGTTCAGGCGCAGGAGCGGCAGGAACGAGTCCGCGTGCTTCGAGACCCCGCCGCCGACGATGAACAGGTCGGGGGTGAACAGGAACTCCACGTGGCTGTAGTACGCCTGCAGCCTCTCCGCCCAGGCCTCCCAGCCCAGTGCGTCCCGTTCCATCGCGGAATACGCCGCGTACGCCTCGAAGTCCTTCGCGTGCTCGGCGCGCTGCAGATGACCCAGCTCGGTGTTCGGGATCAGCACGCCCTGGTAGATCATGGCGGAGCCGATCCCGGTGCCGAGGGTGGTCAGGATCGTGAGACCCTTCGCATTGCGCGCGGCTCCGTAACGCATCTCGGCCACACCGGCGACGTCCGCGTCGTTCGCGAAGTGGATGTCGCGACCGAGGCCGTCCTCGAAGAACCTCTCCGCCTCGAACCCGATCCACTTCGGCGACACGTTCGCCGCGGACAGCGTGCGCCCGGACTTGACGATCGCCGGGAACGCCACGCCCAGGGGGATGGCATCCTCCCGCACGCCGAGGCGCTCGAGGACCTCCTGCACGGCGGCCAGCACGTCCTGCGGCTCGGCGCCCTTCGGCGTCGCGACCTTCACGCGGTCGCTCAGAAGTGTCCCGGCCTCGAGGTCGACGATCGCCGCCTTGATGCCGGTGCCGCCGATGTCCACCCCGACTGCGCGGGTCTTGTCCGTAGCCATGGGCCCAGCCTATCCAGGAGCGCGCGCCCGATCAGTAGGATCGAGCGAGTGAACCCGTCGATGCGCGCCGGGCGCGCACGAGAGGAGCGGACTGTGGCCGAGGACAGCGAGAAGTACTGGTACAACCTCACGACCGGCGAGGTCGAGCGCGGGTACGTCTCGCCGCACGTGGACCGCGCCGGCCCGTTCGACACCGCCGAAGAGGCGGCACGCGCCCCGGAGATCATCCGCGAGCGTTCGCGCGCGTGGGCCGAGGAGGAGCGCCGTGAGGACGGCGGAACCTCCGCAGCCGACGCGCCCACGCCGAGCACCGACGACAACTGAGCCCAGCCGCGACGACCGGCACCGGAGGGAATTCGATGGACAAGCAGCGTGACTTCGTTCTGCGCACGATCGAGGAGCGCGGCGTCAAGTTCGTCCGGCTCTGGTTCACCGACGTCATCGGCACCTTGAAGTCGGTCGCGATCGCCCCGGCCGAAGTCGAGGGCGCCTTCGCCGAGGGCCTCGGCTTCGACGGCTCGGCGATCGAGGGGCTGACGCGCTCGTACGAATCGGATCTGCTCGCCCACCCCGATCCCACGACGTTCCAGATCCTGCCCTGGCGGGGCGAGATCGATCCCACGGCGCGCATGTTCTGCGACATCACGACCCCCGACGGTCAGCCGGCCGTCGCCGATCCGCGGCACGTGCTCAAGCGCTCCCTCGCGAAGGCGGCCGACGCGGGCTTCACGTTCTACACGCATCCCGAGATCGAGTTCTACCTGCTGAAGTCCTCGTCGTTCGGCCCCGAGGGCCCCGAGCCCGTCGACTCGGCCGGCTACTTCGACAACGTCCCCGGCGGCACGGCCCACGACTTCCGCCGTCGCTCCGTGCGCATGCTCGAGGACCTCGGCATCTCGGTCGAGTTCAGCCACCACGAAGGCGGCCCCGGCCAGAACGAGATCGATCTGCGGTACGCCGACGCCCTCGCGACGGCGGACAACATCATGACCTTCCGCACCGTCATCAAGGAGGTGGCGATCGAGCAGGGCGTGTACGCGACGTTCATGCCCAAGCCGCTCGGCGGAAAGCCGGGCAGCGGCATGCACACGCACATGTCGCTGTTCGAGGGCGACGTGAACGCGTTCTACGAAGAGGGTGCGACGTACCAGCTCTCCAAGACCGGTCGGCACTTCATCGCCGGGCTGCTGCGGCATGCGGCGGAGATCGCGGCCGTCACGAACCAGTTCGTGAACTCGTACAAGCGACTGTGGGGCGGTGACGAGGCGCCGAGCTTCATCACGTGGGGCCACAACAACCGCTCCGCGCTCGTCCGGGTGCCGATGTACAAGCCGAGCAAGGGGCAGTCCTCCCGCGTGGAGTATCGCGGACTCGACTCCGCGGCGAACCCCTACCTCGCGTACGCGCTCATGCTGGCGGCGGGCCTGAAGGGCATCGAGGAGGGGTACGAACTGCCGCCCGAGGCGGAGGACAACGTCTGGTCGCTCACGGACGCCGAGCGCCGGGCGCTCGGTTACGCGCCGTTGCCGGCGAGCCTCGACCATGCCCTCGAGTACATGGAGGAATCCGAGCTCGTCGCCGAGACGCTCGGCGAGCAGGTCTTCAACTACGTGCTGCTGAACAAGCGCAAGGAATGGCAGGAGTACCGCTCGCAGGTGACGCCGTTCGAGCTGAAGAGCAACCTCGAGATGCTCTGATCCCTCAGCGAGACGATGTCGACGAGCGAGCGGTCGCAGTCCCTCACCCATCTCGCGCGCCTCGGCTTCAGTCAGCTGGCCGCAGCCGAGGCCGAGCTGGTCGAACTCGAGGGTCTGCTGGACCTTCCGCGCGAGGATCTGACCGATCCCGCGGCGCGCGCGGCTGATCCCGACGCGGCCGTGGCGGCGGTCACCAGGCTGGCGCGCAGGGACGCGTCGGCGGTACGGGCCCTCCACGGCGATGCGACCGCGTGGCGTGCGCTCTGGGTCCTCCTGGGCGCCTCCACCGGTCTCGCCGACTTCTACGTGCGGCATCCGGAGGAGCTCGTTCATCTGCACGGCGCCGGTCGCAGCCTCCCGACACCCGACCAGCTCCGTGACGCGCTGCTGCGGTCCGTGGGCGCCGTCGACGGGTTCGCCGCCGACGCGAGCGAGTCCGCCTGGGTCGCGCTGCGCGTGCGGTACCGGCAGCTGCTCGCCTCGATCGCGGCCTACGACCTGATGTGCGCGTCTCCGGTCGACGAACTCGCCGCCGTCGCGGCACGACTGGCGGATGCCGCGGGGGCGGCGCTGGAGGCGTCGCTGTGCGTCGCACGCACGCGGATCTCCTCGGGAGCAGCAGGCACGGGCCTGTTCCCCCGCGAGGATGTCGCGGGGACGAAGCTCGCGATCATCGGAATGGGCAAAGCCGGCGCACGAGAGCTCAACTACGTCAGCGACGTCGACGTCATCTTCGTCGCGGGCGCCGAAGACGAGCTGGCCTCGCGGGTGGGGGAGAGCCGCGTGGTCGACATCGCCACGCGGCTGGCCGTGCAGACGATGCGCGGGATCTCCGGCGTGGAGATCGAACCGCCGCTGTGGGAGGTCGATGCGAACCTCCGGCCCGAAGGCAAGCAGGGAGCGCTCGTCCGCA
>CAYOQY010000018.1:0-27814 GCA_964406225.1 uncultured Microbacterium sp.
CCTAGGCTCCCGGACGCGATCGCGCAGGTTCGGCATCCCGCGCCCGGTAAAATCGCGCGATGGCATCCTTCAGCGTGCGACCGGCCGTCCAGGCCGACGGGGCGTTCCTCGGCGACATGGTCGTCGAGGCGGCGAACTGGCGCCCGGGCGCTGCGCGGCCGCGCCACCAGGTGCTCACGGCGCCGGAGCACAGCCGCTACATCGCCGGCTGGAAGCGCCCGAGCGACGCCGGATTCGTGGCACTGGATCCGACGGGTGAACCGATCGGGGCCGCGTGGTACCGCGTGCTGCCACGGAGCGATCCCGGGTTCGGCTACGTCGGCACGGGAGTGCCCGAACTCATCATCGGCGTGCGACCGATCTGGCGCGCGCACGGCGTGGGGCGCACGCTCCTGCAGGCGCTCACCCAGCAGGCGCGCGCCGACGGCTTCGCCCGGCTGAGCCTCAGCATCGAGCGCGGCAACTTCGCGGCGTCGCTGTACCGCAGCGAAGGCTTCGCGGTCACGCAGAGCGGCATCGGTCGGGACACGATGGTCAAGCGCCTGCGCTGACGCTCCGGACTCCCCGCGTCGTTGCGGGCGTTTCCGGGTGCGCCGCCGTAGCGTGGGGGGATGGCCAGGAGCTCAAGCCCGACCAAGAGCGGTCGCGCGCCCGCGAACGCGTCTTCGTCGCGCACGTCGTCGTCCCGTGCCGCCAAGCCCGCGCCGGCCCCCAAGCGCTATGTCGGCGAGTCCGAGAAGCCGCCGATCGTCGTGCGTGCCTGGATGGGACTCGCCCACGGCACGGGCGGTCTGTTCCGTGCGTTCGGGCCCGAGACGCTCGAGAAGGATCAGCGTCGCGACGGACTCCCGTTCCTCATCGTCCTGCTCGCGATCGCCGGAGCGGTCAACGAGTGGTTCTTCATCGGCAACGAGGTCGCTCAGACGATCAGCGCCTACACGGCGGGCGGGCTCGTCGGTCGTGTCGCCTTCGTCCTCCCGGTGCTCCTGCTCATCCTCGCCGGCTGGCTGTTCCGACACCCCGCCTCCGTGCACGACAACGGCCGGATCGGCATCGGCTTCACCGTGTTCGTCCTCTCGATCGCGGGCTTCTGCCACGTGGGCGGCGGGCGTCCTCAGCCGCGCGAGGGTCTTCCCGCCCTCAGCGAAGCCGGCGGCGTGTTCGGCTGGATGCTCGGAGAGCCCCTCGCGCTCCTCATCACCGACATCGGGGCCTACATCGTCCTCGGGATCCTCACGATCCTCAGCATCCTGATCCTGACCAAGACGCCGCCGAACCGCATCGGGAGCCGCCTCGGCGACCTGTACGCGTGGATGTTCGACGCCGAGCGTCCGCCGGCCCGCGAGGCGAAGGCGGTCGACGCGGACGAGGAGGACTCCGCGGACGCGGATCCCTCGCTGCCGTGGTGGCGGCGCAACAAGACCGGACGCGAGAAGGATGCCGACGGCGCCATCGGTTCGCAGGACCTCACCGAACTGCTGCCTCCGGGTGCGGTCCAGGGCGGCTTCGAGCAGGCCGCCGTCACCCTGCCGCCCCCGCCTCTCCCCGACGCGGCCCTCCCCGACGCCGTCACCGAAGTCATCGACCCCGCCGTCCTGGCCGGCGCGCGCGATCGGGCCGACACCGGCATCCGCGACGACGAGAGCTCGACCCCGCACGACGACGACATGCTCCCCGGTCTCTCCGGCCTGGGCGGAGACGGTCCGCGCCACGCCCCGACGGCCCCCTATCGACTTCCGTCGGTGAACTCCCTCGCCGCCGGCACCCCGCACAAGGCGCGCTCGGCGGCCAACGACACGGTCGTCGCGGCGATCACGAGCGTGCTGCAGCAGTTCCAGGTCGACGCGCGCGTGACCGGCTTCTCGCGCGGTCCGACGGTCACGCAGTACGAGATCGAGGTCGGTCACGGCGTGAAGGTCGAGCGCATCACGGCGCTGCAGAACAACATCGCCTACGCGGTGGCGTCGAACGAGGTGCGCATCCTCGCCCCGATCCCCGGCAAGAGCGCGATCGGTGTCGAGATCCCGAACACCGACCGCGAGATCGTGACCCTCGGCGACGTCCTGCGCTCGGCCGCCGCCCAGCAGGCGACGCACCCCATGACGATCGGCGTGGGCAAGGACGTCGGCGGCGGCTACGTCGTGGCGAACCTCGCGAAGATGCCCCACCTGCTCGTCGCCGGCTCCACCGGCTCGGGCAAGTCGAGCTTCGTGAACTCGATGATCACGAGCCTCCTGATGCAGGCCAAGCCCTCCGATGTGCGCATGGTGCTCATCGACCCGAAGCGCGTCGAGCTCACGTCGTACGCCGGCGTTCCGCACCTGATCACACCCATCATCACGAACCCCAAGAAGGCCGCCGAGGCGCTCCAGTGGGTCGTGAAGGAGATGGACATGCGGTACGACGACCTTGCGTCGTTCGGTTTCCGCCACATCGACGACTTCAACAAGGCGGTCGTCGCCGGCGAGGTCCAGGTGCCGCCGGGCAGCGAACGCGTCCTGAAGCCCTATCCGTACCTCCTCGTGGTCGTCGACGAGCTGGCCGACCTCATGATGGTCGCCCCGCGCGACGTCGAGGACTCGATCGTCCGGATCACCCAGCTCGCGCGGGCCTCCGGCATCCATCTCGTGCTGGCCACGCAGCGACCGTCCGTCGATGTCGTCACCGGACTCATCAAGGCGAACGTGCCCTCCCGACTCGCGTTCGCGGTCACGAGCGTCACCGACTCGCGCGTCATCCTCGATCAGCCCGGCGCGGATCGACTGATCGGCCAGGGAGACGCCCTCTTCCTCCCGATGGGGGCGTCCAAGGCGCTGCGGGTGCAGGGAGCGTGGGTCAGCGAGGACGAGATCGAGAAGGTCGTCAAGCACGTCACCGCCCAGGCCCGTCCCGAGTACCGCGAGGTCGCCGTCGCCGCAGAGAAGAAGGAGATCGACGCCGACATCGGCGACGACCTCGAGCTGCTGCTCGCGGCGACGGAGCTCATCGTGTCCACCCAGTTCGGCTCCACATCGATGCTGCAGCGCAAGCTGCGCGTCGGCTTCGCGAAGGCCGGGCGGCTCATGGACCTGCTCGAGTCGCGCGAGATCGTCGGTCCCTCCGAAGGCTCGAAGGCCCGTGACGTGCTGGTGACGCCCGAGCAGCTGCCCGAAGTCCTCGCGCGGCTTCGGGGCGACGAGCCTCCCGCGCCCTCGAGCGATCCGGTGGACGCGCAGTTCGACGGGTACCCGGTGGTCGAGGCGGACGGCGACGAAGACGCCTGGGGATTGACGGGACGCGACTGATGGCCGTTCCCCGCCAGCTGCCGAACACGATCACGATCGTGCGCATCTTCATGGCGCCGGTCTTCCTCTGGATGCTCCTCGCGGACGGGGGAGCGGACGGGCCGCTGCGCTGGTGGGCGGCTGTGATCTTCATCGTCGCGATCGCCACCGACGGCATCGACGGCTGGATCGCCCGGCGGTACGAGATCGTCACGGATCTGGGCAAGCTCCTCGACCCGATCGCCGACAAGGTCCTCACCGGCTTCGCTTTCATCGGACTCTCGATCCTGGGCGAACTGCCGTGGTGGATCACGATCCTCGTGCTGGTGCGCGAAGTCGGCATCACGATCCATCGACTCGTCGTCGCGAGCGACCACGTCGTCGCGGCCGCCTGGATGGGCAAGCTCAAGACGCTCGCCCAGGCGGTCGCGCTCTCGCTCGCACTGCTGCCACTGTGGACCGTGGTGGGCGACTGGATCTTCTGGGTCAACGGCGTCACGATGACGATCGCGGTGATCCTCACGGTCGCCAGCGGCATCGACTACGTGATCACCGAGGTGCGGGGGGCCCGCCGCGGGCGGAGCACCCCGTGACGGATGCCGCGGCACGCGCGCTCCTCGACGCGCTCGGCCGCCGCGGCTGGACCATCGCCGTGGCCGAGTCGCTCACGGGGGGCCTCGCGGTCTCGGCGCTCATCGACATCCCCGGCGCCTCCGCCGTGGTGCGGGGAGGAGTCGTGGCCTACGCGACCGACGTCAAGCGGTCGGTGCTCGGTGTCGACGCGGATCTCCTCGCGTCCGCCGGCGCGGTCGACCCGGCCGTCGCGCACCAGATGGCGGCGGGCGTGCGGGCGCTCCTGGGCGCCGACGTCGGCGTCGCGACGACGGGAGTCGCCGGGCCCGAGCCGCAGGACGGCAAGCCGGTCGGGACGGTGTGCATCGCCGTCGTGACACCCGTGGGCGCATCGTCGGGCACGTCCGTCTTCACCGGCGATCGCGACGCGATCCGCCGCGCGAGTGTCGAGGCGGCTCTCGCGGCCTGTCTCCAGAGCGTCGCATCCTGATCGCCTGCACCTCCTTGCGTCTCGTCCACGGCGTCGGGAACAGAGCGTGTTTCGGCTGGGTTACATTCCGCGATTCCCACCCATTCCCCAGTTCGCGGGATTAGATTGGCAGCATCCGATGTTGTACCGTTATCCACCCGGATACGGCGGAATCAGAAGTGAGGAGGGGGCCCACATGATCCTTGTACGTCAGGAAATCGGCGAAGTCCTTCGCGACTTCCGGCAGCAGAAGGGGCGCACCCTCCGTCAGGTCGCCAGCCGCGCCAGCGTGGCCCTCGGCTATCTGAGCGAGGTCGAGCGCGGACAGAAGGAAGCGTCGAGCGAGATCCTGGCGTCCGTCGCCGAGGCGCTCGATGTGCCCATCTCGACGATCATGCGCGAAGTCGGCGACCGCATCTCCGTCCTCGAAGGCATCCAGACGTTCCCCGACGTCGTGCCCGACGAGCTCGTGGCATCGGTCGACGCCGAACTCTCCCTCCGCTGAGGTGCGGCGCAGCGAATTCGATCGTGCCGTGCGCGACGAGTTCGGCGCGCAGTCCGCGAATCTGATCGTGGACCTCGCGCTCCCGGGCGTGGGCGATGTCACGGCGGTCGAAGCGCTCGACGCGGGTGTGGATCCGCGCGAGGTCTGGCTCGCTCTGTGCGCCGAGACGGACGTGCCCGCCGAGCGCCGTTACGGTGTCGGGCGCCTCGACCCCCGATCGCGCTGACGACACGCACCGCCGTCGATGGACGGCGTGTCGCATCGAAGATCTGTTCGATGCACGCATAGGCTCCTGCACAGCGGGGTCGAGGACGTGTCTGTCCACAGGACGGGTCGCGGGCGAAGACCGATGTCGGAGCCCACCCCTAGCGTGAACCACGTCGAACGACACCACATGCCTTGTCGCAGCATCCCCTCCGAGCCTCGGGGAGGAGCGCGACAGCCTACAGGCGACGGAACGCGAGCATAAGGAGCACGCCATGCCCTCACCCGAAAACCGCGAGAAGGCCCTCGAGTCGGCCCTCGCCCAGATCGACCGGCAGTTCGGAAAGGGCTCGGTCATGCGGCTGGGCAGCGACGAGCGCGCTCCCGTCGAGGTGATCCCTACCGGTTCGATCGCGCTGGATGTCGCGCTCGGCGTGGGCGGTCTGCCGCGCGGCCGCATCGTCGAGATCTACGGTCCGGAGTCGTCCGGAAAGACGACGCTCACGCTCCACGCGATCGCGAACGTCCAGAAGCAGGGTGGCATCGCCGCGTTCATCGACGCCGAGCACGCGCTCGACCCGGAGTACGCGCAGAAGCTCGGTGTCGACATCGATCAGCTGCTCGTCTCCCAGCCCGACACGGGCGAGCAGGCGCTCGAGATCGCCGACATGCTCATCCGGTCGGGGTCGATCGATCTGATCGTGATCGACTCGGTCGCAGCCCTCGTGCCGAAGGCCGAGATCGAGGGTGAGATGGGCGATTCCCACGTCGGTCTGCAGGCGCGCCTCATGTCGCAGGCGCTCCGCAAGCTCACCGGTGGCTTGAACAGCACGAACACCACGATGATCTTCATCAACCAGCTGCGCGAGAAGATCGGCGTCTTCTTCGGCAGCCCCGAGACCACCGCCGGTGGAAAGGCGCTCAAGTTCTACGCGTCGGTGCGTCTGGACATCCGTCGCATCGAGACGCTGAAGGACGGCACCGACGCGGTCGGAAACCGCACACGCGTCAAAGTCGTCAAGAACAAGATGGCGCCTCCCTTCAAGCAGGCTGAGTTCGACATCCTGTACGGCACGGGCATCTCGCGAGAGGGCAGCCTGATCGACTTCGGCGTGGAGCACGAGATCGTCAAGAAGTCCGGTTCCTGGTACACGTACGACGGTGAGCAGCTGGGCCAGGGCAAGGAGAACGCCCGCAACCTTCTGATCAAGAACCCCGACATCGCCGCTGAGATCGAGTCGAAGATCAAGGCCAAGCTCGGCATCGGTCAGCCGAAGGCCGTCGAGGCGGCCGAGGCCGTCGGCGGCGCCGACGAGCTCGCGAAGCGCCGCCCGGCCTGATGTCCGCGCGTGAAGGTGACGGGGGAGGAATCCGCCGGGTCGACGAGCCGGGACTCGCCCCCGTCACCTATCTGCCGGGCGTGACGCCCGCCGATGCTCGGCCGGTGCGCTGGGCCGTCCCGCTCGCGCCGGCGGACGGCGCACCCGATGACCGATCTCCGTGGCGTGGGGGCGACGATGACCCGATCGCGGGCGAGATGGAAGCGGACGCGGAGGACCGCGCGCCGGGTTCGACGGCCGAAGACACGGACGACATGCTCACGCGGCGGCTGCGGCGCAGTGCGCTCTCCGAGCGAGAGGCGCGGACGTTCCTCGCACAGCGCGGCGTCGACCCGGCGACAATCGAGGAGACCTTGGACCGATTCACGGGTCGCGGCTGGATCGATGACGCGGTTCTGGCCGAACAGCTGTTGTACGCCGGAACGAGCCGCAAGGGGCAGGGGCGGCGCGCGATCGCGCAGACACTGGTTCAGCGGGGAATCAGCCGTGACGTCGCCGAGGCCGCACTCGCGACCCTTCCCGACGACGACGCCGAGCGGGCCCTCGAGTATGCGCGTTCGAAAGCGCACGGTCTCCGCAGCTACGACCTCGACACCGCGATGCGGCGTTTGACGGGCCAGCTGGCCCGGCGTGGCTACTCCGCGTCGGTCTCGTCGACCGCGGCGCGCACGGCGCTGACCGAACAGCGCGGTGCCGGGGGAGTGCGGTTCCGCTGACCGTCGCGCGCCGCACCGCCACCCGGGCTCGGTATTGTGTGGGGAACGGCGAGGCTGTGACGAGGGGGACGATGTCGATCGAGGTCGAAGGACTCACGAAGCGCTATCGCAACGTGACCGCTGTGGACGACCTGAGCTTCACCGTTCCCGACGGCATCGCGTTCGCGTTCCTCGGCGCCAACGGTGCGGGCAAGTCGACGACGATCAACTGCCTCACCACCGTGCTGCCCTTCGACGCCGGGCGCGTGCGCGTGGCCGGCGGCGACGTCGCGCGCAACGGTGCACGTGTGCGCGAGCGGATCGGCGTGGTGTTCCAGGACTCGATCCTCGATCCGATCCTGACCGTGCGCGAGAACCTCCGCCTGCGCGCCACCCTCGCCGGGATCGATCGAGGACGCATCGACGCGCGCATCGACGAGCTGTCCGCCCTCATTTCGCTGGGCTCGTTCATCGATCAGCGGTACGGCAAGCTCTCGGGCGGGCAGCGGCGGCGCGTCGACATCGCGCGGGCACTGCTGCACCAGCCGCGCATCCTCTTCCTCGACGAGCCGACCGCCGGACTGGACCCGGCCAGCCGCGCCATCGTGTGGGACACGGTCCACGAACTCCGCGAACAGACGGGGCTCACCGTTTTCCTGACGACGCACTACATGGAGGAGACGGAAGAAGCGGACCGGGTCTGCGTCATCGACCGCGGCCGGATCGTCGCGGACGGCACGCCCGCGCAGCTGCGGGCCGAGCACAGTCGCTCCGTCCTGACGGTCGTCTCGAGTGACCCCGCCGGACTGGCGGCGACCGCGGAGCAGCACGGGGGACTGCCGACCCTCGAGGCCCAGCGCGTCGTGATCGCCGTCGACGACGCCCGCACCGCCCAGGCGATCCTGGCGGCGCACGGTGAGGCGGTGCAGGACTTCGAGTTCCGTCACGGGCGCATGGACGACGTCTTCCTCGCGCTCACCGGCCGCCCAGCGGACGGTCTCGACGCAGCGGATGCGCCCGCTGACGCATCCGCGCGTGGACGAGGGCGCGCCGCGTGAGGGCTGTCTGGTCGATCGTCCACCGCAATCTGCGGCTGTTCTTCCGCGACCACATGAACGTGTTCTTCTCGCTCCTCGGCGCCATCATCCTCTTCCTGCTCTACACGCTCTTCCTGGCCCGCCTGCAGATCGACGGGCTCGGCGAGACCTTCCCGGACGCGACGGACCAGGAGATCCGCGCGTTCGTGGACAGCTGGATGTTCGCCGGCATCGTCATGCTGACGACGATCACCACCGGCTTGGGAGCGCTTGCCTCGCTCGTGCAGGACGGGGAGTCCGGGCGGTTCCGGGACTTCCTCGTCTCGCCGGTCCGCCCCTGGCAGCTCGTCCTCGGCTACCTCACGGCGGCGGTGCTCGTCTCGATCCTCATGTCGATGGTCGTCCTCGCGCTCAGCATCCTGTACCTCGGACTCGTCGACGACACGTGGCTGCCCTCGGAGACCATCGCGCGGATCGTCGGCATCACCATCCTCTGCAGCATCGGCTTCACCGCACTGTCGGCGTTCGTCGTCTCGTTCATCCGGACCTCGGCGGCGTTCTCGGGGTTGGCCACGGTGATCGGCACCGTTCTGGGATTCGTCGCGGGCGCCTACATCCCGGTCGGATCGCTTCCCGAGGGCGTCGCGAGCACGATCAATGCCCTGCCCTTCGCGCAGAGCGCGATGCTGCTGCGCCGCGAGTTCACCGACGAGACGCTGCCGGCGATGGTCGGCGACAACACCCAGGCCGCGGAAGGCGTCCGCGAGTTCTACGGCATCGACGCCCTCATCGGCGACTACGTCGTGCCGCCGGAGCTGGCCTTCGGTGTGCTCATCGCCATGGCTTTCGTGTTCACCCTGCTGTCCGCGGCGCGCATCCGCTCCCGCATCCGCTGAGCTCGTCGCGACCTGCCGCGGCGGCGAACCCGTCGTCGCACCACGTGAGGGTGTTGCGCGGAGCGGATCGTAGAATCGGAAGCATCATGACTTCCCCATCGAGTTCGCCGACGGCGATCGCGCCCTCACCCGCTGCGCTGACCGCAGACGGGCACCGACGCACGTACGAAGTGCGCACGTTCGGCTGCCAGATGAACGTGCACGACTCCGAGCGGCTGTCGGGTTCGCTCGAGAGCGCCGGCTACCTGCCGGTCGCGACCGGCGACGAGGCCGATGTCGTCATCATCAACACGTGCGCGGTCCGCGACAACGCCGCCGGCAAGCTCTACGGCACCCTCGGGCACCTCGCTTCGGTGAAGCGCCGCAAGGACGGCATGCAGATCGCCGTGGGCGGGTGCATGGCACAGATGGACAAGCAGGCGGTGCTCGACAAGGCGCCCTGGGTCGACGTCGTGTTCGGCACGCACAACATGGGGTCGCTCCCGAGCCTGCTCGAGCGCGCCCGTCACAACGGCGAGGCCGAGCTCGAGATCCTCGAGTCGCTCGAGGTCTTCCCCTCGACCCTGCCCACGAAGCGCGACAGCGTGTACAGCGGCTGGGTGTCGATCTCGGTCGGCTGCAACAACACCTGCACCTTCTGCATCGTGCCGAGCCTGCGCGGCAAGGAGAAGGACCGACGGCCCGGTGACATCCTGAACGAGATCCGCCTCCTCGTCGAGGACGGCGCGATCGAGGTGACGCTGCTCGGGCAGAACGTCAACTCGTACGGCGTCGAGTTCGGCGACCGCCACGCGTTCGGGAAGCTTCTGCGCGCGGCCGGCCAGATCGAGGGTCTCGAGCGCATCCGCTTCACGAGCCCCCACCCCGCGGCCTTCACCGACGACGTGATCGACGCGATGGCCGACACGCCCGCGGTCATGCCGCAGCTGCACATGCCTCTGCAGTCCGGCAGCGACCGCATCCTCAAGGCCATGCGCCGCTCGTACCGCAGCGACCGCTTCCTCGGCATCCTCGACCGGGTGCGCGAGCGCATCCCCCACGCCGCGATCACCACCGACATCATCGTCGGCTTCCCGGGTGAGACCGACGAGGACTTCGAAGAGACGATGCGCGTCGTCGAGCAGTCGCGCTTCTCGAGCGCATTCACGTTCCAGTACTCGATCCGTGAGGGCACGCCCGCCGCGACGATGGAGGGCCAGGTGCCCAAGTCCGTCGTCCAGGAGCGGTACACGCGTCTGGTCGAGCTGCAGGACCGCATCTCGCTCGAGGAGAACCAGGCGCAGCTGGGTCGGCAGGTCGAGGTGCTCGTCTCGATGGGTGAAGGCAAGAAGGATGCCGAGACGCACCGCCTCACCGGCCGTGCGGAGGACAACCGCCTCGTGCACTTCGAAGTGCCCGCAGGCAGCGCGGTGCCGCGCCCCGGCGATGTCGTGTCGGTCACGATCACGCACGCCGCGCCGTTCCATCTGCTGGCGGACTCCGACGGCTCTCCGCTGCGCATCCGTCGCACGCGCGCCGGCGACGCGTTCGACCGCACGCAGGCCGAGTCGTGCGCTGTCCCGGCGCCCTCCGACGGATCACCCCGCGCTGTGTCGCTCGGACTGCCCACGCTGCGCGTCGGCGTGTGAAAGCGCCCCGGCGCGGTGCGATGAGCCGGACGTGAGCGAGTCCGCTCCGCGACTGTTCGCCGTCGTCGGCGCGACCGGCACCGGGAAGTCCGAGCTCTCGCTCGACCTCGCTGAAGCACTCGTCGCCGACGGACGCGCGGTGGAGATCGTGAACGCCGACGCGATGCAGCTCTACCGCGGGATGGACATCGGGACGGCGAAGCTGCCGGTCGCCGAGCGGCGCGGCATCCCGCATCACATGCTCGATGTGCTCGAGGTCGTCGACGAGGCCGCCGTGGCCTGGTACCAGTCCGCAGCCCGGTCCGTCATCGCCGGGATCCTCGCCCGCGGGGCGCACGCGATCCTGGTCGGCGGCTCGGGACTGTACGTGTCGAGCGTGCTGTACGACTTCCGCTTCCCGCCCCGCGACGAGGCTCTGCGTGCGGCGCTGGAAGCCGAACTCGACCGCGACGGCCCGGGGGTCCTGTACGAGCGACTGCGCGCAGCGGATCCCGCGACCGCGGCGCGCGTGGACCCGCGCAACGGACGCCGCATCGTCCGGGCACTCGAAGTGCTCGCTCAGGGGGAGGCCACGCACGGCGCGGCGCTGCCGGAGACGCCGGTGCTCTGGCAGCCGGCGACCGTCATCGGACTCGCGAGCCCCCGCGACGAGCTCGTCGCCCGCCTCGACGCGCGTGTGCAGCGCATGTGGGCGGAGGGGCTCCTCGCGGAAGTGGAGGAGCTCAAGGCCCGGGGACTGGAGAGCGGGGTCACGGCCCGTCGTGCGATCGGGTACGCGCAGGCGCTCGCGCAGCTCTCAGGTGCCCTGACCGAGGCGGAGGCGATCGCCGAGACGCAGGCGCTCACCCGCAGATACGCGCGCCGCCAGGTGTCGTGGTTCCGTCGCTATTCGGACGTGCACTGGACGGCGGCGGGTGCAGACGGGGACATCCAGCGGATACTGGACGAATGACAACGATCCGAGCGTTCACCCTGAGAGACACCGAATCCGTCATCGCCCTGTGGCAGGCAACGGGGCTCACCAAGTCGTGGAACAACCCCCACCTCGACATCCAGCGCAAGCTCACGGTGCAGCCGGAGCTGTTCCTCGTGGCCGTCGACGACGACGAGATCGTGGGCTCGGTGATGGCCGGCTACGACGGACATCGCGGCTGGCTCTACTACCTCGCCTCGGATCCGATGCGGCGCGGTCAGGGCATCGGGCGTGACCTCGTGACGGCGGCAGAAGACCTCCTGCTCGAGATGGGCTGCCCGAAGGTGCAGCTCATGGTGCGCCCCGGCAACTCGGACGTGCTCGGGTTCTACGACGCCCTCGGCTACGAGCGCTTCGACACGACCACGACCGGCAAGCGGCTCATCCCGGACTGAGTCCGCGGCCTTCCGGCCCTACGCTAGAGGGATGCCGCAGACGATCGCCTTCACGAAAGGTCATGGGACCGGGAACGACTTCGTCGTGATCGCGGATCCCGACGGTGATCTGACGCTCAGCGACGACCAGGTGGCGATCCTGTGCGATCGGCGCTTCGGGATCGGCGGCGACGGCATCCTCCGTGTCGTGCGCTCCACCGCGATCGACGAGGGCGCGCACGCGGCGTCCGCCGGCGCCGAGTGGTTCATGGACTACCGCAACGCGGACGGCTCCGCCGCGGAGATGTGCGGCAACGGCATCCGCGTGTTCGCCCGTTATCTCGCGGATGCCGGCTGGATCGATCTCGACGAGGGCGCCGTGCTGATCGGCACGCGCGCCGGCGTCAAGCCGGTGACCCGCAGCGAGCTGGGCTTCGAAGTCGACCTCGGGCCGTGGCGCGTCGAGCCCGACGAGGTTCTGGTGCGCGCGCGAGGCCTCGGTGTTCCGCGTCCGGGGCTCGGGATCGACGTCGGCAACCCGCACATCGTGGTCGCGCTGTCCGGCGCCGATGAGCTCGAGGGGCTGGATCTCACCGCGCGTCCGCAGCTGCATCCCGAGCCTGCGCGCGGTGCGAACATCGAGTTCGTCGTTCCGAGAGACCCGCTCGTGCGCGAGGGCGTCGGCTCGATCCGCATGCGCGTGTTCGAGCGCGGCGTGGGGGAGACCCTGAGCTGCGGCACGGGCGTGGCCGCGGCGGCACTCGCTGTGCGCCACTGGGCAGGGCAGGCGGCACCTGACCGCTGGAGCGTCGAGGTGCCCGGAGGGACGCTCGGCGTGCGGATGGCACGCGTGCGCGGTGACCTGCATGTGCTGTTGTCGGGGCCTGCGACGCTCGTGTATTCGGGCGAGGTCGCTCTGGCTTGAGCGGTCAGGGGGCTTGAGCGGTCAGGGCAGCGTGATGCCGCCCGTGGGCGGCGATCCGTGCCGCCGGACCTTGATCACCCGGAATCCGCGGCCCGTGGCGGCTCGGTGGACGCTGTAGCCCGGTGTGAACGTGGCCGCCAGCCAGCGCTGCAGCGAGTCCGACCCCAGATTGCGCTGCACGACGAGCCAGGCATCCGATCTCTCGTCGAGACGGGGGATCCAGCGCTCGAGGAGCCCGTGGAGCTCGTTCTTGCCGACGCGGATCGGGGGATTGGAGCGGATCGTGCGGAACGTCACGTCGTCGGGAACATCGTCGGGATGCCGGGCGTTGACGTTGGTGACCCGCAGAGCTTCGGCATTGCGGCGCACGAGGTCGAGAGCGCGCTCGTTGACGTCCACCGCCCAGACCGTGGCGTGGGGTGACTCCAGGGCGAGCGAGAGCGCGATCGGACCCCACCCGCAGCCGAGGTCGAGCAGATTCCCGCCGGGGGGCGGAGGAGGCGTGTTCGCCAGGAGCACGGCGGTACCGGAGTCGACATGATCCGGGCTGAACACGCCGCCGGCCGTCGTGACCTCGACGTCGGATCCGGCGAGGCTGACACGGATGCGCCGGAGGTTCTCGGGACTGGCGGGTGACGCGCTGAAGTAATGGTCATCCCCCATCCTGCGAGCGTAGCGGAGACACCATCGCGTGCGGGAGGGTGTCCGGGACGGGCGCTCCCAGGCTCGGATCGGTGGGGGAGGCTAGAATTCACGGGCATCACGGAAGGAACACATGACGGATACGACCATCCCGACCGGCGCCGATGAGGCATCGGCCGACACGGCTGTCGACGCGCCTCGGGACACGGTGGACGATCCCGTCGCGCGCGTGCTCGAACGCGCTGAGGCGCGCTCCGGCATGCGCGTCTTCGGCGCTGCGCAGGCGCTGCAGGATGAGTCCACGACCGCGCACGGCGACACCGACGGCGAGCAGTGGGACCGCGAGGAGCGTGCCGCGCTGCGCCGCGTGCCCGGGCTCTCCACCGAACTCGAAGACGTCACCGAAGTCGAGTACCGCCAGCTGCGCCTCGAGAACGTCGTGCTCGTGGGTGTGCATCCGCAGGGCGAGCAGGAGGACGCCGAGAATTCGCTGCGCGAGCTCGCGGCGCTCGCCGAGACCGCCGGCGCCGTCGTCCTCGACGGCGTGATGCAGCGGCGTCCGCATCCCGATCCGGCGACGTACATCGGACGCGGCAAGGCGCAGGAGCTGCGCGACCTCGTCGCGGCGCTCGGCGCCGACACCGTGATCGCCGACACCGAGCTCGCCCCGAGCCAGCGACGGGCGCTCGAAGACGTCGTCAAGGTCAAGGTCATCGACCGGACCACCGTGATCCTCGACATCTTCAGCCAGCACGCGAAGAGCCGCGAGGGCAAGGCCCAGGTCGAGCTCGCGCAGCTCGAATACCTCCTGCCGCGTCTGCGCGGATGGGGTGACTCGATGAGCCGACAGGCCGGTGGCCAGGTCGGCGCGGGCGGCGCGGGCATGGGCTCACGCGGTCCGGGTGAGACCAAGATCGAGCTGGACCGCCGCCGCATCCGCACGAAGATGGCGCAGCTGCGACGCCAGATCCGCGATTTCGCCCCGGCCCGCGACGCCAAGCGCGCGGAGCGCAAGCGCAACACGATCCCCTCGGTCGCGATCGCCGGCTACACGAACGCGGGAAAGTCCAGTCTGCTCAACCGCCTCACGAGCGCGGGCGTGCTGGTCGAGAACGCCCTGTTCGCGACGCTGGACGCCACGGTGCGCCGGGCCGAGGCATCCGACGGTCGTGTGTACACGCTCACCGACACGGTCGGCTTCGTGCGCAACCTCCCGCACCAGCTCGTCGAGGCCTTCCGCTCGACGCTCGAAGAGGTCGGCGACGCCGACGTCATCGTGCACGTGGTGGATGCCGCGCACCCCGACCCGGCGGCGCAGCTGCAGACCGTCCGCGACGTGATCGGCGACGTCGGGGCGCGCGACATCACCGAGATCGTGGTGTTCAACAAGGCGGACCTCGTCGACGAGGACACCCGGATGGTGCTGCACGGTCTCGAATCGCGTGCGCTGTTCGCGTCTTCGCGCACCGGCGAGGGGATCACGGCGCTGCGGACCGCGATCGAGGACGCGCTTCCGCTCCCGGCGGTCGAGATCCGCGCGCTCGTGCCCTACGACCGCGGCGACCTCGTCTCGGCCGCCCACGAGTCGGGGCACATCGTGTCGCAGACGCACGAAGCGGGCGGCACGGCGCTGCACGCGCACGTGTCGGAGCGGCTCGCCGCCGAGCTGGCGCCGTTCCAGGTCTGAGCGTCGGTCGGGCGCTCAGCTCAGGCTGAGCGGAGGCACCCCGGGGGTGTCGAACCCGAAGACCGCGCCCAGGAAGGCGAGTTCGCTCTCCAGTGCGTGCACCATGGTCTCCGCACGCCGGAATCCGTGTCCTTCGCCCTCATAGAGGACGTACGCGTGCGGGATGCCGCGCTCGGCGAGCGCGTCGCGGATCGCCTCCGACTGGGCGGGTGGGACGACGGCGTCATCGGAGCCCTGCAGGAGCAGGAGGGGCACGCGGAACCCGTCGGCGTGCGACAGGGGAGAGCGCGCGACGTACAGGGCCTCCGCGTCGGGGAGGGGGCCGATGAGACCGTCGAGGTAGCGCGCCTCGAAGTCGTGCGTGTCGGTCGCGAGGGCACGGGCGTCACCGACGCCGTAGCGGGAGATCCCCGCGGCGAACGCGTCGGTCCGAGCGAGTGCGGCGAGGACGGTCCAGCCGCCCGCGGAGCCGCCCGCGATCGCGATGCGCGCCGGGTCGGCGGCACCGGTGGCAGCCAGGCCGCGCGCCGCAGCGGCGACGTCCTCGACGTCGACGACCCCCCACTGTCCACGCAGGCGCTCGCGGTAGGAGCGGCCGTAACCGGTCGATCCGCCGTAGTTCACGTCCAGCACGCCGATGCCCCGGCTCGTGAAGTACGCGATGCGCCCCGCCGCCGCTCCGGCACGGTGCATCGTGGGCCCGCCGTGCACGAGGACCAGGTAGGGCGGTGCCTCACCGGCCGGTACCTGGACGTCGGGGTTCGTCGGCGGATAGTCGAACGCGTGGACCTCGCCGCTCGGACCGTCGAACGTGACGGCGCGCGGGGTCGGCATCCATTCGCGTCCCCACGGGGCCGTCCCGCCGTGCACGAGATCGAGACGGGCGGGGTCGTCGACGTCGACGATCCACAGTCCGCTCGGGGTCTCGGCGGAGGCGCCGGAGAGCAGCACCCGCGTGCCCGCGACGTCTTCGATGCACATCTCGGCGGTCGCCGGCACCGGAAGCGGGGCGGCGGCGCCGTCCTCATCGATGAGCACCAGGGTGTCGTCGCCGTTCGTGCGCACCGCGACGATGCGGCCGTCCGGCAACGGGGCGAACCACCGCGTGCCGAGCGTCCAGAGCGCGCCGCCGGTGTCGGCATCGGCGGGCGCGACCGGCCGACGGTCCAGATCGGCGGAGAGATGCTCCCGCCACAGACTCCAGCGGTCCGTCGGGTCGTCGGCGTACAGCAGGTCGTCGGGGCCGAGCCAGACCGGCTGCAGCGGCGAGCTCTCGCCGCCGGCGACGGTCGCCCATTCCACGACGATCTCCCCGTCGAGCCTGCCGACCCGCAGTTCGGCGCGGTCCCAGGGCATGTCGGGGTGGTTCCACGCGATCCACGCGAGATGGGTTCCGGCGGGCGAGAGGGACGGATGCGCGAGGAAGTCGCTGTCGGCGACGAGCGAGGTCACTCCGGAGCCGTCCAGCGCGATGCGGACGATGTCGCGGCGGGGCGGATGGGCTCCGTCGTGCGTCTCGCGGACCGCGAGAAGCCGGCCGCCCTGCCAGGTCAGGCCGCCGAAGCGCATGCCGTCATCTGCGGGGGTCAGCACGCGGGGCTCGCCGCCGGGCTCCAGCGACCGGACGCACTGGTCGGTCTTCTCGACGAACAGGAGGATGCCGTCCTCTGTCGCGGTCCACGCACCGCCACCGTACTCGTGCACGCGCGATCGTGCGTTCCACGGGGCGGGGAGTACGTCCTGCACGGCGCCGTCCCGGCCGCGGCGACGGACGGCGGCGCGCCCACCCTCGGCCGGCACGCTCTCGCCCCACCAGATCTCGTCGCCCACGAAGCGGGCACCCTCGATGCGGGGCGTCGCCGCGTTCACGACGGCGGCGGTGAGCGGCGAAGGCCAGGAACCGAAAGCCGGCGTCTCAGTCATGCTTCCACCGTAAGCGGGCCGTTCCGCTCGCGCGCCCCCTTGCGGTGACCGGGCCCGCCGTGGTCGGAACCTCGTCCGCGGACCGTGACACAGACCGCAACACACGGGAGGGCGGCGAGGCGGGTGCGGTAGCTTCGATCCATCGTCGCCCGGTGTCAGGCCGGGCAGGAGCGACAGCCGAGCCCGGCACCCGCCCGCGATGACATCGCGCCTCCGTGCGCTGTCCGCGGCCGTCCGGCCTCCGCCCTCGACCCGAAGAGCCCCTGATGCGCACAGACTCGGCTGACTCGCCTGCCCGGCTGCGGCCTGCCGCCGCCGGAGGAGTGCCGTTCTCCTTCGAGCTGTACCCGCCGCGTTCCGAAGCGCGTGAGAGCGCGCTGCACGACACGATCCAGCAGCTTGCCGCGGCGGGAGCCCAGTTCATCTCCGTCACGTACGGAGCCGGCGGTTCCACGGGCGGGCGCTCGCTCGACGTGCTGCGGTACATCCGCCGCGAGACCGACGTCGAACCGCTCGCCCACATCACGTGCGTCGGCAACACGTACGCGGGAGCGGCCGATCTCATCCGCGAATTCCTGGATGCCGGCATCCTCAACTTCCTGGCCCTGCGCGGCGACCCGCCCGCCGGCCTGCACGAAGGCGACGCCTTCCTCGGCGACCTCGAGAGCGCGGCGCAACTCGTGCAGCTCATCCATCGCGTGCAGGCGGCGCGCTCGCCGTACACGGAGGAGGTCGTGCCGGGGCTTCCCGGTGCCGCTCACGTCGCGCGCCGGCGCCGCGCCGAGATCGCCGTGGCCGCCTTCCCGAACGGACACCCGCGGTCGCGGCATCCGAACGAGCACATCGATGCCCTCCTGGCCAAGCAGGCGGCCGGAGCGACGCTCGCGATCACGCAGCTGTTCTTCCACCCCGACGACTACCTGGTGTTCGTCGAGCGGTCGCGGGCGGCGGGTGTGACGATCCCGATCCTGCCGGGCATCATGCCCATCACTTCACCCGCGCGCCTGCGGCGCGTGCTCGAGCTGAGCGGTGAAGAGCTCCCCGCCGAGCTCGCGGTCGCACTCGAGGTCGAACCGACGGTCGAAGGCCAACGGGAGATCGGCATCGCGCACGCGGCCGAGCTCGCGAGAGCCGTCGTCGCGGGCGGAGCCCCGGGCGTGCACCTCTACGCGTTCAACAACCACGACACGGTCCTCGCGGTGCTCCGCCGGGCCGACATCCTCACCGACGCACGTCTGAAAGGCCACTGACGATGACCGAGAACCCCCGCCGTCTCCCCGACTTCCCCGCCGCGACGATCCTGGGCTATCCGCGTATCGGGCCGCGCCGCGAACTCAAACGGGCGGTCGAAGCCCACTGGGCGGGTTCCCTCGACGCCGAGGCACTCGAGCGCACGGCATCCGATCTGCGCCGTTCGACACGCGAGCGTCTGGCGCGACTCGGGCTCGGGCGCGAGGACTCGTCCATCCCCGAGTCGTTCTCGTTCTACGACCAGGTGCTGGATGCCGCAGCCGCCGTCGGCGCGCTCCCCGAGCGCTTCGCCCACCTGCGCGACTCGGACGGCACGGTGGGACCCGCGGTGTACTTCGCGGCGGCCCGCGGCGAGGGGACGGCCGCACCGCTGGAGATGACGAAGTGGTTCGACACGAACTACCACTATCTCGTTCCCGAGATCGGCCCCGAGACGGTGTTCTCGCTCGCGAGCGACAGATTCGCCGCCCTGGTGCGCGAAGCCCGCGCGGACGGATTCACCACCCGGCCGGTCATCGTGGGGCCCGTCACCCTCCTCGCACTCGCGAAGCCGACGTCGGCCGCTCCGGACGGCTTCGACCCGCTCGAGCGGCTCGACGACCTTCTGCCGGTGTACGCGCGACTGCTGTCCACGCTGCGGGCGGCGGGAGCGGAGTGGGTCCAGCTCGACGAGCCCGCACTCGTGAGCGAGAGCCTCGCGCAGACGCCGGAGACCCTCGCCGGAGCCGCGGCGCGGGCCTACGCCGTGCTCGGGGCCGAGGAGGACCGCCCCGCCGTGATCGTCGCCGCGCCGTACGCGCAGCTGTCCGCAGCGGCGTGGACCGCGCTCGCGGCCGCGCCGGTCGAGGGTCTCGCGATCGACCTCACCCGTGGAGGTGCGCCCGAGAAGGTGCAGGGCCTGGAACACAAGGTCGTGCTCGGCGGTGTCATCGACGGACGCAACGTGTGGCGCGGCGACCTCGAGGGCGCGTGGCGGTCGCTCGGAGAGCTGGCCGACCTGGGTGCGGCCCGGGTGACGGCGACGACCTCCACGTCGCTGCAGCACGTGCCGCACGACGTCGCGGACGAGCCCGATCTCGATGCACGCCTCGTGTCGTGGCTCGCCTTCGCCGACCAGAAGGTCGAGCAGGTCGTCACGCTCGCCCGCGGCCTGCGCGACGGCAGGGCCACGATCGCCTCCGACCTCGATGCGGCCACGGCCGCCCTCGCGGACCGACAGGCGGCACCCGGCGTACGCGACGAGGCGGTCCGCAGGCGCGCGGCCGCTCTCACCGCGGCGCACTATGCACGCGGTGACGCGGAGGACCGACGCGCCGCGCAGGAGGATGCGCTTGCGCTGCCGGTGCTGCCCACCACGACGATCGGATCGTTCCCGCAGACGGCCGACATCCGCCGCGCCCGTGCGCAGCACGCCGCCGGAGCGCTGTCGACACCGGAGTACGAGGAGTTCCTCCGCCGCGAGATCGCCGCCGTGATCGGGCTGCAGGAAGAGCTCGGCCTCGATGTCCTCGTGCACGGCGAGCCCGAGCGCAACGACATGGTGCAGTACTTCGCCGAGAACCTGGACGGCTTCGCCGTCACCCGCAACGGCTGGGTGCAGTCGTACGGCTCGCGGGCCACGCGCCCGTCGATCCTGTGGGGCGACGTGTCGCGGCCCGTGCCGATCACGGTCGGGTGGTCGGCGTACGCGCAGTCGCTCACCGACCGGCCGGTGAAGGGGATGCTGACCGGCCCCGTCACGATCCTCGCGTGGTCGTTCGTCCGCGACGACCAGCCCCTGCGGCAGACCGCCGACCAGGTGGCGCTCGCGCTGCGCGACGAGATCCGCGATCTCGAGGATGCCGGCATCCGGATCATCCAGGTCGACGAACCCGCGCTGCGCGAGCTGCTGCCGCTCAAGCGCCGCGACCAGGCGGCGTACCTCGACTGGTCGGTCGCGGCGTTCCGTCTCGCGACGGCCGGCGCCCGAGCGGCGACGCAGGTGCACACGCACCTCTGCTACTCGGAGTTCGACGTCGTGCTCGACGCGGTCGCGGGGCTCGATGCCGATGTGACCTCGATCGAGGCCGCACGCAGCCGCGGCGAGGTGATCGAGGACCTGGCGGCGTCGGGCTTCGCGCTCGGCATCGGCCCCGGTGTGTACGACATCCACTCGCCACGGGTCCCGACCGTCGAGGAGATCGCCGAGATCCTCGAGCGGGCCGCCGCAGAGCTGCCGCTGCGTCAGCTGTGGGTCAATCCGGACTGCGGCCTGAAGACCCGCGCCTACCCCGAGACGGTCGCAGCGCTCAAGAACCTCGTCGAGGCCACCGGCCGGGTGCGCGAGCGCGTCGCGGTCAGCGTCTAGGGCTCTTCTTCGCGGATGCCGGGGCGACGGTCCCGGCATCCGGCGCGGCGTCGTCTGCGCCGACGAGCACCGCGGTGTCGGCGGTGTCGGCGTCGATCACGAGGGTGTCGGCGTCCGTCGTCGGGGCAGGTTCGGCCCCGACGTCGAGGTCTCCCGCAGCGCCGGCATCCGACGGCGCGATCTCCTCTTCGCGACGCTGGAGCAGCTCGAGGATCCAGCCGACGAGCAGCGCGACCACGAGCACGAGCACGATGTCGCCGAACGACAGCGGGCGGATGGCGAACAGCCACACCACGGCGAGGGCGGCGATCACGCCGCGCACGAGCACCCGGTTGCGACCGAGCCACAGCCCGAACGCGCCGGTGTGGAGGCCGCGACCGGCCAGCTGAGCCCGCGCGGACGCGTTCATGCCGCCGGTGGCCGCGCGCACGCCGCTCGCGGGCCGAGAGCCTCCCATGAGCCAGCCGATGATCGCGATGAGCACGCCCAGCACCATGATGACCAGCGCGGTCTGCGTCATCGCGCCGACGAGCTGCGCGTAGATCACATCGAGCGCGGAGGGGGAAAGGCCGAGGTCGCCGGCGACGATCCCGACGGCGGTGGAGCCGATCGACAGGGAGGCCGCGAGGGTCGCCCCTCCGATCGCGAGTCCGAGCCCGGTCCCCAGGACGGCGGTGCTGCGCCGGCGCGCGAGGAGGATGCCGAGGCCGAACAGGCCCAGCGTGATGACCGGCAGCCACCAGCCGGCGGCCGCGGCGATCGCGTAACCGGTGCGGATCGCGGCGAGGTTGTCGCCCTCTCCGATGATCACCACGCGGTCGATCGCGGGGATGAGCTGTGCGACCCCGACGCCGCGGTCGGTCAGGTTCTCCTTGACGCGCTCCACGATGACGCCGAGCTGGATGCCGACGCCCTCGTCCGTGCGGACGACGAGACCTCCGCCGTCCGAGGTCGCGGCCGTCGTCAGGGCACGGTGGGCGGCCCGCGTGGCGGTGCCCCACACTTCGGCGAACGCCTCCGACTCGACCACGCGGGTGACGGTCTGCTCGACGAGGTTCTGCAGTCCGTCGGCCGCGGGCTGCTGCAGCAGTCCCAGGGCCTGGGCGGCGCGCGGGGGCAGACCGAGTTCGGCGATGCCGTCGAACACGTTGCCCGTGATCTCCGCGAAGTCCACCTGCGCGGTGATCCCCTCCATCGTCTCGTCGATGATGAGGCCCTGTACGGCGGGATCGTCCACGAGGGGCGCGAGGGTGCTCACGAACGCGTCTTCGTCTACGAGCTGGACGCGCGCCCAGGCGCCCGCGATCGAGACGGGCACGAGGATCGTGGCGACGACGATGCAGATCGCCGACAACAGTCCGCGCCACCAGTTCCTGCGGCGACGCGCGGGGGGAGCGGACTCATCCGCGGGGACGGCGCCGCGGGCGCGCAGCTGCTCGTTCTCGGCGCGCAGCGCAGCCAGCTGAGCCTGCAGATCGTCGACATCACTCACGGACATGAGGCCTCCTCGGAGCGGATGGTCCTCATCATGGCGCAGATGCCGGAGCGGCATCACACCCGGATCGGGTGATCTTGACCGGCGTCGTCAGACGGCGCGCAGGACCGCGACGACCTTGCCGAGCACGACGGCGTCATCGCCCAGGATCGGCTCGAAGGCCGAGTTGCGGGGGAGGAGCCACGTGTGCCCGTCGCGCTGGCGGAACGTCTTCACGGTCGCTTCCTCGTCGAGCATCGCCGCCACGATGTCGCCGTTCTCGGCGGTCTGCTGCTGACGCACGACCACCCAGTCGCCGTCGCAGATGGCGGCGTCGATCATCGACTCGCCCGAGACCTTGAGCATGAACAGTTCGCCCTTGCCGACGAGCTGACGGGGGAGCGGGAAGATCTCCTCGACCTGCTGCTCGGCCGTGATCGGCACGCCCGCGGCGATCCGACCGACGAGCGGCACCATCGCCGCATCGCCCACGCTCGGCACGCTGTCGGCGGGGCTCTCCGTCGACATGCCGGGCAGATCGATCAGCACCTCCATCGCGCGCGTCTTGCCGGCATCCCGGCGGAGATATCCGCTGAGCTCGAGCTGGTTGAGCTGGTGGGTCACGCTCGAGAGCGACTTGAGCCCGACCGCGTCGCCGATCTCCCGCATGCTCGGCGGATAGCCGTGCCGTGCGATCGAGCGCTGGATGACCTCCAGGATCGCGAGCTGCTTGTCGCTCAGGCTCTTGCGCCGGCGCGTCTGCGGCTTCTCGCGGCCGTTCGCATCGGTCATGATCCCGCTCCTGTCCCGCCCGATCGGGGCATCGGTCTTCGAATGTCGGAGGCCCGTGGTGGGGTGTTCCCATCGAAACCGTATCCGGTCTGACCACGCCCCCGCGGCAGCACGCCCGCGTGTCGCGTTCGAAAGACCGGACCCCGCAGACGTGGTTGACACGCCAGAACATCGAAGATACATTCGGAAGAGAGATTCGCATCCACGGCTCCCGGCCGAGTCGTGGATGCGAACCTCTTCCCTTTCGGCAGGAGGACGACATGACAGCGATCAGCATCCCGGCACCCGGCTCGACGCGTCTTCGACTGACCGCGCGCGGACGCCGTGTGCTCGCCACGGTCGCCGCCTTTCCCGCCGTGATCGCCCTGAGCCTCGCGGTGATCAGCGGCGGCAGCGCTCTGGCCTCGCGTGAGGAGAGCGCCCCGGCGGGCTCCTTCGCGACCGTGACGGTCTCTGCGGGCGAGTCCCTGTGGTCCATCGCCGAACAGGTCGCCCCCGGCGCCGATCCGCGCGACGTCGTCGACGCGATCGCACGGCTGAACGCCCTCGACGGGGTCTCCGTCTTCGCCGGTCAGCAGCTGTCGATCCCCGCGGAGTACGCGACCGCTCCCTGATCGCCTGTACCCGCCCAGGGCTCCGCTCGTGGGCGGGCGCCCGGGCGTCCGCCCACCGCCCGGCATCTACCATGGGAGAGGTGAGCATCCGCCTCGACGACCTGCCCCTGCGAGACAGCCTGCGCGGCCTGACGCCGTACGGCGCACCACAGGCGGCCCTGCCCGTCGCCCTCAACGTGAACGAGAACACCCATCCCGTTCCGCAGGAGGTCGCGGACGACATCCTGGATGCCGTCGCCCGGGCTCTGCGCGAAGTGAACCGGTACCCCGACCGGGAGTTCACCGGTCTGCGGGAGGGCTTCGCGGACTACCTCGGATACGGACTCACCCCGGAGCAGATCTGGGCGGCCAACGGGTCGAACGAGGTCCTGCACCACGTGCTGCAGGCGTTCGCAGGACCGGGGCGCACCGCGTTCGGCTTCGCGCCGACCTACTCCATGTATCCGCTGCTGACCCAGGCGACCGGTGCGACGTGGACGGCGGGCCACCGCGCGGAGGACTTCACGGTCGACGCGCGGAGCGCCGCGTCCCAGGTCGCCGAGGCCGATCCTGATGTCGTGTTCCTGTGCGCGCCGAACAACCCCACCGGCACGCCGATGACGCTCGACGTGATCGAGGCCGTCTACGACGCGGCATCCGGCATCGTCGTCGTGGACGAGGCGTACCAGGAGTTCGCCCCCCATGATGCGGGGTCCGCGCTCGCCCTGCTGCCGGGGAGGGAGCGTCTGGTCGTGTCGCGCACGATGAGCAAGGCCTTCGCGTTCGCCGGGGCCCGCGTCGGGTACCTCGCGGCCGACCCGGCCCTCATCGACGCACTGCGTCTCGTGCGACTGCCGTATCACTTGAGCGCGCTGACGCAGGCGGCGGCCGAGGCGGCGCTGCGGCACTCCTCGACCATGCTCGCCATGGTGGACGAGATCGTCGCGCAGCGGGATCGCATCTCCGCGACGCTCGAGGCGATCGGGTACGAGCCGTACGAGTCGTGGACCAACTTCGTGCTGTTCGGCGGCGTGCGCGATTCCGCGGAGACGTGGCAGGGTCTGTACGACCGAGGCGTCCTGATCCGGGACGTCGGCATCCCGCACCACCTGCGCGTCACGGCGGGCACCGAGGCCGAGACCACCGAGTTCCTCGACGCCCTCGCGTCGCTAGACTCGGCCTCATGAGCCGCCCCGAAGCCCCCCGTACGGCGTCGCTGCGACGCGCGACGAGCGAATCGACGGTCGAACTCGAGCTCGACCTCGACGGCACCGGACGCAGCCACATCGACACCACGGTCCCGTTCTTCGATCACCTCCTGACCGCGTTCGCGAAGCACTCGCTCACCGACCTGACGGTGCGCGCCTCGGGCGACACCGATATCGACGCTCACCACACCGTCGAGGACGTCGCGATCGTCCTCGGGCAGGCGATCCGCGAGGCCCTCGGCGACAAGTCCGGCATCTCGCGCTACGGCGACGCCCTCGTCCCGCTCGACGAGGCGCTCGCGCAGGCGGTCGTCGACATCAGCGGGCGCCCGTACCTCGTGCACACCGGCGAGCCGGCGGGCTTCGAGATGCACCTGATCGGCGGGCACTTCACCGGCTCGCTCGTGCGCCACACGTTCGAGGCGATCGCGTTCCACGCCGGACTCACGGTGCACGTGACCGTGCTGGGCGGGCGCGACCCGCACCACATCGCGGAGGCGGAGTACAAGGCGTTCGCCCGCGCGTTCCGCCAGGCGAAGGCGATCGATCCCCTCGTGGTCGGCATCCCGAGCACGAAGGGTGCCCTGTGACCGAAGGGCACGAGAACGACGCTGTGACCGAAGGGCACGAGAACGACGCTGTGACCGAAGGGCACGAGAACGACGCTGTGACCGAAGCCGGCGACAGCGGCGCTGCGACGGGGCGACCGCTCGTCGCGGTCCTCGATTACGGGTCGGGCAACGTGCACTCCGCCGTCAAGGCGCTCGCAGCGGCCGGAGCCGATGCGCGCCTCACCGCCGACCGCGGGCTGATCGATGAGGCGGCGGGTCTGGTCGTGCCGGGTGTCGGAGCGTTCCGCGCCGTGATGGAGGCGCTGCGCGCCAGCCGGGGCGACGAGATCATCGACCGCCGACTCGCGGGCGGACGTCCGGTCCTGGGCATCTGCGTCGGGATGCAGGTGCTGTTCGAGCGCGGGGTCGAGCGGGGCGTCGACACGGAGGGGCTCGGCGAATGGCCCGGTGTCGTGACCGAGCTGGATGCGCCCGTCCTGCCGCACATGGGGTGGAACACCGTCGATGCGGGGGAGGGCTCGCGACTGTTCCGCGGCATCGAGCACGAGCGGTTCTACTTCGTGCACTCGTTCGCGGCGCAGCAGTGGCTCCTGGATGTGCAGCCGCCCTTCCCACAGCCCGCGCTCACGTGGTGCACGTACGGCCGGCCGTTCCTGGCCGCCGTCGAGAACGGGCCGCTGTCGGCGACGCAGTTCCACCCGGAGAAGTCGGGGGAGGCGGGCATCCGACTCCTGACCAATTGGATCGACGGGCTCGGCGGGGCTACCCTCTGAACTCGTGCCATCTGCGTGAGCGCATCGCTCGCGCGCCGTCCCGCACGAGGAGCCATGAACGATTTCGCGTCCAGCCCTGAGCTGATCCTGCTGCCCGCCGTCGACGTCGCCGACGGCAAAGCCGTCCGACTCACCCAGGGGGAAGCGGGCACCGAGACGAACTACGGCGACCCCGTGGATGCTGCACTCGAGTGGGCCAAGCAGGGCGCCGACTGGATCCACCTCGTCGATCTCGACGCGGCGTTCGGGCGTGGCAGCAACGCCGCGATCATCCGCAAGGTCATCAAGCAGGTCCGCGGCGTCCAGGTCGAGGTGTCCGGCGGCATCCGCGATGACCGCAGCCTGGAGGCGGCGCTGGAGAGCGGCGCCGCACGGATCAACCTCGGCACCGCGGCTCTGGAGAACCCCGAGTGGGCGGCGGATGTCATCGGCCGCTACGGCGACGTGATCGCCGTGGGTCTGGACGTGCGCGGCACGACGCTCGCCGCCCGCGGCTGGACCCAGGAGGGCGGCGATCTCTGGAAGGTGCTCGACCGGCTCGAAGAGGCCGGCTGCAGCCGCTACGTCGTGACCGACGTGACGAAGGACGGCACGCTCAAGGGCCCGAACCTCGAGCTGCTCCGCGAGATCACCGCGCGCACCCCCAAGCCCGTCATCGCCTCGGGCGGTGTGTCGAGCCTCGACGACATCGCCGCTCTGCGCGACCTCGTCCCGCTCGGCGTCGAAGGCGCGATCGTGGGCAAGGCCCTGTACGCCGGCGCCTTCACGCTGGCCGAGGCGCTGGATGTCGCCGGCCACTGATCCGCACGACGCGCGCCGCGCGGCGGATGCCGCGGCGGATCCTGCCGCGGATTCTGCAGGAGTCCCGTGGGAGGGGCGCCGCTTCGAGCCCAATCCGCACTCCGGTGACGACGGCTCGGCCGATCCGGCGCTGCAGGCGGCGCTGACCGCGTTCCGCGCGGGCGAGGGCGGCCAGGCCGCCGTGATCGACGCCTACCGCAGCGCGCGGCTGCTGATCCCGCTCGTCGCCGAGAAGGGCGACGAAGGGGTCGGTGCGCACGGACTCGCGGTGGACAAGACCCAGGAGCTCTCGATCGTCACGGTCGCAGCCCCCGACGGCCGCCGGGTGCTGCCGGTCTTCTCGTGCGTCGAGACGATGGGCCGATGGGATGCCGCCGCACGCCCGGTCCCGGCCGACGGTGTGCGCACCGCCCTGGCGGCATCCGCGGACGACACCGACCTCATCGTGATCGATCCGGGGTCCGAGTCCGAGTTCGTGATCCGACGTCCTGCCGTCTGGGCGATCGCCCAGGGGATCCCGTGGGAGCCCAGCTTCGCGTCGCCCGAAGTGTTCGCCGGGCTGCAGGAGAGCGTCGGGGGAGAACTCGCGGTCCTCGATCTCACGGTCGAGGCAGGAGACCCGACCGGACGCCTCCGCGGGCCAGAGCTCGTGGTGCGACTCGAGCTCATGCACGGTCTCGAGCAGTCTGCGCTCGACGCCGTGCTCGCCCGGCTCGCCAAGAGGTGGGCGGCCGATCACCGGATCGCGGTCCTCGTCGACTCGCTCACGGTCAAGCTCGTCCGCGCGTGACCTTCCGCGCCGAGAAGGTGCCCTTCGCGCCGAGAAGGTGCGGTGTGCGCCGAGAAGGTGCCCTTCGCGCCGAAAAGGT
>CAYOQY010000018.1:27914-31254 GCA_964406225.1 uncultured Microbacterium sp.
CCCACCTTCTCGGGCGCGGGCGCGCGGAGCGGCCTTGCGGCGCCGCGGTGACCGGCGCATGATCGGCAGGGCGGAGGTGCGCGATGGGTGACGACGGAGCGAACGACCAGTATCGGCGCGCACTGGAGGCCGCGCACCGACACGCACTCGAGTGGCTCGACTCGGTCGAGGACCGTCCGATCCGTCCGGCGCAGGACGTGGACGGCATCCTCTCGCGCCTGAGGGCCGACCTCGATGACGACGGTCTCGCGGCGGACGCCGTGGTCGAGGAGCTCGTCGCGGCGATCGAACCCGGACTCATGGCCATGGGGTCCTCGCGGTTCTACGGCTTCGTGATCGGCGGCGCGTACCCCGCGGCGGTCGCGGCCGACTGGCTCGTGTCGGCGTGGGACCAGAACACCGGGTCGCGTCAGCCGACGCCCGGTGCGGCGGCGGTCGAGGAGGTCGCCGCGCGCTGGCTCCTCGAGATCCTGGGTCTGCCCGACGGCAGCGGCGTGGGCTTCGTGACCGGTGCGACGAGCGCCAACCTCTCTGCGCTGATCGTCGCGCGGGATGCTGTCCTGCGCGAGCGGGGACACGACGCGGCGCGCGGCATCCAGCGCGCGCCCGAGATCCGCTTCCTCGCGGGCGACAGCGTGCACACCTCGGTCGTGCTCGCCGGTCGCATCGCCGGCCTCGGCGCCCCCGTGACGGTCGGCGCCGACCCGCAGGGACGGATCGACCTCGCGGGGCTCGGCGCGGCGCTCGGGGAGCATGACGGGCCCACGATCGTGGCCCTGCAGGCGGGGGACGTGCACTCGGGCGCGTTCGACGACTTCGCCGCGGCGATCGACGTGGCGCACCTGCACGGCGCGTGGGTGCACGTCGACGGTGCGTTCGGGCTGTGGGCCGCCGCGAGTCCGTCGCTCACGCACCTGACCGCGGGTCTCACGCACGCCGACTCGTGGGCGACCGATGCCCACAAGACGCTCAACGTGCCCTACGACTGCGGGGTCGTCGTCGTGCGCGACGAAGCGGCGATGACGGCCTCGCTGGGCGCCCACGCCGAGTACCTCCCCGCCGTCGCGAGCGTCGCCGACCCGTACGACCGCGTGCCGGAGCTGTCCCGTCGCGCACGCGGGATCCCGGTCTGGGCGGCGCTGCGCTCACTCGGCCGTCGTGGCGTGGTCGAGCTCGTCGACGGGCTCGTCGCGGCGGCCACCGGATTGGCCGACGGGTTCCGCGCGATCCCGGGTCTCGAGGTGCTCAACGACGTCGTGTTCACGCAGGTGTGCCTTGCGGCGCAGAAGGATGCCGACACCGCTGCGCTGGGGGAGTGGCTGCGCGCGGAGGGCACGGTGTGGGCGTCGTCGTCGACGTGGCGCGGACGCACGGTCGTGCGCTTCGCGGTGAGCAATCGCGGCACGGATGCCGAGGCGGTGCGCCGCACCGTCGACGCCGTGGCCCGCGGGGTGGCCGCCGTCGGCATCCGCGGGTGATGCCCGCGCGTGCGCGCTGAGGCCCGCGCGAAGCCCCGTGGGCAGGCTCCCGTCAGGTGACGGGCCCGGTCCACTTCTCGCCGGGACCCTTGCCGATCGGGTCCGGGATCACGGATGCCTCGCGGAAGGCCAGCTGCAGCGAACGGAGTCCGTCGCGCAGCGACCGGGCGTGCATGTCGCTGATCTCCGGCGCGCCGGCGGTGATGAGCCCGGCGAGGGCGTTGATGAGCTTGCGCGCCTCGTCGAGGTCGGTCTGCGCGGCGGGATCGTCGGCGAGTCCCACCTTGACGGCGGCGGCGCTCATCAGGTGGACGGCGGCGGTCGTGATGATCTCGACCGCAGGGACGTCGGCGATGTCGCGCGTGGCGGCCGAGGCGGCGCGTTCCTGCGCCTCCCAACGTGCCTGGCGTTCGGCATCCTGCGCCAGCTGCCCGGCTCGAAGATCGTCGTCGGGTTGCCGAATCGTGTCCACGTGTCACTCTCTGATAGACTTCAGCGGGCTCCGGGGCGTCATGCTCCGGAACGAAAGAGGATTCACATCCCACCCGCGCTTGCCGTTCCAGGCTACCGGGTCACGCACTCCGCCTCGGCCGTCAGCGGTCCGGGGTAGACCACGACTTCGGACGGGGCATCCCGTCCGCGTGGATGCAGGGTGCAGCAGCCGGTGCTCACGCGCCGTGCGGGTGGAATCGAGTCTCTCTTCCGCCCGCGATGCAATCCGCTTCGCGGTGGCCGACACCCGCATGAAGAGGAGTTCCGCATCAGCGATCCCCGCACCAACGACCGCATCCGCGTTCCCGAGGTCCGCCTCGTGGGCCCGAACGGAGAGCAGGTCGGCGTCGTACGCATCGAGGTGGCCCTGCGCCTGGCGCAGGAGGCCGATCTCGACCTCGTCGAGGTGGCTCCCAACTCGAAGCCGCCCGTGGTCAAGATCATGGACTACGGGAAGTTCAAGTACGAAGCAGCGCAGAAGGCCAAGGAGGCCCGACGCAACCAGGCGAACACGGTCCTCAAGGAGGTCCGCTTCCGTCTGAAGATCGAGGCGCACGACTACATCACCAAGCTCAAGCGCGCCGAGGGCTTCCTGAAGGCGGGCGACAAGGTCAAGGCGATGATCCTGTTCCGCGGTCGCGAGCAGTCGCGTCCCGAACAGGGTGTGCGTCTCCTTCGCAAGTTCGCCGAGGACGTCGCCGAGTTCGGCACGGTCGAATCGAACCCCACGATCGACGGTCGCAACATGGTCATGGTGGTCGCACCGCACAAGAACAAGTCCGAAGTGAAGACCGAGCAGAACGCGCAGCGTGCTGCGAACAAGGAAGCCGCTCGATCCGCCGCGCACGGCGGCACGACGGCGGACTCGGCCACGGCCGAGGCCCCGGCTCCGGCCGAGTAGGCCCCACAGACCCCCGCCTCGCGGGTATGACCACGAAGCCCGCAGGGCGAGAACGAAGGAACAGAAGATGCCGAAGCAGAAGACCCACTCGGGTGCCAAGAAGCGGTTCAAGATCACCGGCAGCGGAAAGCTGATGAAGCAGCAGGCCGGTATGCGCCACAACCTCGAGGGCAAGGCCAGCAAGCGCACGCGTCGCCTGAACCAGGACCAGGTGCTCTCCCCGGCCGACGTCAAGCAGGCCAAGAAGCTTCTCGGCCGCTGAGCGCGCCGAATCACGTTAGGAAACATCAGAAATGGCTAGAGTCAAGCGGGCCGTCAACGCCCACAAGAAGCGTCGCGTCATCCTCGAGCGCGCCTCCGGTTACCGGGGTCAGCGTTCGCGCCTGTACCGCAAGGCGAAGGAGCAGGTCACCCACTCGCTCGTCTACGCGTACCGCGACCGTCGCAAGCGCAAGGGCGACTTCCGCCG
>CAYOQY010000019.1:0-26087 GCA_964406225.1 uncultured Microbacterium sp.
GCGCGATCACGGCGCTGATCGGCCCGAACGGCGCCGGCAAGACGACGCTGTTCAACCTGCTGACGGGCTTCGACAAGCCGAACACCGGCACGTGGAGCTTCGACGGCGAATCGCTGTCGAACGTGCCCGCCTTCAAGGTGGCGCGCATGGGCCAGGTCCGCACGTTCCAGCTCACGAAGGCACTGGGGCTCCTCACGGTGCTCGAGAACATGAAGCTTGGAGCGACCGGACAGCGGGGCGAGGGTTTCTGGGCCAGCATGTTCCCGTTCCTCTGGCGCAAGCAGGACGCCGAGATCGAAGAGCGCGCGATGACGCTGCTGGCGAAGTTCAAGCTCGACACGAAGGCGAACGACTTCGCGGCCAGCCTGTCGGGCGGTCAGCGCAAGCTGCTCGAGATGGCCCGTGCCCTGATGACGGATCCGAAGCTCGTCATGCTCGACGAGCCGATGGCCGGCGTCAACCCGGCCCTCACGCAGTCGCTCCTCGACAAGATCCTCGACCTGAAGGAAGAGGGCATGACCGTCCTCTTCGTCGAGCACGACATGCACATGGTGCGCCACATCGCCGACTGGGTCGTCGTCATGGCGGAGGGTCGCGTGGTCGCCGAAGGCGATCCGTACACCGTCATGCGCAACCCCGCCGTCATCGACGCCTACCTGGGCGCGCACCAGGAGCTCGACCTCGGCGTGGTCACCGGGCGCATCAGCGTGATCGAGGCCGATCCCACGACGGATGCCGCCGCCTCGCAATCCTTTACCGCTGAGGAGCTCGAGGCGGCGGGTCTGGCCGAGCTCGACAAGGAGGATCCCAAGTGAGCACCGACGTCACCACCGCGACCCCGGTCGTCTTCGTCGACGACGTGCACGCGGGGTATCTGCCCGGGGTGAACATCCTGAACGGCTGCTCGCTCACCGCGCACCAGGGCGAACTCATCGGCATCATCGGCCCGAATGGCGCCGGCAAGTCGACGCTGCTGAAGGCGATCTTCGGTCAGGTGAACGTGCGCTCGGGCACGATCTCGCTCGAAGGCGATGACATCACGGGGCTCCCGGCGAACAAGCTCGTCGGCCGTGGCGTCGGGTTCATCCCGCAGACGAACAACGTCTTCCCGAGCCTCACGATCGAAGAGAACCTGCAGATGGGGCTCTACCAGCGCCCCAAGGCCTACAAGGAGCAGCTCGAGTTCGTGACGGGCATCTTCTCCGAGCTCGGCCAGCGGCTCAAGCAGCGCGCGGGTTCGCTGTCCGGCGGTGAGCGCCAGATGGTCGCGATGGGCCGCGCGCTCATGATGGCCCCGAAGGTGCTGCTCCTGGACGAACCGTCCGCGGGCCTGTCCCCCGTCCGTCAGGACGAGGCGTTCATCCGCGTCTCCGAGATCAACAAGGCCGGCGTCACCTGCATCATGGTCGAGCAGAACGCCCGCCGCTGCCTGCAGATCTGCGACCGCGGCTACGTCCTCGACCAGGGCCGCGACGCCTACACCGGCACCGGCCGCGAGCTGCTGAACGACCCGAAGGTCACCGAGCTCTACCTCGGGACGCTCGGCACCTGACACGACACACGAGAAGAGGGGGATGCCGCGGCATCCCCCTCTTCTGTTTTTGTTCGCCGCTTCGCGTTCAGAGCACGTGCTCTGAACGACAGCACACGTTGCGCGCGCACGGGATGTGTGCGCTCGGCGAGAGCACGTGCTCTGAACGAAGAGAGGGAAGGGTGGGCGTGCGCGCGGCGGGCACGAAGAGAGGGCCCCGATCCGAAGATCGGGGCCCTCTCGGGTCAGGTCAGATCAACCCTCGTACGCGGCGTACGTGTTGTCCTCGCCGTACTGGTAGATGCCGATCGACGCCTCGGTCGGGTCGCCGACCTCGTCGAACGTGATCGGGCCGGAGATGCCGTCGTAGTCCGCGACGCCGCCACCGGTGATGATGGCCGCGCACTCGGCGTACGTGGTGCACTTCTCGCCGTCGCCCGAACCACCCGAGACCTCCTGGAGCTTCTCGGCGATCGCCGCGGAGTCCGTGGAGCCGGCGGCCAGCGACGCGAGCGCCAGCAGGACGACCGCGTCGAACGACTCGGCCGCGTAGCTGTACTCCTCGAGCGGTGCGGTGCCCTCGGCCTCGAGGAACGCGTCGAGCTCGCTCGTGAAGTCGCCGAGCGTGTCGATCGACAGACCGGGCAGCGTGCCCTTGGCGCCCGTGAGGGAGCCGGCCGGGAACTGGTCGCCGAAGTTCGACAGGTTGCCGTCGACGAAGTACAGCTTGTCGGCGGGGAACGAACCGAACAGGCTCGGGAGGATCGTGGCGATCTCCTCGAACGTGATCAGGGCGATCGCGTCGGGGTCGGCCGCGAGGACCTCGCTGATCTGCGCATCGAACGACGTGTCACCCGTGTTGTACGTGGGCGCGGCGACGACCTCGCCACCGGCGGCCTCGAACGCCTCGGTGACGTACTTCGCCAGGCCGGTGCCGTACGAGTCGTTCAGCACGATCATGCCGAGCGTCTGGTTGCCGTCCTCGGCGATCAGGTTGCCGAGCACCTCGCCCTGGAGCACGTCCGACGGAGCGGTGCGGAAGTACAGGCCGTTGTCCTCGTACGTCGTGAACGCGTCCGACGTGTTGGCCGGGGAGAACTGGATGACGCCGGCGCCGACGACCTGGTCGATGAACTGGAGCGACGTGCCCGACGACGCGGCACCGATGATCGCGGAGACGCCCTCGCCGAGGAGGCGCGGGATCTCGGTCTCGTAGGCCTTGTTGTCGGTGTCACCCGAGTCGCCGTAGACGACATCGAGGGTCAGGCCGGTGTCGGCCGACGCCTCGTTGACCAGAGACGTGGCGTACGCGACGCCGGCCTCTTCGGGCGGGCCGAGGAAGGCCAGGTTGCCCGTCTGCGGGAGGGCCGTGCCGATCGTGAGGGTGAGGTCCTCGACGGGCGCTGCCGACTCCGAGGGCTCGGCAGTGTCGCCGCCGCCGCCGGAGCAGCCGGCGAGGACGAGGGCGCTGACGCCGGCGACGGCGATGCCGCCGATCACCGTCCGCATACGCGACCGGGAGGCAGTGCCTCGGGAAAAGACGCTCATGTTGCTCCTTGATATGAAATGAACGCGGATCGACTCGGGTGCCGATCCAGTTCCCTAAACCTAACCGCGGAGCGGTCTCGCGAATGTTGCCGTTCGTTAACGATGTGTAACGCGGTCAAATCGTTATGAACCGCATTTTCACCAGGCCACGGGCGGGATGCCGAGCAAAGTGCGACGTGGTGTCGGACGGACCACCGGGAATACCCTGCGCCGATGTATCGTTGGAGATACCCGTACCCCTAGGGGGTATGGATTTCGCCCAAGACGTATGAAAGCAGAGAGACATGACGACGGTGAATGAGTTCCAGGTGACGGGCATGAGCTGCGGCCACTGCGAGGCCTCCGTGCGCGGCGAGGTGTCCAAGCTCGCCGGCGTGGAGAACGTGGAGGTCAGCGCCGCGAGCGGCCGGCTCGTCGTGACCTCCGCCGAGCCGCTGGCGGATGCCGACGTCCTCGCCGCGGTCGACGAGGCCGGGTACACCGCGGCGCGCGTCTGATGGTCGCCACCCCCCTCGCCCCGGACACGCACGGGGATGCATCGCCCCGGTCGCGTGTGGAGCTCGAGATCGGCGGAATGACGTGCGCCTCGTGCGCGGGCCGCATCGAGAAGAAGCTCAACCGGCTCGAGGGCGTCTCGGCGAGCGTGAACTACGCCACCGAGAAGGCCGTGGTCAGCGCTCCGGCCGGCTTCGATCCGCAGGTGCTCATCACCGAGGTGGAGAAGACGGGATACACCGCCGCGCTCCCGCAGCCCCCGGCATCCGAGCCGGTCGACGAACCGGAGGACCGCGAGCTCGTCACGCTGCGACAGCGGCTGATCGGCGCGATCGTGCTCTCGGTGCCCGTGATCGCGATGGCGATGATCCCCCCGCTGCAGTTCACGTACTGGCAGTGGCTCTCTCTCGCGCTCGCCGCGCCGGTCGTGGTGTGGGCGGCATACCCCTTCCACCGGGCCGCGTGGGTCAACGCCCGTCACGGCGCCGCGACGATGGACACGCTCATCTCGATCGGCGTCTCGGCGGCGTTCCTGTGGTCGCTGTACGCGCTGTTCTTCGGGCACGCGGGCATGCCGGGCATGACGCACGAGTTCGAGTGGACGGTGCAGCCCTCCGACGGCGCCGGCAACATCTACCTCGAGGTCGCCGCAGGCGTGACGATGTTCGTGCTCGCGGGGCGCTACTTCGAACTTCGCTCCAAGCGTCGGGCGGGCGCCGCGCTGCGGGCCCTCCTCGAACTCGGCGCGAAGGACGTCGCGGTGATCCGCGACGGCGTCGAGGGCCGCATCCCGGTCTCCGCACTCCGCGTCGACGACGAGTTCGTCGTGCGGCCGGGCGAGAAGATCGCCACCGACGGGGTCATCGTGTCGGGGTCTTCCGCCGTCGACGCCTCGATGGTCACCGGCGAGTCCGTGCCGGTCGAGGTCGCGGTCGGCGACGGCGTCGTCGGGGCCACGGTGAACGCCGGCGGACGCCTGGTCGTGCGCGCCACGCGCGTCGGCGACGACACCCAGCTCGCTCAGATGGCCCGCATGGTCGAGGAGGCGCAGTCCGGCAAGGCCGACGTGCAGCGTCTCGCCGACCGCATCTCGGGCGTCTTCGTGCCGATCGTGCTCGCGATCTCGGTCGTGACGCTCGTGGTGTGGCTCGTGCTCGGCTTCCCCGCCGCTTCCGCCGTGACGGCCGCGGTGGCCGTGCTCATCATCGCGTGCCCGTGCGCGCTCGGCCTGGCGACACCCACCGCGCTGCTGGTCGGCACCGGTCGGGGCGCGCAGATCGGCATCCTGATCAAGGGTCCCGAAGTGCTGGAGTCCACGCGCACGGTCGACACGATCGTGCTCGACAAGACGGGGACCGTGACGACCGGGCGCATGTCGCTCGTCGAGGTCGTGACCTCGCCCGAGGCCGCCGCGGCCGGGATCGACCGCCGCGACGTGCTGCGACTGGCGGGGGCGCTCGAGGCGGCATCCGAGCATCCGATCGGCCGGGCGATCGCGCTCGCGGCGACACGCGAGCTCGGCGTCCTCCCCGACGTCGAGTCGTTCGCCGCCACGTCGGGCGTGGGCGTCTCGGGCGTCGTGGACGGCCACGCGGTCGTCGTCGGACGCGAGCAGCTGCTCACCGACTGGTCGCTGCACCTCTCCCCCGATCTCGTCGCGGCGAAGGCGCGCGCCGAGGCCGACGGCTCGTCGGTCGTGCTCGTCGGATGGGACGGCGCGGCGCGGGCGATGCTCGTCGTCGCCGACCGCGTGAAGCCCACGAGTCGCGAGGCGATCGCACAGCTGCGGGAACTCGGCCTCGAGCCGGTCCTGCTGACGGGCGACAACGAATCGGTCGCCGCACACATCGCGGCGGAGGTCGGCATCGACCGCGTGATCGCGGGCGTGCTGCCGCAGGGCAAAGTGGACGTCGTCCGCGGCCTGCAGTCCGAGGGCCGCGTCGTGGCGATGGTCGGCGACGGAGTGAACGACGCCGCCGCGCTCGCGCAGGCGGACCTCGGCCTCGCGATGGGAACGGGCACGGATGCCGCGATCGAGGCATCCGACATCACTCTGGTCCGGGGAGATCTGCGCAGCGCCGCCGACGCGATCCGGCTGTCGCGGCGGACGTTCGGTACGATCCGGGGGAACCTGTTCTGGGCGTTCGCGTACAACGTCGCGGCGATCCCGCTCGCGGCGCTGGGACTGCTCAATCCGATGATCGCCGGTGCGGCGATGGCGTTCTCGAGCGTCTTCGTCGTCGGCAACAGCCTGCGTCTGCGCTCTTTCCGGAGCCGGGCCCTGACCTCCCCCGTGAAGGACGAGTCATGAGCGAGAACGCCGTCGCCGAGGCAGCCGCCGGCGAGTCAACCGCGGGCGAGGCCGCGGAGCACGCGCACCACGGGTACATCACCGACAAGGAGAAGTACCTCAATCGCATGCGCCGCATCGAGGGACAGGCGCGCGGGATCCACAAGATGGTGGAGGACGAGAAGTACTGCATCGACATCCTCACGCAGATCAGCGCGCTCACGAGCGCCCTCGAGGCCGTCGCCGTGGGGCTGCTCGACGATCACCTGCGGCACTGCGTCGTGGATGCCGCGCGGCTCGGCGGCGCGGAGGCCGACGCGAAGATCAGCGAGGCGACGGCGGCGATCGCGCGCCTCGTGCGCTGACCTCACCGGACGGCCGGCTCCTGGCACGGCTCGGTGCTCGCGGCACGCGTTTCGTCGCGGGCCGCGAGCCCGAAGGCGGGCCGCGAGCAAACGGTGCAGGTCAGGTCAGCTCCCCGACGTCCGACACCGCCCGCCCGCGCCGGGCGTAGACGAGCGAGTCGACCGTGAGGACGATGAGCGCGATCCACACGAGTCCGAAGCCGATCCACCGTTCCAGCGGCATGGGCTCGCCGAGCAGCCACGCGCCGATCACGAACTGCAGGATCGGCGCGACGAACTGCAGCAGTCCGATCACGGTGAGCGGCACGCGCCGCGCGCCCGCGGCGAACAGCAGGAGGGGAACTGCGGTGACCACGCCCGCAAGGCTCAGCAGCACGGCATGCCAGGGGCCGGCCGCCCCCATCGTGAGCCCGGAGGTGGACCCGACCACGACGAGGATCACGGCGGCGACGGGCACGAGCCACGCCGATTCGAGAGTGAGTCCGCTGACGGCATCCACCGACGGCCCGAGGCGCTTCTTGACGAGGCCGTAGATCCCGAACGAGAACGCGAGGGTCAGGGCGATCCACGGGAACGCGCCGTAGCCGACGACGATCACCACGACCGCGATCACCGCGATCCCGATCGCGACCCACTGCGTGGCGCGCAGTCGCTCGCGCAGGACCACCACACCGAGCACGACCGTGACGATCGGGTTCATGAAGTATCCGAGGCTCGCCTCGATCACATGGCCGTCGAGCGTGGCCAGGATGTAGACCTGCCAGTTCACGTAGATCAGCGCACCGGCGACACCGGTCCACAGCAGCAGGCGCGGCTGCCGGATGATCGCACCGAGGCGGCCCCAGCCGCGGAGCACCGTGAGCAGCAGGGCGCAGAACGCGAGCGAGAGCAGGATGCGCCACGCCACGAGTTCGAACGGACCCGTCGGCGCCAGGAGCAGGAAGTACAGCGGCAGGAAGCCCCACAGGAAGTACGCGGTGAACGCGTACACCCCGCCGAGCGCGCGTTCACGCGGACTCTCCACCGGTGTGGTGGATGCCGCGACCGGGGCGTCGGGCAGGTCGCGGGTCACGACTCCAGCCTACGGTCGGGATGCCGCGGCGAGGACGGAGAAGGGCCCGGATGCCGAAGCATCCGGGCCCTTCAGGACCGAACGGGTCTCAGCGGACGACGACCGCGAGGACGTCGCGGGCCGACAGGACGAGGAACTCGTCCGCACCGAACTTGACCTCGGTGCCGCCGTACTTGCTGTACAGGACGCGGTCGCCGACGGCGACGTCGAGCGGAACACGGTTGCCGTTGTCGTCGATGCGGCCGGGGCCCACCGCCACGACCTCGCCCTCCTGGGGCTTCTCCTTCGCGGTGTCGGGGATGACCAGACCACTCGCGGTGGTCTGCTCGGCCTCGACCTGCTTGATGACGATGCGGTCCTCGAGCGGCTTGATGGAAACCGACACGGTCTACCTCTGCTTTCCTTGAAACTTCAAGACTCATTAGCAAACTCCACCTGAGAGTGCTAACGCCAGTCTAGGCAAGCGCTGGCACTCATGCAACGTGAGTGCCAACGGCATCCCATCCGAACCGGTGCGGCCTCCGAATCACACCCGGGTGCGGTGTGCGAAGCGCATGTATCAGGGCGAGGAGAACGTCCTCTTCACCTTCGCCGGTGCCGCTCACGAGGCGTCCCGGTGACCATCCGGGAAACAGACCCGGGCACCCCTTACCAAGTCGCTCCCACGGTGGTAGACATAGCTGGGGGAAGCAGTAAGCCAGGTTCTTGGGGGAACTGGACGATGACAGTGCTGTCGTATTTTCTCGCCGTCGATGTGGGTACGAGTCGTACCGCCGCGTCCACCGCGAGGTTCGCCGCGGATGGATCTCTCCTCACCGCACCCTTCCCGCTCGGGCGCAGTTCGGACAGCGCGCCGAGCGCGGTCTTCGCCGCCGACGGCGAGCTGCTGTTCGGCGAATCGGCCGAACGCCGGGGCATCGCCCAGCCCGAGAGGCTCGTGCGCGAATTCAAGAGACGCGTCGGCGATGACGTGCCGATCCGCGCCGGCGGCGAGCGCTTCGCCGCCGAAGACCTGTACGCGCGCATGGTCGCATGGGTCGTGGATGCCGTCGCGGAGCGCGAGGGGACCCGCCCGGCCGCCATCGCCGTGACGATCCCCGTCACGTGGGGCGGGCACCGGTCCGGCCTGGTCGCAGCGGCGCTGTCCCGCGAGATCCCGGGTGAGATCCGACTCATCAGCGAGCCCGAGGCAGCGGCCCGCCACTACGAATCCACCTCGCCCCTCGAGGCCGGTCGGACGCTCGCCGTCTACGACCTCGGAGGCGGCACGTTCGATGCCGTCGTGCTGCGCAAGGAGGCGGACGGCGAGGTGCACATCGCGGGCACCCCGGTCGGCATCGGCGACTTCGGCGGCGCCGACTTCGACGATCTCGTGCTGCGCCGGGTCGTGGCCGCGGCGGGCCTCGCGGGTCCCGAACTCGCCGCCGATCCGGCCACCCGCGTCGCACTCTCCACGCTCCGACGCGAATGCGTCGAAGCGAAGGAGGCACTGTCGTTCGATTCGGAGGCCGTCGTGCCCGTCTTGGTGGGCGCCGCTCCGACGACCGTACGGCTGACCCGCTCGGAATTCGAGGAGCTGATCGAGGGCGGCGTCGACCGCACGATCGAGGCCCTCGCCCAAGCGCTCGAAACCGCGGGCGTGGAGGATGCCGACCTCGAGGCGATCCTGCTCACCGGAGGCTCATCGCGCATCCCGCGCATCGCGGAACTGCTGTCGGAGCGGTTCGACCGGCCGATCGCCGTCGACGCCGACCCGAAGGCGATCGTCGCCCTCGGCGCCGCACGGGCCCTGGCCGACACGGACGAGCGCCGCACCGTCGCTCCCGTCGTCGCCGCCGGGAGCGCCCTCGCCCTCACGACGGACGAGACCGGCGCGCTCGCACCGCTCGAGGGCGCCGACGCGGGTCGCTCCGCACTCGACGCCGCGGGATTCACCGGAGCCGCAGCCGCGACCGCGAAGCGCCGGTGGTTCGAGCGGCTTCCGGCGACGGCCGCGATGGCCACCGGGGCACTCGTGCTCGCGACCGGCATCGTGCTCGCGAGCGCCACGGGACTCGGCTCGAGCCCGATGGCGAACAAGGAGGACGAGCCCCAGACGCTCGCGGACTGGCTCGGTGTCTCGTCGCTGTTCGACTCTCCTGCGGCGGTGGCGGCCCCGGCGACGGAGCCGGTCGCCGCCACCGCGCCCGTCACTCCGGCCGCTCCCCCGCCGCCGGAGTCGATCCGGCGCGCCGACTACTCCCCACAGCGCTCCACACCGCGCACCTCCAATCCGCGCACGGAGAGCATGCGCAAGGCCATCGCCGCATCCCCCGCTCCGACGGCGCCCTCGTCCGCCTCGGGCGGCGGATCCGGCTCGTCCGGGTCCGGATCGTCCGGCACGGGCTCGTCGACGCCGGTCACGACGACTCCGGGCACGACGACTCCGGGCACGACGACGCCCGACACGGGGAGCGACCCCACTCCGACGCCGTCGGAGACCCCGGCACCCGCGCCCGAGGAGACGCAGACGCCCGCTCCCACCGAGACCCAGCCGCCGGCACCCGTGGAGACCACGCCCCCCGCGCCGGAGGAGACGACCCCGCCCGCACCGGTGGAGACGACCCCGCCCGCGCCGGTGGAGACGACGCCGCCGGCACCCGAGCAGACGACCGAACCCACTCCCGACCCCGCACCCGCACCCGCACCCGACCCGTCGCCGTCGCCGACGGACCCGGTGTGACGGGAAGGGATGCATCGATCATGACCATCCTGCAGACCGACAGCGCCGCCGCCGCGCGCGCATCCGCGTCGTTCATCTGGGAGCGCCAGGCCCGACCCGTCATGGACGCGATCGCGTTCGATTCCCACTTCGGTCCGGCACGGGCCGTGGTGATGGGCAACGCGGGGTCCGGCAAGTCCACCGTCATCCGCGAACTCCACCGGCTCCTCTCCGACCACTCCGCACAGGCAACCGTGCTGACCGACCGCAGCGACGTCGCCCGCGTGCCGCGTTCGCACGTCCTGCTGGTCGACGACCTGCATCTGCTCGACGCGGGGCAGATCGACGCGCTGCGCGCCCGCTCGGACGACCCTGCCGCCTCGCTCGTCGTGGCGAGCAGGCCCTGGCCGCGCATCGACGCACTGTCCGGCATCACGCGGAGCCTGGAGCGCAGCCGCCCGGCGATCGTGCTGGGCCACGTCTCCCGCTCGGATGTCCTGACGTACCTCGACGGCGACGGACGCGGCATCCCGGACCCGTGCGTGGATGACATCCTCGCCTTCACCGGCGGCGTCTCGTGGCTGGTGTCGGAAGCGCTCGCCCTGCACGACGGCCGGGACTGCGCCGACGACAGCGGACACCGGCACCTCATGCGCGACATCGAGGAGCGGATCGCGCACCGCCTCGACACGATCCCGGTCGGCCTGCGTCACCAGATCGAGGTGCTGTGCGTGGCGGGTGCGTCGCCTGCGCGACCGCTCGCCGATCCTGACGACGTGATCGCTCAGGCGTACGCCGAGGGTCTGCTGATGCGCAACGGCCAGCCCGTGCCCCTCGTGCGGTCGGCCGTGCGTGCCACGATCCCACCCACGCGGCTCATCGACCTGAGCGCGAGTGTGGCCGAGGGCATCGCGCACTCCGCGGCGGACGGCGACACCGGCTACCGGGAGTGGCTCGGCGGCATCCACGACCGCGGCGTCGCGCACGCTCTGGTCGAGCAGGGCGACCGCGTGCTCGACCGCGATCCGCGGCGCGCGCTCGACCTCTACGACGCGGCCCGCGACTGCGGTTCCGACCCGCGTGCCGTGGCCGCGCGCCGCGCGCACGCGGCGTGGGCATCGGGAGACGCGGATCTCGCGGGAGCGATCATCGACGAACTCCCCCCGGATGCCGGGGCCGATGATTCCGACCGCATCGCCGACACATCGGCGGCCGTCTGGTCGCTGCGCGGCATGATGCGCATGAGCGAGGCGGTCTACCGCTCCCTGCCTCCGACCGGGCCGGACTCCCGCACCCGCGCGCTCATCGCCGCGGTCGGTGCCGGCGTACCCGTCCCCGACGACGATGTCGCGCCGGCCGGAGGCCTTCCGTCCACGCTCGGCGTCGCGATGGAACTGCTCGGCCGCGGCCTGCGTGCGACGGTGGTCCCGGGCCGCGCCGAGGCGGCCGTCGCCGACCTCGTGCGGGCCTCGCAGATGTACACGGCCTCCTCGACCTCGGCGCCGATCCCGGAGCTGCCGGCCGTGATCGCGGCGATCGTCGCGATGAACGTCGGCGACCTCGACATCGCGCACGCCGTCGTCGAAGAGGCGATCCGAGGCGAGCAGGGCGGTGAGTGGGCGAGCACACGGCTCCTGCTCTGGCGAGCGTGGATCGCCGTGCAGCGCTCTCGGCCGCTCGAGGCGCGTGAAGCCCTCGAGCGCGCGCTCGAAGCGTCTCCGTCGCGATCGTGCCGGGATCATGTGCTCGCGCAGGCGGTGCGCGTCGCGATCGCGCGCCGGTATGAGGATGCCGCCTCGCTCGAGTCCACCTGGAGTGACGTGCGAGACTGCGTGCTGCACGTCGAGGCCGACCTGTTCCTCCTGCTTCCGCTCGCCGAGCTGATGACCTCCGCTGCACGGGTGGGCGACACGGCCCGGCTGGAGCCGCACTTCGCTCGCGCGCTCGAGATCGTCGCGGGCCTCGGGTCGCCGCCGATCTGGTCGGCGCACCTCAGCTGGGCCGGCATCCAGCAGGGCATCCTGCTGAACCGTCCCGACGACCTCAAGCCGCACGCCCGCGCGCTCGTGGCGGCATCCGCCCACAGCCCCGTCGCCGCGGTGATGGCGCAGGCGGGACGCGTGTGGACCGCGACCCTCGCCGGGTCGGTGGATGCCGACGCCGTCGAGGCCGCCGCGCACGGGTTGGCCTCCGCGGGACTCAGCTGGGACGGCGCACGCCTCGCCGGTCACGGTGCGAGCCGCTCGACCGACCGCAAGGTGTCGGCGCGGCTGCTGTCATGCGCCCGCGAACTGCACCCGGGCGAGGGCGTGCGCCGCACGGCACGTGCCGAGGACGACGGAGGCGCCGCGGCCGCGGGCGCAGCGGACGGCTCAGCGCTGAGCGAGCGCGAACTGGACGTCGCGCGCCTCGTGCTCCAGGGCAAGACGTACGCCGAGATCGGCGAGACGATCTTCATCTCGCCGCGCACGGCCGAGCACCACATCGCCCACATGCGCCGCCGGTTGGGGGCGACGTCACGCTCGGATCTGATCGCGAAGCTCCGCGTCGTGGTCGATCAGTCGGCGCGCGGCGGTGAGCGCGTCGCGGATGCCGAGGGGCGTGCGGCGGGATCCCCCTAGAGCCCCCCTCCGGCATCGGGCAAACCCCCGATGCCGGGTGCGGGACAACTCAATAATCTGAACACAGCAAGCTTGTCGCAGGCGTGAGATCCATGCGTGCCGACGTCGAGGAGACGAACAATGAGTACACCGGTCGCGACCGTCGCTGATGCGCTGATCGCCTTCATCCTGAGCCTTCTGCGCGACCCCGCCGAGCTCGAGGAATTCGACGCCGCCCCGAAGGCGATGCTGGCGAACAACGGGCTGGAGGATGCCTGCCTCGCCGATGTCCAGGCCGTCAAGCCCGTGATCGTCGATCACCCGAGCGTGATCGTCAAGCCCGTGATCCCGCCGCCTCCGCCGAGCCCGCCCGACGAAGTGATCCGCGAGATCCGCAACATCGTCAACCAGTTCACGACGATCGACGCACGCAGCACGATCGTCGACCAGTCGACGAACCAGAACATCTGGACCAACGGCGGCGATGTGACGCAGATCTTCGACCAGGAGGCCGTCGTCGCGTCCGGCGACGGATCGATCGCGGCCGGCGACGACGCGACGGCGATCGACTCGGATGTGGACGTCACGATCGGCGACGTGTCGGTCGGGAACACCACGAACGACGGCAGCTTCAACAACACCGGCGGCGCCGTCGCCGAGACCGACCCCGCCCTCGTGTCCACCGGCGAGGACGACGCCTCGTCGGATGCCGCCGAGACGGTGGGCGACGCGGTCGAGGGTGCGGTGGACACGGCGCTCGACACCGCAGCCGACGCCACGCAGGGGGCCGTCGAGACACCTGCCCCGGCGCCCGAGCCCGCGCCGGTCGCGGTGAGTGAGCCGGCGCCGGATCCGCTCGCGACGGACCTGACGTCGTCGACCGAGTCGTACGAGAGCGACGACGCCGGCATGGTGGTCGAGGATGCGTACGTCGAAGAGCCCGTCGAGGAGCAGTGACGGGCGGCCCGTGACAGACACGTCCCACCCCCAGCCCCCCGCGCGGGTCACGCCCGCGGTGACCGCCGAGACCGGCAAGGCCTCGGCCGTCACGGCGAAAGCGCCGGCGCCTCCTGCCCGGGAGGCGCCGGCGCGTCCGCCGACGGCGAGCCCGAACGCCGCGCCCGTCCTGGTGAAGGTCACACCGCCGTTCTCGGTGCGGATGTGTCAGCTGTTCTGGATCCTGAGCTTCGCCCTCGGTGGGTTCACGACCGTGTTCTTCTTCATCATCCGGCAGGAGCTGCTCCCGCTCATCTCAGATCGTGTCCGCCGCGTCGTGGAGGGCCGGAGCGACGAGACCTACGATGCGGCCGCCGACATCGTCTTCTGGATCATCTTCGGGCTCATGGTCACGATCCTGCTCGTGCAGATCACCCTGTTGGTCTCGTTCATGAGCAGACGCCCGAAGGTCCGCTGGTGGCAGCTGTCGACGCTCGGCCTCCAGCTCATCCTGTTCATGCTGTCAACGGAATGGGTGGCGCTCGGCGAACGCCGCGAATCGCTTCTGCTTCTTCTTGCGGCCCAGACGGGACTTGTCGTGCTCGCCCTGCTCTTCAGCGTCCTGCCCAAGGCCATGGCGTGGACCGCCCGCCGGCACGACGTCCGGCGCGGTCACGACAACGTCGTCGGCACCGACCTCTGAGCCGACGCCGTCCTCCGTCGAGGCGGGGTCGAGCACGGGCACCGCGGCGGGCGCGAGATCGGCCACGATCTCCTCGAGGCTGCGGATCACCACGAAGCACACGCCCACAGCCGCCCGCTCGGTGAGGGGGGACTCGGCGAGGCCGTGCCAGTGGGCGAGCCGCTCCTCCGCCCGCTCGCGGACGACGCCGGCATCGGCGTCGTCCGCGAGCCCGAGGCGCGCCTGCGCCGAGGTCCCCGAGCCGCCGATGATCACTTGCGCCTCAATGGCGTCGGCCGCATCCAGCGGCAGCCCCTCCGCCCGCGCCCGGGCGAGGAGGGTGAGCTCGCGCAGCGTGTGCGCCGTCGCCGAGATCCTCTCGATGCCCGCGCGGATCTCGTCGGCACCGTCGCGTGGGACGTCCTGGATGAGCTTCTCCAGACCGAGCAGCACCCCGCGCACCTTGAGCGTCGTGGAGCGCGTGCGGAACTGATCGCGCACGAACTGGCGCAGTTCGACGAGGCCGCTCTGCCGGACCATCGCATCGGCAAGCTCGGACGAGCTCTCGACGCCTCCGCGGATGAGAGCCGTGGCCAGACGCACGCCGAAGATGCCGAACCGACCGAGGAGCGCACGCCGATCGGCCGCGCTCACCGTGGTCGCGTCCGATTCCCTCGTGAACCGATCGGCCGAGACCAGCAGGCGCTCCCGCTCGGCACGTTCGAGCCCGGCGAGCTCGCGGAACGCGGCGTACTCGCTCTCCCGCAGCGTGCGCGCGCCCTCCGCGACGAGCCCCGCCACCGGGATCACCCCGAGCACGAGAGACGCGAGGTCTCCATCGCGCTCGTAGCGGCGCGCGACCTTTCCCGCCGACAGGAGCGAATCGATGCGGCCCGAGCCGATCTCATCGGATCGCGACAGCACCCCCACGGCGCAGATCGTCTGCGCGACGCCGGCCGCCGTGTCGCGGAACGACTCGAGGAACTTCACGTCGGACGCGTGCAGGTGGCGCATGAGGTAGACCACGGCATCCGCTGACGAGGGCGACTCCTCGGGGGTGAGGAAGCGTGTGGCGCGAGCCGAGGTCTCCTCCGACAGCGAGGCGATGCCGGGCGTGTCGATCAGGATCATCGACTTCAGGCCCTCGAGAGGCCAGCCGACGTCGATCCACTCCACGTCTTCGACGGGTACACCGCCGAGGTCCATGACCAGGCGACCCTTCTGGCGACGTACGGGCATGCGGTGCGTGCCGCCGTCGTGGGTGTGCAGCGTGATGGTCGGTGTCACCGAGTAGCGGTACCACGTGACGAGCCGCGTGCACTCGCCGGCATCCGTCGGGGCGATCTGCTCGCCCAGCAGCGCGTTCAGAAGCGTCGACTTGCCCGCCTTCACCATCCCCGCGATCGCGAGGCGCAGCGGCTCGCGCAGCCGGCGCTGCAGCTCTGCGATGATCGCGCCGGCGGCCGCGTCGTCGGCGTAGACTTCCGCGGCGGTCCGCAGCAGTGCTTCCGCCTCGGCGTCGAGCCGGCCGTTCACCGCTGGACGGCCTTCTGACGCAGCGGCGGCAGCGCGGGCATCTCGGCCTGGAGGGATTCGAGGCGCTTCAGTTGCGACGTCAGCTGCGCCGCGCGCTGGTCGCGTTGGGCGGTGTAGGTGCCGGCCGCCTGCTTGGAGGCCGTCAGGGCGTCGGACAGCGACCGGTGCAGCTCCTCCGCCATCGACCCGAAGTGGTCGCGGGCCGAACGCTGCACGAGGCGCAGTCGGTCTTTCAGCTGCTTGCCGACCTGGAAGATGACCTCGTCGATGTAGCGGCGCACGAGCAGCTTCGCCTCGTGCTGACGGCGGGAGAGGCGCGAGTTCATGTCCTCGCGGTAGGCCCGCCGACCGACGAGGACGCCGGCGAGCAGCGACAGCGGGTTGATGAGGGTCATGCCGATCAGGCCGGTGGCGAGACCGACCATCAGCACGCCGCCGTACGAGCCGCGCACGCCGATGTAGATCTTCTCCCCGGCACCGAGACGGCCCGAATCCAGCGGGGACAGCTGCTCGACCGGGTCGAGCACGCCCCGGGTGTCGCCGACGTCGATCGCCGGCAGCTCGGACTCGCCCTCGCTGAACAGCTGCGCGACCTCTTCGGACAGCCACCGGGATCTTTCGTCCGTCCAGACGAACGTCTCCGAGACCGCACCGGCCACCCGCTGGTCGAGCCACTCGGTGATCTGGTCCCAGATCGGCCCGGGGTCGCCCTCGTCGATCGCATTTTCGGCCTCGCGCTGCACTTTGCGCAGCCGATCGCGCAGGTCGTGCTCCATGTCGGCGATCAGATCGGTGATGCCGTCCGTCAGCGTGACCTGCCAGCGTGCCGACCGCCCCCGGAACTCGTCGGCCCGGGCTTTCGCCTCTTCGAGCTGGGCGATCATCCGCGGCGTGTCCTCGGGATGCAGGATGGCGTTGAGTTCGGATCGCAACGAGACCGTGAGCTGCTCGACGACCGAGACCAGGTCGTGCACCGCGCTGCGTTCGTGGATGAGTTCGGCACGCCCCAGCACTTCGCGGCGCAGGTGAGCGACGAGTGCGGGAAATCCCGATTCGTCGTTGAGCGCGCGATCCTGCAGCTCCGCCGCCAGCAGCCGCAGGTCGCTCGAAACGGAGAACATCGGCACATCACCCGCCTCGAGCAGGTGTCCGCGGTCGAGCCGTTCGATGTGGCGCCATTCGGGATAGAGGTCGGTCTTCGCGAGAACGGCGGCGACGTTCGGCGAGATGCGCATCGCGTGCTTGAGGAACTGCACTTCGGGTTCGGTGTACTCCTGCGACGCGTCCGAGACGAGCAGCACGGCGTGCGCGGAGGAGAGCGCCGAGAGGGTCGCGAGCGCATTCGACGAGTCCAGACCACCCACGCCCGGCGAATCCACCAGCTTGAGCCCGCCCTTGAGGATCTCGCGCGGCAGCAGCACCTCCGCCGAGACGATCTTCCTCTCGTTGCCGGGGTTGCCGCGCTCGGAGACGTACTCCGACAACTCCTCGATCGGCACCTCCTGGCGCTTCACCGCCGGGCCGGATGCCGTGGGTGCGGCATCCCCGTCGCGGACGACGACCCACGCGGAGGTCTGCTCGGCATAGCCGACCGACGTGGGCACGCTCGTCGCGATGTCGTCGTCGACCGGGCAGGCGGGGGCGTTCACGAGGGCGTTGATCAGCTTGCTCTTGCCCTGTTTGAACTCGCCGACGACGATGACCCGCACATCGGGGTCTTGCAGGCGGGCGCGGGTGTGCTCGAGCCTCTGGGCGAGGTCGGCCCGTCCGGCGTCGGCGGCGAACGCGCTGAGGGAGCCCACGAGGGCCGTCATGTCTCGCGACGTCGTCTTCGACTGGCGTTCGGCCACGGCGAACTCCTCGGTGCTGCCCGTTTCCGGCACGTGATCTCCCGTTCCATGGTGACAGGTCGGCCCGACGGATGCATCCGTCTGCCGACCTGCTGACCGCCCGCGAACCGGGCGGGACCTGCTCACAGCGAGAAGTCGAGTCCGCTCTCGCCGCCCTCTTCGACCCGGCCCGGATCGATGTCGTCGCCCCACAGTTGGGCGGTGTCGATGTCCCAGTCCGACGCGCTCACGTTCTCGAGCTCGGCCGAGAACCAGTCCGTCGTGTCGGCGAACGGATCCCCGGCGTCACTGCCCCAGAATCCTCCGTCGGCGCCGCCGCCCGTCGCCTCGGGGGACGCCTGCTGCTCGTCGTCGAGCGGCGCGTCGTCCCGGCCGTGCTTTTCGCTGCTGGACATGGCTCTGACCTTCGGGTGAGGCGGTGGACTTCAGTCTCGCATCCCATCCTCGTGCAGATGGGGGTGTGCCCGGCCGCCCCCTCCGCGAGGAAGGGGACGGCCGGGCCGGTCGTGCGTCCGCGTCAGAAGCTGACGTCGTTGAACGAGTCGTCGATCTCGACCTCGACCTCGAGCTCCTGCTCGTTGGAGTTGTCGGTCCACGAGTTGTCGGAGTTGTCCTCCCACGAGTTGTCGGAGTTGTCGGTCCACGAGTTGTCGGAGTTGTCCGTGTTGAACGAGTCCGTGGCCCACTGGTTGCCGGTGTAGATGTCGCCGATCTCGAGGTCGAAGTCGAGCTCGGTCACCGTGACGTCGTCGCCGGCTGCGTTGGCGCCGTCACCCGAGGCCACGACCGCATTGTTGCCGATCCACTGCGTCACGTTGCCGCCGTCGGCGTCGCCGCCGATCGCGCCGACGTCACCGCTCGCGCCGCCGTTCGAGGCGCCGCCCGCCGCACCCGCGGCGCCTGCGCCGCCGTCGCCGCCGTCGCCGTCGGCGCTGCCCGAACCCGCACTTCCGTTTCCGCCGTTGGCCTCCGCGTTCGCGTCGGCACCGAGGCCCACCGTCGCGGTGGCCGTGCCACCGGAGCCGCCGTTACTGGCGCCACCCGTTCCGAGACCGAGGTTGGAGGCGCCGGCGCCACCCGCACCGCCGTTGCCGCCGTTGCCGCCGAGGCCCCCGTCCGCGCTGCCGCTGGCCGCGAGGGCCGCACCGCCGCTGCCGGAGGAGGTGGTGATGTTCTGGTTGACAGACTGGTCGGTCGTCGTGGAGCGCGCGTCGATCTCGACCTCGAGGTCGCCGCCACCGCCGGCCATCTTGCCCCAGCCTCCGCCGCCGCCTTCGCTCGCGTCGATGATGTTGAACTCACCGATGCCCGAGTTGTACTGGCGGATGCCGGCGTTGACCGAGTCGTCGTTGAACGAGTTCTCGTTGTTCGAGTAGAGGTCGTTGTACGAGTCCGTGTTGAACGACTCGTCGTTGTTCGAGTGGTTGTCCGAGTTGTCGTTGAAGGAGTCCTCGGCGTCGTTCTCGACCGAGTTGTCGGTGTTGAACGAGTCATCGGCGTTCGAGGAGTTGTCGTTGAACGAGTCCTCGATCTCGACCTCGACGTCGAGGTCCGTGTCGACCGAGTTGTCCGAGTTGTCGGTGTTGCCCGACAGGAACGCGTTCGACGAGTTGTCGTTGAGCGAGTCCTCCAGGTTGGCCTGCAGCCCCAGGAGGTTGACGTTGTCTTCCACAGCCATGATCTTTCCTCTGTTCGTAGAGTGCCTATCGGCGCGTTGGTACGAGTGTGGAACGGTCGCGCTGCGGCGGCATCGGGGGTGACCCCGAGGGTTGTAGGGGTTCGGGTAGGGGTCTGTAGGGGGTCTTGGGGGTTCGATAGGGGATGCCGCATGGTGCGCCCCTAGGCTGACCGGGTGGACATGCCCGAATTGACCGCACTGCTCACTCCCGCGGGACTGACGCTGCTGGACGGGCTGGACCCCGTGGAGTCGACCACGGACGTCGCGCGCGCCGTGTCGCGATTGCGCAACGCCGGGCACTCCCCCGAGCTCGTCTCGGCCGTCGTCGGGCAGGCGCGCCTGCGGGTGAAGGCGCGCGCGAAGTTCGGCGATTTCGCCGACCGGATGCTGTTCACCCGCGCCGGACTCGAGCAGGCGACCCGGCTCGGCGTCGCGGCACGCCACGCCGGCCGGCTGCGCGCCGCGGGGATCGCATCGGTCGCCGACCTCGGGTGCGGGATCGGCGGCGACGCCCTCGGCTTCGCGGCGCTCGGCATCCGTGTCGAGGCCGTCGACACCGACGAGGTGACCGCCGCGATCGCCGCCTACAACCTCGCGCCGTTCGGCGACGCGGTCACCGTGCGGCACGGCAGGGCGGAGGAGACCGACCTCTCCGGCGTGGACGCCGTCTGGCTCGACCCCGCCCGCCGGACGGCGGGGCACAGCGAGACCGCGCGCGTGCGTCCCGAGGACTACTCCCCCTCGCTCGACTGGGCGTTCGATGTCGCAGAGCGCATGCCGACGGGCATCAAGCTCGGTCCGGGTCTGGATCGGGACCTGATCCCCGACGGCGTCGAAGCGCAGTGGGTGAGCGCGGACGGCTCGACGGTCGAGCTCGTGCTGTGGTCGGGTGCGCTCGCGCGGGAGGGCGTGCGGCGGGCCGCCCTCGTCCTGCGCGGCGACGACGCGTGGGAGCTGACCGCCCCCGCCGATGCGCCCGACGAGCCCGCACGTCCGCTCGGGGCCTTCGTACACGAGCCCGACGGCGCGGTGATCCGCGCGCGTCTGATCGGCGAGGTCGCGCGCTCCCTCGAGGCGGGCATGCTCGACGAGAAGATCGCCTACCTCACATCGGATGCCGCGCTCACGAGCCCGTTCGTGGCGAGCTTCCGGGTACGCGAGGTGCTCCCCGCCGAGACGCGGGCGCTTTCACGCGCGCTCCGCGCGCGCGGCATCGGGCGCCTCGAGATCAAGAAACGCGGGGTCGACATCGATCCCGCCGCGTTCCGCACCGCCCTGAAGCTCAAGGGCGACGACGCGGCGACGCTCCTCGTCACGCGCGTCGGGTCGCAGCGCCTCGCGATCCTCGCCGATCGCGTCTGACCACACCTCGCCGGTCCGGCGCACCGTGCACAGAATCGGACCGGCTCGCGCGACACGCCGGGACCGGCATCCCGTCGACGGCGTGTCAGCTGCCGGATCCGATTCTGTGCACGGGCATTCTGTGAGCGGACGCCGTGCCGGCGCCTCAGCGGAACAGGGCGAACAGGTCCGCGCGGCTCGCGGCGAACGTGAGCCAGCCGGCGCTGTAGAGCACCGACACCACGCCGAGCACGAGCGCCCACACCGCGACTCCGCGACTTTCGAGCGGGCGGCGGAGGGCGATGATCGCGGTCACGATCGCCACGAGGCCGAGTGGAAAGCCCCATCCCACGAAGAACGACACGATCAGCGCGAGGATCGAGAACCCGAGCGCCCACGCGGCGACGCCGCGCGACGGGCGGGCCGGCTCGGCGGGAGCCCACAGCACCGGCGCATCCAGGTCGGGCGCGGTCGTCACGGGGGTGATGCCCACCGGCGCGGTCGGCCAGCGCTCGAACCCGCCGCGGTGGCGACCAGGGATCGCCGACTCGGCCTCGACCGGCGCGACGTCGGGCGACGGCGCCTCGACGGACGTCGCCGGCCGGGGTGGCACGGCGGGTGCGGATGCCGTGCCCGCCGCGGCGGCCGTCGTGGCGGCATCCGGATCGGGGGTGGTCGCCTGCACGGTCGGGCGCGGCGTCGCCTGCGCGGTCGGGCGGGGCGTCGCATCCGCCTCGGTCGGGCGGGGTGTCGCGTCCGACCCCGGCGACCGCGTCACGCCGTCGCCGAGCTCGCTGCCGTCGCCGCTCACGGGGTCGCCTCCGCGACCTGGATCTCGGTCACGGGCAACGTCGAATCGGCTCCGAAGCCGTCGGTCGACGGCTGCCGGCCCGTCATGATGAGCTCCGCCGCGAGCGCCGCGATCATCGCGCCGTTGTCGGTGCACAGCGACAGCGGCGGGATGCGGAGGGCGACACCGGCCGCGGCCGCGCGTTCGGTCGCGACGTCGCGGAGCCGGCGGTTCGCGATGACGCCTCCGCCGAGCAGCAGCCGGGGCACACCGTGGTCCGCGCACGCCGCGAGGGCCTTCGTCACGAGGACGTCGACGACCGCTTCGCGGAAGGATGCCGCGACGTCGGCCACCGGAATCGGTTCGCCCTGCGCTTCGCGCTGCTCGGTCCAGCGTGCGACGGCGGTCTTCAGCCCCGAGAAGGAGAAGTCGTAGCGATGCGCCGCCATGTCGCTCGCGCGTGAGAGTCCCCGCGGGAACGGGATGGCGCGCGGGTCGCCGTCCCGGGCGGCGCGGTCGATCTCCGGCCCACCGGGGTACGGCAGCGCGAGCAGGCGCGCGACCTTGTCGAAGGCTTCGCCGGCGGCGTCGTCCACCGTCTCGCCGAGCAGCTCCACGTCCGAGGTCAGGTCGCGGACGAGGAGCAGGGACGTGTGGCCGCCGCTCACGAGCAGCGCGACCGTCGGGTACTCCAGGGGCGGCGCGTCGGCGTCGAGGATGTCGGCGGCGATGTGGCCGACGAGGTGGTTGACCGCGTACAGCGGGATGCCGAGCGAGACGGCGAGGGCCTTCGCCGCGCCGATGCCGACCATGAGGGCACCGGCGAGCCCCGGTCCGCTCGTGACGGCGACGGCGTCGAGGTCGCCGAGCGTCACGCCGGCCTCGGCGAGCGCCGTCTCGATCGCGGGCCCCAGGGCCTCGAGGTGGGCGCGGGCCGCGACCTCGGGGACGACGCCGCCGTAGCGGGCGTGCTCGTCCATGCTGCTGGCGATCGTGTTGCTCAGGAGCGTCCGGCCGCGCACGATGCCGATGCCGGTCTCGTCGCAGCTCGTCTCGATGCCGAGCACGAGGGGCTCGGTGCGGTTCAGGTCACTCACGTGCACGCTCCCGCGTCCGCACCCGGCCGGGTCACTGCAGAACTCCACGGATCCGCTGCGGAATCCCGCCGAACCGCCCCCGACGATGCCTGGGATGTCGAGATCTGTGGAGATTCGCCGGTGACACCGGCGTGCGGGCGCGCCGCCCACCCCGGCAGGTCGAGCCGCATCACGATCGCGTCGACGTCGTCGGGCTGGTAGTACCGGGGGCGGCGTCCGACCTCGACGAAGCCCTCCGAGGCGTACAGCCGCTGGGCCACGGGGTTGTCGGCCCGCACCTCGAGGAACACGTCGTGCACGCCGCGACGCACGGCCTCATGGAGCAGGGTGGTCAGCAGCGCCCGACCGCGACCCCCACCGCGGGCGCGCGCGGCGATCGTGATCGTCTGGATGTCGGCATCCCGGGCACCGCGCGGCGCGCGCAGCCCCGCGTAGCCGATCAGGCGGCCCGCTTCCTCGACCACGACGTACCACCCGTGCGGCGAGGCGAGCTCTTCGCGCATCATGGCGTCCGACCACGCGTCGGTGGGGAACGAGTCGCGCTCGAGCGCCATGATCGCGTCGAGGTCGTCGAGCGTGGCCGGGCGGGTCGCGCTCATGCGGTGACCCTCTTCGGTCCGTGCGGCAGCGTGACGTCGGGCGAGCGCAGGTACAGCGGCTCTCCCGGCGCGATCATCCGGCCGGCGGCCACGCTGCGCGCGGCGACGAGGGCGATCATCGCCGCCGGGACGCGCGGGGCGTCGCGGCGGTCGGCGCCGAGCTCGGCGAGTCGCGCGTCGAGCTGGTCGCGCGGGATGAGCGCGGGCTCGGCGACGCGCACCGGCAGCCCGTCGTCGTCGAGGCCGTCGTAGACCGTGAAGGCGTACTCGCGCCGGCGGGCGTCGGTCACGACGGCGAACCGCGGCACGTCGGCGTCCGACAGCGCGCCGGCCAGCAGCGCCTCGAGGGCGACGGCGTCGTGGCTCACGACCGGCACCACGGGGACGCCGCGTCCGAGCGCGAACGCGCGTGCGGCGGCGATCCCGACCCGGAGTCCCGTGAACGGCCCCGGGCCCATGCCGGCCGCGACGTGGGTGAGTTCCTCGCCCGTGGAGGCGGGGGCGGTGGATGCCGCGGCGAGCGCCTGCTGCAGCATCCCGCCGATCACCTCCGCGTGGCCGAGGGGGTTCTCGCTCGACGCGTCCGCGAGCACGACGCCGTCGTCGGCGGTCATCGCGACGGCGGTGCCGACGGAGGTGTCGATGGCGAGGATCACCCCTCAAGGGTAGTCGGCGACGCCGGGCGCGTCGGTGAGCACGGGAGCGCTCCGTGGGCGCACCCGGCGCGCTCGGCAGGGGAATCCGATGCACCCGCCGCGACGAACAACACCCGTGACCGACACCGTCCCGCTCCCGCATCCGCTCCCGCTGCGCCGCGATGCCGCGCGGCTCGGACTGCGCCGGATCGTCGTGCCGACCTCGGCCGGAGAGGTCGTGGTCCACACGGGCCGCGAAACCGGTGGGCCGGCCACGATCCTCCTGCACGGCGCCGCCGGTTCGTGGACGACCTGGACGCCGCTGCTGGCGGCATCCGATGCGTCGTCCGCGCCGCTGACGGATGTCGTCGCGATCGACCTGCCCGGCTGGGGCGACAGCGGCGGGCCCGCGGGCGTGCGATCGGTCGATGACGTGTCGGATGCCGTCGTGCAGGTCGCCCGCGCCCTCGGCTTCTCGTCCTGGCGGGTGGTGGGGCACTCGCTCGGCGGCTTCGTCGCGCTCGATGTCGCGGCCCGCCACCCCGAAGACACGCTCGGCGTCACGCTCGTCTCGGCGACCGGCGCGGGCGCGGTGGCCGCGATCCGCCGTCCGCTGCGCGGCGGCCTGCGACTGCCGTGGTTCGCGGGCATGCTCCTCACGATGCGCACCCTCGCGGCGCTCGGTCGCACGGGAAGGCACGTCGTGCGGCTCGTCGCGCGAATCGGGTGGCTCCCGACGCTGTCGTCACCGCTGTTCACCGGGCGCGTGCATCCGTCCGTCGTCGCCGCGCTCGGCGAGGAGGTGCGGCCCGGCGCCTTCGCACACGCCGCCCGGCTCGCCGCCTCGTACGACGTGCGACGCTGGCGCGCGATCGCGTGCCCCGTGCGGGCGGTGCGCGGTGAGCATGACGTGTTCGCCGGTGACGCGGATGCCGAAGGGTTCGCCGCCGTCATCCGCGACTTCTCCGAAATGCGCGTGCGCGGGGCCGGGCACTTCGCGCACATCGAGCGGACGGATGCCGTTCTCGCAGCCCTCGCGGCGACCACGCGCCTGCGGCTCGCGCCCGCCGCGCGGCGCGGTCTCGCCGTGCGGCCACAGGCGACAGCCGGGCGCCCCTGAGAGGCGCGGTCGGGCGACCCGCTCAGTCCAGCCGGGTGAATTCGAACGTGACCTCGCCCAGGCTGTCGACCCCCACCGCGGACATCGTCTGGGTCGCCGGGTCCAGGGTGCCGGTGATCTCGGTGATGCTTCCGGGGCCGAAGACGATCGTGAAGACGACGGTCTCGCCCTCGACGGCCCAGGTCGTGTCTTGGCGCATCCCGCCCTGACTGTGGGTCAGACTGCCGTCCTCTTTGAACGAGAGCCCGTGGCTGTCGCCGTCCGAGTCCGTTCCGGTCCACCGCGTTCCGGCGATCTCGGCGATCGATGCCAGCGGCACGACCTCGACCTCGTCTTCGGTGGACGGCGACTCCGCAGGCTCCGACGAGGCGGGCGGATCGGGCGATGCGGCATCCGCTCCGGGCTCCGCCGCGGAGCACGCTCCGAGCGACAGCATTCCGACGACGACGAGTAACGCCCACCCCCGGCTCATGCGCACACCGTAGACCCGCCGACGGCGGGCGTCAACGGTCTGCTCGGCAGGGTGGCGCCGAGAGGGCAGCCTGCGGACCCGCGGTCAGGGGCGGCGGGAGACCGTGACGGTGCGGGGCGCGTCGGCGTCGAGCTCGTCGGCGACGCGCGAGCTGTCGCCGCACATCGTGTCGGCGCCCCGCCCGCCGAGCTCGCGCTCGAGCTCGATCTCCCACCATTCGTCGCGCAGGCCGTCGACCATGCCGCGGCCCCACTCCACGATCACGACCGAGCGGTCCGCGTCGATGTCGAGGTCGTCCAGCTCGAGCGCCGAGCCGAGGCGGTAGGCGTCGACGTGCACGAGCGGAGCCCCGCCGACGAGCGACGGATGCGTCCGGGCGATCACGAACGTCGGGCTCTGCACGGGCCCCCGCACGCCGAGCCCGGCGGCGATCCCGCGCGTCAGGGTCGTCTTCCCCGCCCCGAGCGCGCCCGTGAGCACGACGAGGTCGCCGGGCTTCAGCATCCCGCCGATCCGCTCGCCGAACGCCTCCATGTCACCGGGACCCGCGATCTCGTGGCGTCCGCGCAGCGCGTCGAGGCTCATCGGGCGTCCATCCGTCGGAGCCCCCGCGCCGTGAGCGACTCACCCGTCACTCCCGTCACTTCGGTCACCACGGATCCGACAACCGGCACGAGACCGCCGCTCACTCCGCCACCTGCCGCCGCTGCACCCGCGGACCGATCCGGGTCACGATCTCGTAGTTGATC
>CAYOQY010000019.1:26187-31122 GCA_964406225.1 uncultured Microbacterium sp.
CACCTGCCGCCGCTGCACCCGCGGACCGATCCGGGTCACGATCTCGTAGTTGATCGTCGACGCCGCGTCCGCCCACTCGTCCGCGGAGGGCACGTCCAGCGTCGGATCGCCGAACAGCACGACCTCGTCGCCGACCGCGACCGCGTGATCGCCCACGTCGACGACGAACTGGTCCATCGCGATGCGCCCCGCGACCCGGAACCGCCGACCGCCGATCGAGACGGGGCCGGCGCCCGACGCGCTGCGCGGCACGCCGTCGGCGTAGCCGAGCGGCACGAGGGCGAGCGTGGTCTCCCGGTCGGTGCGGTGGTCGTAGCCGTACGAGACGCCCTGACCCGCCGGCACCCGCCGCACCGCCGCGACCGGCGCGCGCAGGGTCATCGCGGGGCGGAGGCCGAGCTCGGCGGAGGAGCGGTCGGCGAACGGCGAGAGTCCGTAGAGCCCGATGCCGATGCGCACGCAGCCGAGCCGCGCTTCGGGGAGGGCGATCGCCGCGTGCGTCGCGGCGATGTGCCGCAGCGGCGGTGCGAGCCCGGCCGTCGCGGCGGCGCCGAGCGCGTCGTGGAAGAGTCGCAGGGCGGCGCGGTCGTCGTCGGCCGAGGCGTTCGAGAGGTGACTGAAGATCCCCACGACCCGCAGGCGTCCGATGCGCTCGAGCCGCGCCGCCTCCGAGAACACGACGTGGTAGTCCGCCGGCGCGATGCCGTTGCGCCCCAGGCCCGTCTCCAGCTTGAGCTGCACGCCGACGGGTCGATCGCCGGATGCCGCAGCCGCGGCCCGCTGAAGCTGGTCGAAGCTCGAGATCCCCAGTTCGACCCCCGTCGCGGCCGCCTCGGCGAACGAGGCGCCGGGGGCGTGCAGCCACGCGAGGATCGGCGCCGTGATCCCGCCGCGTCGCAGGGCGAGGGCCTCGCCGATGTCGGCGACGCCGAGGCGGGTCGCGCCGCCCTCGAGCGCGGCGACGGCCGAGCGCACCGCGCCGTGGCCGTACCCGTCGGCCTTCACGACCGCGATGACGTCCGAGTCCGTCAGGCGGCGCAGGTGCCGCACGTTCGCGGTGATCGCACCGACGTCGATGAGGGCCTCGCGCAGCACCCCGGGAGCCGGCCGACTCATGCGATCACATCCCGCGCGTCGGGCGCGGCATCCGGGCTCGGCGCGGCGTCCCCTCGGTGCCCGCCTTCGGTGTCGCGGCCCGCGTTGTTCGCAGTGCCGGCAGTCTCAGTGCGTGCCGCGAACGCGGGCGCACCGGGCGCGGCATCCGATTCCGCCACGACGAACGCCGTGGCGAACCCCGCGTCGTGCGACATCGACAGGTGCAGGCCCGTGATGCCGCGCGCGGCGACCACGTCGGCCGTCGAGCCGGTGAGGGTGAACCAGGGTCGTCCCGAGTCCTCGGGCGTGATCTCGATCTCGGTCCAGTACACGCCGTCCGAGCCCCCGAGCGCCTTGATGAGCGCCTCCTTCGCGGCGTAGCGGGCCGCGAGCGAGCGCGGCGAGCGCGTCTGCTCGGCGGCGGAGAACAGCCGCGGGATCAGCCGCGGGGTGCGCTCCAGCGTGCGCTCGAACCGTGCGATGTCGACGAGGTCGACGCCGATGCCCACGATCACCGTTGCCCCCGTTTCCGCATTCCGCCACTTTATCCCGCAGCTCGCACCCGCCCGCCGGGAAGTGGGTCCTGCGCCGAGAAGGTGCGCTCTGCGCCGAGAAGGTGGGTCCTCCGCCGAGAAGGTGCGCTCTGCGCCGAGAAGCTGCGCTCTGCGCCGAGAAGGTGCCCCACCACCTCGGCGCGCGCCCCACCACCTCGGCGCGCGAGGGGATGCCGCGCCGCGGCGTCTACTCGACCGTGACGGACTTCGCGAGGTTGCGCGGCTGGTCGACGTCGAGGCCCTTCGCCGTGGCGAGGCCCATCGCGAAGATGTGCAGCGGCACGACGGCCAGAAGCGGCTCGAAGAGCGGGCCCGCGAGGGGGATGCGCAGCACCTCGTCGGCGTGCGGCAGTACGGCCGCGTCGCCCTCCTCGGCGATCGCGATGACGCGAGCGCCGCGCGCGCGGATCTCCTCGATGTTCGACACGACCTTCTTGTGCAGCTCCGCGGACTCCCGCGGCGACGGGACGATGACGAAGACCGGCTGTCCGGCTTCGATCAGCGCGATCGGTCCGTGCTTGAGCTCGCCGGCGGCGAAGCCCTCGGCGTGGATGTACGCGAGCTCCTTGAGCTTGAGCGCACCCTCCATCGCGATCGGGTAGCCGACGTGACGGCCGAGGAAGAGCACCGAGCGGGTGTCGCCCATCCAGTGCGCGAGCTGCTCGATCCGCTCCTGCTCCTCGTCGAGGATGCGACGGATCTTGTCGGGGATCGCTTCGAGCTCGAGCACGTGCTGCGCCGCCTCGGTCGCGCCGACCGTGCCGCGCACGCGCCCGATGTGGAGGCCGAGAAGGTACAGCGCGGTGATCTGCGCCACGAACGCTTTCGTCGACGCCACCGCGACCTCGGGCCCTGCGTGCGTGTAGACGATCGCGTCCGACTCGCGCGGGATCGTGGCGCCCTGCGTGTTGCAGATCGACAGCGTGCGCGCACCGTGCTCGCGGGCGTACTTCACGGCCATCAGGGTGTCCATGGTCTCGCCCGACTGGCTGATCGAGATCACGAGGGTGTCCTCGCCGATCACGGGGTCGCGGTAGCGGAACTCGTGCGCGAGCTCGACGTCGACCGGCACGCGCGCCCACTGCTCGATCGCATACTTGCCGACCGATCCGGCGTACGCGGCGGTGCCGCACGCGACGATGATGACCCGCTGGATGCCGGCGAAGAGGTCGTCGAGACCGTCGAGCTCCGGGATCACGACCTGCCCGTCGCGCGTGCGACCGAGGACCGTCTTGAGCACCGCCTCGGGCTCCTCGCTGATCTCCTTCGCCATGAAGCTCGACCAGCCGCCCTTGTCGGCCGCCGACGCGTCCCACAGGATCTCGAACGGCTCGACCTCGACGGGCGCGCCGAAGAAGTCGGTGACCTCGACGCCGGACGGCGTGATCGCGACGATCTGGTCCTGTCCGATCGCGAGCGCGTTGCGCGTGTGCTCGACGAAAGCCGCGACGTCCGAGCCGAGGAAGTTCTCACCCTCGCCCAGCCCGATCACCAGCGGCGAGTTGCGGCGCGCGCCGACGACGAGTCCAGGATGGTCTTCGTGCATGGCGAGCAGCGTGAATGCGCCGTCCAGGCGGCTCACGACCGCACGGAACGCGGCGACGAGATCGCCGTCGGCGGCGCGGTACTCGCGCCCGAGCAGGATCGCGGCGGCCTCGGTGTCGGTCTCGCTGCGGAACGTGTAGCCCTCCGAGACGAGCTCGGCCTTGATCTCGGCGAAGTTCTCGATGATGCCGTTGTGGATCACCGCGAGCTTGTCGTCATCGGCGAGGTGCGGGTGCGCGTTCGTGTCGGTCGGTCCGCCGTGCGTCGCCCACCGAGTGTGGCCGATGCCCGTGGTGCCGTCCGCGAGCGGGTGCGCGGCGAGGTCATCGCGCAGCACCTTGAGCTTGCCGGCGCGCTTGCGCATTCCGAGGTCGCCTTCGCCGTCGATCACGGCGACGCCGGCCGAGTCGTAGCCGCGGTATTCGAGCCGGGCGAGGCCCGCGAGGAGGATGGCCTGGCTGTCGCGAGGGCCCACGTATCCGACGATTCCACACATGGGGTCAATCCTACGGGCGCGCAGTGCGAGCATCCTGAGCGCGCCCGGTGCGGACGTCGCTGAGTGGAAGCGGGCGCGCATCGCCGGGAGGGTGTGCCGGAGCGGCGTCGGGCCATCGTCCGGAGGCCGCCCACACAGGAAGCGGGATGCTGTGGGGCGAGGTGGAACGGGATGCCGCGGTCCCCACTACGGCATCCCGTTCCGGCTTGTGTCAGCTGTCGCTGCCGTCTTCCGGCTCGGCGGTCAGCCCGCCCGACGTGAGCGGGACGGTTGCGCGAGGCGCGCTGAGGCTGCGTGCGCTGCGCGATGTCGGCCCCGCCGGCGGGATGCACGCGCTGTAGCTGAGATCACCCAACCCGATGTGCTGATTGGCGGAGTTGCCGGTCAGTCCCGCGACGTAGCGGAATGTGAAGGTCTGCATCGTGCCTGGCCAGCTCAGGCGCAGGCGTCCCTCGCCGCTGCTGATCGGGTAGTCGCCCCAGTTGATCGGCCGGTAGCGGTTTCCACTCGTGCCGTCGCCCTGGATGTTGGCGCCGCGCTGTCCGACCCAGCCGGGCGTCACGACCTCGACACTGTCGATGTAGCCGTTCTGCTCGCTGTCGATGTCGTGCAGCAGCAGAGAGAACCCACTGACCTGCGCCGTGAGCTGGATCGTGACCTGGATGTAGTTGCCCGCGGTGAGGCGTGCCGGGTTCCCCTGACGCAGCATCTCGAGCTCGATGTAGCGCCAGGCCGGAACGGTCGAGGTCTGCTCGACCTCGCCCGTCGCCCCGATCGCGAGTCCCCCCGGGCTGTACGCGTACGAGATCGTCGCGTTCACCCCGAGGTCGGGCAGGAACGAAATGACGGTCGGCTTGCTGCCCAGCTGCAGGTTGTCGTACGACGTGGTCGGCGTGCACGGCGATGCCGACGCCGCCGGCACGGGCGCAGCGAACGCGATGACCGGCACGGTCCACGCCGCGGTCTTCACCAGCGTGCGACGGCTGACCCCTTTCGCGGTGCCATGCGGTCGTTCGAGCGTCGTTTCGCGGTCGTTTTCAGGCGCGCTGAAACACATGTTCATCCCCAGTATTCAGATCGTCGGGATCGCTTCTTCGGGTCGCGATCACGGAGACGTCACCCCAAATGACGCTTCGTCGCCGAACTTAGCACAGCCTCACTTGAGGTCGCGAACGGCGACGGCGGCGCGTGTCACAGTTTGCGCAGCAGCACTCTCTCGACCGTGTGGGATGCCGCCTTCTGCAG
>CAYOQY010000020.1:0-11045 GCA_964406225.1 uncultured Microbacterium sp.
TCACCTTCAGCAAGCGCGAGGCGCTGGACTTCATGAACGCCCTCGTGGCGGACTACAACGCCTCACAGGACGACGTCCGCGTCGAGATGGACACCTCCGGCGTCGACGTCGTCTCGGCGAGCTTCGTGCGCGGCAACCCGCCCGACATCATGCTCGCGAACTACAACTTCGAGGTGGCGCGATTCGTGCAGCGCTGCGCGCTCAGCGACCTGTCCGGGACGGATGCCGCCGCCACGGTCCGCGAGGACCTGCAGCCGCTCATGGATCAGTACGGCAGCTGTGCAGGGCGCATCAGCGCCCTGCCGTACTCGGTGATGGCGGCATCCGTCATCTACAACAAGGAGATCTTCGAGGAGAACGACCTCGAGGTCCCGCAGACCTGGAGCGAGCTGCTCGAGGTGTGCCAGACGCTGCAGGCGGCCGGGATCACCCCGTTCTACGCCACGTTCAAGGACGACTGGACCGTCGGTCAGGGCTGGTACGACTATTCGGTCGGCGGCTCGCTCGATGTGATCGAGTTCTTCGACGGAATGAACGCCGAAGGCACCGCCGTCGGGCCCGACTCCTCGGTGTCGTTCCAGAAGGACTTCGCCGAGCCGATGGAGAAGATGACCCAGCTGGCGTCGGACTACGTGAACGACGACGCACCGAGCCGGGGCTACGGCGACGGCAACCTCGCGTTCAGCAAGGGCGAGGCGGCCATGTACCTGCAGGGGCCGTGGGCCTTCGGCGAGATCGCCAAGACCGCCCCCGACCTCGAGCTCGGCACGTTCCCGCTGCCGGTCACCGAGGATCCGGAGGATCTCGAAGTGCGCGTCAACATGGACCTCGCGGCGATGATCCCCGAGGGCTCTCGCCACCAGGAGGCCGCCCGCGACTTCCTGGAGTACCTCTACCTGCCCGAGAACATCGAGGCGTACAACGAATCGCAGCTCGGCTTCACCCCGACCACGGATGCCCCCGCCCCGGACGATCCGCGCATCGAGGGGATGATCCCCTACTACCAGGAGGGCCGGATCTACCAGGGCCCGTCGGTCCTGGTCCCCAAGACCCTTCCGGTCTTCAACTACGCGCAGGCCATGGTGCTCGGGACCGCCCCGGCACGCATCCTGCCCACGATGGACGCCGACTGGGCGCGGATCGCCTTCCGCGCACCGATCGTCGCGAGCGAGACAGAGGAGTCCGCGGGATGAGCACGACCACCACGATCGTCACATCGGGCGATCAGAAGGCCCGGCGCAGCACGCGCCGCGTGGAGCCGATCTACTACCTGTTCCTGCTGCCGAGCCTCGTGCTGTTCACGCTGGCGATCACGGTGCCCGGGATCATCGGCATCTTCTTCAGCTTCACCGACTCCATCGGGATCGGTGAGTGGAGCTTCAACGGGCTCACGAACTACATCGCGCTGTTCAGCGACCCGGCGATCCTGCAGAGCTACCTGTTCACGTTCGGCTTCGCCGTCGCGACCGTCATCGTCGTGAACGTCGTGGCCTTCCTGCTCGCGGTCGGCCTGACCGCGCGCATCCGCTTCAAGACCGGGCTGCGGGCCATCTTCGTGATCCCCATGGTGATCTCGGGCATCATCATCGCCTACGTCTTCAACTTCCTGTTCTCCAACTCGGTCCCGACCGCGGCCGGGGCGCTCGGCATCCCGTTCCTCGAGACGAGCCTGCTCGCCAACCCCGACTTCGCGTGGGTGGCGATCGTGATCGTCACCGCCTGGCAGGCGATCCCCGGCACGCTGCTGATCTACATCGCGGGGCTCCTCTCGATCCCCGGCGATGTGTACGAAGCGGCGGATCTGGACGGAGCGTCCAAGACCCAGCAGCTGCTGCGCATCACGCTGCCGCTGGTCGCAGGCTACGTCGTGATCAACGTCATCCTCGGCTTCAAGGGGTTCTTGAACGCCTACGACATCATCGTCGGCCTCACCAACGGCGGACCGGGCACCGCGACGCGCAGCATCGCGATGACGATCATCGCCGGCTTCAACGGCGGCGACTACGCCTACCAGATGGCCAACGCGACCATCTTCTTCATCGTGGCCGTGCTCATCTCGGTCCTGCAGCTCTCGCTCACGCGCGGAAGGAACCAGTTCTGATGACCACCACCCAGCCGGCTCTCGCCTTCGAGCAGGCCGATGTCTCCGTCGGTCTGCAGAAGACCCGCCCCGCCCCGCGGCCCAAGCTCACGGATCGGGTGAACTGGTCGACGACGATCATCCTGATGCTGTGCGCCGTCACGGTGCTGCTCCCGCTGTACGTCACGCTCTCGATGGCGTTCAAGACGACCGGACAGGCGGTCGACGGCAATGCCTTCTCGCTGCCGGCGCCGTTCAGCATCGACGGCTTCGTCCAGGCCTGGACGCTGACGAAGTTCCCGGTCGGAGCCGCGATCTCGCTGTTCGTCACGGCCGGCACCGTGATCGCCACGATCGTCCTCGCGGCGTTCGCTTCCTACGCGATCGTGCGCAACTGGGACCGGCGCCTGTTCCGGTACTCGTTCTTCTACCTGCTCGCGGCGATGTTCATCCCGTTCCCGGTCGTCGCGCTGCCGCAGATCCAGCTCACCGGCCGCGTCGGACTGGACAACCCTTTCGGAGTCGTGATCCTCGCGACGATGTTCCAGCTGAGCTTCAGCGTGCTGCTGTTCACCGCGTTCCTGCGGTCGATCCCCCTCGAACTCGAGGAGAGCGCCCGCATCGACGGCGCGTCGACGTGGCAGACGTTCTGGCGGATCATCTTCCCCCTGCTCGCCCCGATGAGCGCCACGGTCGGCATCTTCGCGTTCCTCTACGCCTGGAACGACTTCATGATGCCGTCGCTCATCATCTCCGACCCGGCGCTGCAGACGCTGCCGGTGCGGCAGAACCTGTTCCAGTCGCAGTTCAGCAACAACTACAACGTCGCCTTCGCCTCGTACCTCATGGCCATGGCGCCCGCGATCGTCGTCTACCTCTTCACCCAGCGATGGGTCATGGAGGGCGTGACGCAGGGAGCCGTAAAGGGCTGACCCTCCACCGCACCACATCCGCACCATCCACTGCATCCGCACGATCCATCGAAAGGAAACCGGTCTGACGTGACCACTGCAATGCACCCGGTCGTCTCCGCCGCAGACGAGCACGAGATCGAAGTCCCCGAGTGGTGGCGCCAGGCTGCCGTCTACCAGATCTACCCGCGCAGCTTCGCCGATCGCGACGGTGACGGCCTGGGCGATCTTCCGGGGATCACCTCGCGCGTGCCCTACCTCGCCGCGCTGGGCATCGACGCGGTGTGGCTGAGTCCGTTCTACCCGTCCGAACTCGCCGACGGGGGCTACGACGTCGCCGATTACCGCGACGTCGACCCGCGGCTCGGCACCCTGGAGGACTTCGACGCCCTCGTGGCGGCCCTGCACGCCGAAGGCATCCGGGTCGTGGTCGACATCGTCCCGAACCACACGTCCGATCAGCACGAGTGGTTCCAGGAGGCGCTCGCCGCCGGACGCGGGTCGGCCGCGCGCGAGCGCTACATCTTCCGCGAGGGCACGGGCGTGGACGGCTCCGAGCCGCCCACGGACTGGGTCGCGATCTTCGGCGGGTCCGCGTGGGAGCGCGTCGCCGACGGCCAGTGGTACCTGCACCACTTCGCGGTGCAGCAGCCCGACCTCAACTGGTCGAACCCGGAGGTGCGCGCGGACTTCGTGCGCACGCTCCGCTTCTGGTCGGATCGCGGCGTCGACGGCTTCCGCATCGACGTGGCGCACATGCTCACGAAGGACCTGACCGAGCCGCTGCCCTCGCAGGCCGAGCTCGACGCGCTGCCGCGCGACGGACTCCACCCGACGATCGACCGCGACGACGTCCACGAGGTCTACGCGGAGTGGCGTGCGGTGTTCGACTCGTACGACCCGCCGCGCACCGCGGTGGCGGAGGCCTGGGTGGACCGTGCGCGCGTTCCGCTCTACGCCAGCGCGGAGAGCCTCGGTCAGGCCTTCAACTTCGAGCTGCTCGAGGCCGACTTCGACGCCGAGCAGTTCCGACGCATCGTCCGTGACAACCTCGAACTCGCGGCGCAGTCGGGATCCTCCACGACGTGGGTGCTGTCCAACCACGACGTCGTCCGCCACGCCACCCGGTACGGCCTGCCCCACCCCGATCGGGCCGCCGACGGACGGCCGGCGCTCAAGCACGGCAACGAGTGGCTGCTCTCCCACGGACGGCATCCCGTACTCGACCGCGAACGGGGACTGCGACGTGCCCGTGCGGCTGCGCTGTTCGTCCTCGGTCTTCCGGGTTCGGCCTACCTGTATCAGGGCGAGGAGCTCGGCCTGCACGAAGTGGCCGACATCGCCGACGCCGACCGGCAGGACCCGACCTTCTTCCGCAGTCCCGGCGTGGACATGGGACGCGATGGATGCCGGGTGCCCCTGCCCTGGACACGGAGCGGAGACTCCTTCGGGTTCGGCGCCGACGGCGCCCACCTCCCGCAGCCGGAGTGGTTCGGTGCCGTGTCGGTGGAGGCGCAGGAGGAGGAGCCCGACTCGACCCTCACGCTCTACCGCTGCGCACTGGCCCTGCGTCATGAGCTGCAGACCGCGGAGGAGCTCGCGTGGGTCGACACCGGTCGGGCCGACGTCGTGTGGTTCACGCGGCCGAACGGCTGGTCGGTCGTGACCAATTTCGGCACCGAGCCCTACGCGCTCGATGCGCGGCTCCGTACAGCCGAGCGGCTGCTGGCAAGCGCCGACAGCCCGCAGGGCACTCTGGCCGGCGAATCGACGGTCTGGCTGCGCGAAGCCTGACGACCGCACCGCATGAAGGTGTGAAGGCGGTGGAAAGACGGATGCCGCTCCCCGACGCGATTGTCGGGGAGCGGCATCCGTGCTCCGGGGGGAGCGGGTCAGCCGGCGGCTGACACGATTCTCACGTGCGGCGGCTGCCGCTGATGACGCGGAACAGGAACACGATCAGGGCGATCACACCGACGATCAGCGCGACCCAGAGGAGCCAGCTGAGCGCCGAGTTCAGGCCACCGAAGATCGCGAGGATGACCGCGATGACGATGATGATGATGAGGGCGAGGTTCATGGAGGGTTCTCCTTCTGTCGCCGGAATGCGAGGTTGGCGCTATCCGGGTGCCTCCGGGGGCACGCCTACACATTGGCACCGGCTGGTCGGGCGTGCGAGGGGCTTGACGCGCGCCGGAGGCCGGTGGTACCGATGGCGGGACCGGCCGGCCGCCGGGCTAGCCCGGTGCGTGAGCACTGTCAAGCCCTCCGGACGTCCCGGTCGACGCGCATATCTTGACCGCGGACGCGAGCAAGGAGGACACCATGCCGAAAGGTCGCGGGTCGAGCAGCCTGAAGAACCCGGAACTGTACGAAGAGCTGCGTGAGGACGGCGCCTCGAAGGAGAAGGCCGCACGCATCTCCAACGCGGTCGCCCGCGACGGCCACCGCGCGGTGGCGCGCCGCGGCGGTGAAGCCGGCGACTACGAGGACTGGACGGTCGACCGTCTGCGCGCACGGGCGAAGGAACTCGGGATCACGGGTTACTCGGGCAAGCGCAAGACCGAACTCATCACCATGCTGCGCACGCACTGACGCGCGGCCACCGACAGGACGAGAGACGACGTGCCACGACTGGTCCGGGTGCGCCCGGGAGAAGACCCCGGCTTCCGCCGCGTGCGATCCGGGAGGGGATTCCGCTACGTGGATCAGAGCGGTGCGGCCGTCCCGGCCGACGACCGGGCACGCATCCACGACCTCGTGATCCCCCCCGCGTGGGAGGACGTGTGGATCGCCGCGGAGCCCTTCGCGCACATCCAGGCGGTCGGCGTCGACGATGCGGGTCGCCGTCAGTACCTGTACCACCCGCGTTGGCGGGAACGCCGTGATCGCCGCAAGTTCTCGCGCGCGCTCGAGCTCGCCGCCGCCCTCCCGCGCGCCCGAGGCCGCGTCACGACGGCGCTGCGCCGCGAGGACATCGACCGCGAGCGCGTGCTCGCGGCGTCCTTCCGTCTTCTCGACCAGGCAGCGCCCCGCATCGGCTCGGCGCGTTACCTCGAACGGCACGGCAGTCGAGGACTCACGACCCTGCAGCGTCGTGACGCGAAGGTGGCGGACGCGGTCACGACGCTGTCGTTCCCGGGCAAGAGCGGCAAGCGTGCGCTGATCGAAGTCGACGACGAAGAGCTCGCCGCCGTGATGCGCGAACTGAACGCCGGTCGTCCCCGCTCGCCTCTGCTCGCGTATCGGCGGGGGAATCGCCGCGTGCCTCTCACACCCGCCGACGTCAACTCCCACGTGCGCTCGCTGACCGGCGGGGCGTTCACCGCCAAGGACTTCCGCACCCTGCGCGGGACGATCATGGCGGCCGAGACGCTCGCCCGGATCGGGACGGTCGACACCGCCCGCGACCGCAAGCGCGCCGAGAACCTGGCGGTACGCGCCACCTCCGAGGCGCTCGGGAACACCCCCGCGGTCGCGCGCAGCAGCTACATCGACCCCGCGGTGTTCTCGGCGTACGAGCGCGGCCGCCTCATGGCGCTCGACGTGTCGCCCGAGTCGGCGATCCAGGCGCTCCTGATCGGCTGACCGCTCGCCCTTCCGCGCCTGAGCCCGCGGCGCCCATACAGTGGTCGCATGTCGGCGCGCACCCGGGACCCTCGCGGACCGGTGTCGCGCCGCCCGGCGTTCTCGTGGCGCATCCTCGGCGTCGTCGCCCTCGGCGGGGCGATCGGCGTCCTCCTGCGTGCCCTGATCGTCCTGCCCGTCTCGGGGGCATCCGATTGGATCGTCGTGCCCGCCGTCACGCTGGCCGTCAACATCGTCGGCTCGTTCGCGCTCGGGTTCGTCGTCGGCCTCCTCGATGACCGGCGCCCCGTGCTGCGGGGATTCCTCGGCACCGGCATCCTGGGCGGCTTCACCACATACAGCGCCTTCGCGGTGCAGGTCGCGCAGGTCGGCGCCCTCGCTCCCGTCACCGGGCTGATGCTCACGGTGCTCGCGCTCTTCGTCGGACTCCTCGCGGCGGCGTGGGGACTGCGCATCGGCCGATCCGCCGCCGGCGATCCCTCGCAGACGGAACCGCCGGAGGATGCCGAGTGAACGTGGGGGAGATCTTGCTCGTCGCCGCCGCCGGCGGCGTGGGGGCGGGTCTGCGCTACGTCCTGGATGTCGTCGTCCAGCGGGGCAGGCGCGATGTGTTCCCCCTCGGCATCCTGATCGTGAACCTCACCGGGTCGTTCGCCCTCGGCATCCTCACCGGGCTCGGTGAAGCGATCGCCGCGCCCGCCGCCGCGATCATCGGCGTGGGCCTCCTCGGCGGGTACACGACGTTCAGCACCGTCTCCACCGAGTCCGCGCTGCTCATGCGGGCGGGGCGCCGGGACTGGGGCTGGCTCAACCTCGCCGGGACCGCGGTGGTGTGCGTGATCGCCGCCGCCGTGGGCCTGCTGCTCGGGAGCGTGATCGGCGGATTCCTGCCCCGCTGAGAGTGGAGTGGGAGCTCGTCGGGCGACGTCGCCGGACGGCCGGAGCGCCCGCTCCGTCATGGGAGAATCGGAATGGATACATTCGCGTATCCATCCGTTGCACGACCTCATCGCACCCGTGAAGGCCCCCGTGTCGAATCTCGCCGTCCTGAGCCTCAAGAACCGTGCGCTCATCGCCCTCATCACGATCGTCGCCGCGGTCTTCGGGGGGCTCGCCCTCACGAGCCTGAAGCAGGAGCTCATCCCCTCGATCGAGTTCCCGCAGCTCGTCGTCGTCTCGACCTATCCGGGTGCCTCGCCCGAAGTTGTGAGCAACGACGTCTCGATCCCGATCGAGTCCGCCATCCAGGGCGTCCCCGGTCTCGAGGCGACGTCGGCGACCAGTACGACGAACGCGTCGATCATCCAGGCGTCCTTCACGTACGGCACGAACCTGGCGACCGCCGAGCAGAAGATCACACAGGCGATCAACCGCATCAAGAGTCAGCTGCCCGAGGGCGTCGACCCGAACGTCATCTCGGCCAGCATCGACGACTTCCCGGTGATCCAGCTCGCGGTCACCGGCTACGACGACGAGCAGGCCATTCAAGCGCAGCTCGAATCCACCGTCGTCCCCGAACTCGAGGACGTCGACGGGGTCAACGCCGCGCAGATCGTGGGCGGGGTGGGGCAGCGCATCACGATCACGCCCGATCAGGCCGCCCTCGCGGCCGCGGGCTACTCGCAGCAGGCGATCCGCGACGCCCTCGAGCAGAACGGCGTGCTGTTCCCCGGTGGCGAGATCACCGAGGACGACCAGACCCTCACCGTGCAGACCGGCGCGAAGATCGGCTCGGTCGACGAGATCGCCGCCCTGCCGCTCGTGCCGTCGGATGCCGCCCAGTTCGCCTCCGGTGCCGTGACGATCGCCGACGTCGCTGCTGTCGAGCAGACCACCGATCCCGTCACGACGATCTCCCGCGTCGACGGTGAGCCCGCCCTCACCATCGCGGTGACGAAGCTTCCCGCGGCGAACACCGTCGACGTCTCGCGCGGCGTGCTGGCCGTGCTCCCCGATCTCGAGGACAGCCTCGGCGGTGCGGAGTTCACGGTCGTGTTCGACCAGGCGCCCTACATCCAGGAGTCGATCGACACCCTCGCGAAGGAGGGCCTGCTCGGCTTGGTCTTCGCCGTGCTCGTGATCCTCGTGTTCCTGATGTCGGTCCGCGCGACCCTCGTCACGGCGATCTCGATCCCCACGAGCGTGCTGATCACGTTCATCGGCATCCAGACCTTCGGGTATTCGCTCAACATCCTCACGCTCGGTGCGCTCACGATCTCGATCGGCCGTGTCGTCGACGACTCGATCGTCGTGATCGAGAACATCAAGCGCCACTACGTCGGCGACGCGAAGAAGCTGCCGTCGATCGTCCGCGCCGTGCGCGAGGTCGCCGCGGCGATCACGGCGTCCACGATCACGACCGTCGCGGTTTTCCTGCCGATCGCGTTCGTCGGCGACGTGACGGGCGAGCTGTTCCGTCCCTTCGCACTCACCGTGACGATCGCGATGACGGCATCCCTCTTCGTCGCCCTCACGATCGTGCCGGTACTGGCCTACTGGTTCCTGCGCCCGGGCAAGCCTCTGCTCGACGCCGACGGCCGGCGGATCGACCCGGAAGACCCGGCCGCGCCGCCGGGCCGTCTGCAGAAGGCGTATCTGCCGGTGCTCACGTGGACGCTCACGCACTCGTGGGCGACCCTCGGGATCGCGATCCTCGTACTCGCCGGCACCGTGGCGGCCGCGCCGCTCATGAAGACCAACTTCCTCGGCGACTCGGGGCAGAACACGTTCACCATGACCCAGGACATCGGACCCGCGCCGAGCCTCGAGGCCGAAGATGCGGCATCCGATCAGGTCGAGGCCGTCCTGCTCGACATCGAGGGCATCCAGACCGTTCAGGTCTCGATCGGCTCGAGCGGCTCCGCGCTGCGCGACGCGTTCACCGGCGGCGGCAGCGGGATCACGTACTCGATCACGACCGACCCGGACGCGGACCAGGTCGCGCTGCGCGAAGAGGTGCAGGCGGCGGTTGCCGAGCTCGACGACGTCGGCACGATCACCGTCGCCGGGGGCGGCGGCGGATTCGGCTCGAGCGACATCGAGATCGACGTCACGGCTCCCGACTCGTCGACGCTGCAGGAGGCCACGGACGCGGTGGTGGATGCCGTCACCGGCGCCGAGGGCATCGGTCAGGTCTCGAGCAACCTGTCGGCCTCCCTTCCCTACATCGCCGTGGTCGTGGACCGCGAGGCGGCGGCGGCACTCGGCCTGTCGGAAGTCGCGGTGGGCGCCCTCGTGTCGAACACGATGCAGCCCCAGAGCATCGGCACGGTCGAGATCGACGACACCGCGCTCACGGTCTATCTCGCCGCGTCCGAGGCGCCCGCGACGATCGACGAACTGCGGCAGCTGCAGGTGCCGAGTGCGACCGGGCCGATCCCGCTCGAGCAGGTGGCGACCGTGGAGGAGAGCGAGGGGCCCACGTCGATCACGACGGTCCGCGGCCAGCGGACGGCGACGGTGACCGTCACGCCGTCCACGGACGACCTGACGGCGGCATCCGCTTCTGTGAACACCGCGCTCGCGGATGTCGAGCTTCCCGACGCGGCAGACGCGTCGCTCGGCGGCGTGATCTCACAGCAGCAGGACGCGTTCACCCAGCTCGGCCTCGCCCTGCTCGCGGCGATCCTGATCGTCTACATCGTGATGGTCGCGACCTTCAAGTCCCTGCGACAGCCGCTGCTGCTGCTGATCTCGGTGCCCTTCGCGGCGACCGGCGCGATCCTGCTGCAGATCATCACCGGCATCCCGCTCGGCGTCGCGTCGCTCATCGGCGTGCTCATGCTGATCGGCATCGTCGTGACGAACGCGATCGTGCTCGTGGATCTCGTGAACCAGTACCGCACCAAGGGGCTGTCGGCGCACGACGCCACGATCGCCGGCGGGTCGCGTCGTCTCCGACCGATCCTCATGACGGCGCTCGCGACGATCTTCGCGCTCACCCCCCTCGCGCTCGGCATCACCGGTCAGGGCGGCTTCATCTCGCAGCCCCTCGCGATCGTCGTGATCGGCGGGCTCGTGTCGTCGACCGTCCTCACGCTCCTCGTGCTGCCGACGCTCTACAACCTCGTCGAGGGAGCCAAGGAGCGTCGTGCCGCACGACGCGGCGCGGGTGCGGATGCTGCGACCGGCGCACTCGAGCCGGCTCTCGTCGGTGCGGGTGCGGGCGCCGCGGTGGGCGGTCTGACGCGGCGTGAGCTGCGCGCGCGTGAGGCGGCCGCGGCCGGGGCTGGCGCCGTGACCGGCGCGACGGTGACCGGCCCGGTCGACGTCCCGCCCATCGAGGAGGGCCCGAACGTCGAGATGCCGGGGACCGAGCCGGAGCCCGAGGCAGAGGCTGAGGCTTCGGACGTGCCGATGATCGAGGAGGGCCCTGACGTCGAGATGCCCGGGACCGAGCCGGAGGCCGAGACCGAGCCGGAGCCTGAGATCGAGCCTTCGGGCGACGAGTCGTCCGCGGACGAGGC
>CAYOQY010000020.1:11145-20029 GCA_964406225.1 uncultured Microbacterium sp.
CCGAGCCGGAGCCTGAGATCGAGCCTTCGGGCGACGAGTCGTCCGCGGACGAGGCCGGCGACGGACACCCCGAGGACCGGGGATAGTCCGCGGTCACGATCGTCGCGACGGGCGCGGGTGGAACCCGCGGCTCAGCGCTGCAGCCACGGCCGCAGCAGCCGCGTGATCCACGGCAGAACCGCGTAGGTCATGATCGGCGTCAGCAGCACGGTGGTGATCAGGATGCGCACGACGAGGGGCAGATCGCTGAACCCCGGAACGAAGCCGAGCGCCCACGAGGCGAGCAGGTTGACCGGGAAGAAGCCCAGCCAGATCGTCACGGCCTGCTTCCACCGCGGAGGTGGTGCGGGGATCGGCTGCTGAATCGGCCCGGTCGCCGGCGCGTCCGCGCCCCGGCGCGATTCGACCTGCGTTGCGAACGGCGCGTCGAACCATCCCTCGATGCCGGTGCGTCGCTCGATCCGCACTTCGCTCGCGAACGCGCGCCCCGACTCCAGCCACCAGGCGCGTTGGGGCGAGTCCTCCCAGAATTCGAGGGTGGGGATGTCGCGGAAGCGGTACAGCATGTACCAGAGGTCGCTGCCCTCGCCGGCGCGCACCCACCCCGATCCGAGGAAGCCGTCGAACGTCGTGGCGAGGTCGGTGCCGGCCTGCATCCACGATGTCGCTTCCACCGCGCGGGCCGGGTCGATGCGGCGCTCGATCGCGACCGTGATCGGGTGGGGGTCGGCCTCGGACATGAGTCCTCCTCGGGCTGGCCGGTGGGGGGATGCGGTCAGACGCGCAGCGCGTGCGCGCGACGGAGGTTCGGGTGCTCGGGATCGGGCTGGCGCGAGCTCTGAGCGCGGGTCGTGCGACGGCGCAGGGGAAGCGCGGCGCGCCGCGGACCGCTCGATGACCGGCGGTGCGCGGTGCTCACGAGAGATACACGTGGCGACACCGCGACGTGCTCCCGCACGGCGCGCGGCCGCACCACCACGGTGCGCTCGAGCACGCTGGGCTCGACGGTGGCGACGCGCGAAGCGCGCCGAGCCTCGGCCTCGGCCGGTCGGCCCACGGCGCCGGCGAACAGCAGCAGCCAGGCGAAGACCAGCGTGAAGACGATCAGCTCGAACAGCGCGAGGTTGATGTAGCCCGCGATGTACGGGGCGGTGGTCAGGACCAGGCCGATCGAGACGCGGCGCGTCGCCCGCGCGACGAGCCGGTGCATCCCGCGCAGCGTCCAACGGCTGGAGGCGAGGATCCCGACGAAGCAGAGGACGGCGCCCGTCGAGCCGCGGTCGTGCAGGAACTCGTTCGCGTTCACGGGCACGAAGCCCACGACGGACAGGTGGATGCCGAGCAGCGCGATCAGCACGGGCACGATCGTGGCCGCACGGCGGTTCACGAGCACTTCGGTGCCCGCGTGCGGCTTCATCTCGGCGCGGACGCGGAGGGCGAACAGCACGACGCCGATGCTCGTGAGGACGATGGTCGTGTTGAACACGTGGCCCGAGAACGTGGCGAACGTGCCCAGCCGGCTGAAGTGCAGATGCCACCACAGCGGGTCGGGCGTCGTGGCGATCGACAGGAGCAGCCCGAACGCGAGGAGGGCGAAGGTGGCCATCCCGACGTGCGGCGCTCGGGCGGCGGAGAAGGGCGCGAGCGGGCGCGCAGGGAGACGGAGGGGGATGTGTGCGTCGGCGAGCAGGGCCACGGCGGGTCTTGCCTTTCATGAGGCGGAGAGCATCAGCGCTCCCGCCCTGCAGGTACCCCAGGCCGCAGCCGCTTTTCATCCCCGGATCGTCGGTGCTGTTCAGGCAATGATGCTCCCTCCCAGCGATCATTGCTTGGGGTCGAGGGTATCCGGTCCGCCTGAGAGCCGCCGAATCGATTCTCGGCGGCGCGCCTATTCGCGTTGCCCGGTGACCCCGAGGAAGCGGATGAAGACCGCGATCCAGCCGAAGATCAGGGCGAAAACGATGATCTCGAACGCCGTGAGCGAGAAGTAGCCCACCACGAAGAGGACGACGGAGGCGATCGTGGCCGCGAGGAACGCCCAGGAGGACAAGAAGTAGGTCCGCGGCATCCCCCGGAAGAAGCGCGGCCCGCCGATCAGCAGGACGAGGAACATCAGCGCCATGCCGGATGCGGACAGGTTGTGCAGCCACAGGTTGACGTCGACGGGGAAGATGCCCACGCACGCGAGCATGATGCCCATGATGACGAACAGCGTCGACACGGTGCGGGGCGAGCGCGCGTTCGTCAGGACGCCCTCGTCGAGCAGGGCGTTCAGGTCGTTCGCGATGTAGACCGCGAACGTCGTGACGAGCAGTCCGCCGGCGATGAGGGTGCCGTTGAAGACCCACGCCGACAGGTCGTCGAACGTGCCCAGCTGGCTGAAGTGCACCTTCCACCACTCCGGGTCGGGCGTCGTGATCATGGCCGTGAGTGTGCCGATCGCGATGAAGGCCATGAGCAGCGACGACATGCGTTGCGTCGTCATGCGCGACACCGAGAGATAGACGATGTAGGCCGTCAGGCCGAGCGACACGGTCATGAGGACGATCGCCCAGAACGTGATGACCGGAAGCCCGATGAATCCCAGCGCGAGAAGCCGGTATCCCGCGAGGACGGCGAGGAAGGCGAGCGCGGTGTGCACGATGACGACGGAGATCGTGTTGACCGTGAACTTCCACGAGGCGAGCGTGCGCCGCCACTCCTGGCCGGGCCGGTTGCGGGAACGCCAGTACCCGGTGGTGGCCGCAGCCGCGGCGACGACCGCGGCGCCCGCGGCGGCGAACAGGCCGAATGCTCCGGTGGTGTCGGCGAGCGGCAGGTCGGGCACGAGGAGCGCGACGACGAACCCGTAAGCCGCCCCGAGCACGCCTGCGGCGGCCGCGGCGTAGATCGCCTCGGATTCCGCGCGCAGAGTGGGGGCGGGCGCGACCCCCTCGGGGTGCGGCACGGCGCCTCCGGGGGCGGCCTTGGCCGCGGCTCTGCTGTTCATGGCGTCAGTGTAGAGCCGGGATGCCGCGCCCAGCGGCATCCTCCCAGGGTGAGATCCCGGGCATCGGGTACCCTGAAGGGTCGGCTCTGGACACCGCGCTTCGCCGCGCGGATGGGTTTGTGAGTCCAAGGGGCCGATGGTGGGAGCGAATCCGCTCCGGCGACCATCACGTTGAATGGCCCCCGGCCGACGAGAGTCCGGGCGACTTCGTGCCGCATGTGCGGCGTACGAGGCGGTGACGTCCACGCAGTCCTCTGCGCGGACGATGTCCGCGCGCGAAGTGCTGTTCTCAATCGAGACAACCCAGAAGGACATCACCATGCCCAAGAGCAAGAAGCCCGCCGGCGGACGCCCGGCCAAGAACTTCGAGCCGCGCTACGGCGAGAAGAAGACGTCGTTCCACGATCGCGCACGCACCGGCGCCCAGAAGCCCGGCAGCAAGAGCCCGAACCACCGCGGCTACCGTCCGGTCGAGGAGGCAGCTCCCTCCGGCTCCGGCGCCTCGAAGTCCGGCGGGCCCAAGACCCGGTGGACGGCGACCCAGCGCGCCGGCCGTGACGAGGCCCGCGGCATCCGCACGCATGCGCAGGGTGACCGTCCGGCCCGTTCCTACGACGACCGCCCGGCGCGCTCCGGTGAGCGTCCGGCCCGCTCGTATGGTGAGCGTCCGGCGCGTCCGGCTCGTTCGTACGATGACCGCCCGCAGCGCTCCGGCGACCGTCCGGCGCGCTCGTATGACGACCGTCCGACGCGTTCGAGTGACCGCCCGACCCGTTCCGGCGATCGTCCGGCGCGGTCTTACGACGGCCGACCGGCGCGCCGCGACGACCGCCCCGAGCGTCCGTATGGTGACCGTCCCTCGCGCTCCGGTGACCGCCCGACGCGGGCGTATGGCGATCGTCCGGCGCGTCCGGCTCGATCGTACGACGATCGTCCCGCCCGCTCCGGTGACCGCCCGGCCCGTTCCGGCGACCGTCCGGCTCGTTCGTTCGACGACCGCCCGGCCCGCCGCGACGACCGGGCGCGCTCCGGTCGGGCCGCGGCAACCGGGGGCGCGTACGCCGCCGGCCGCTCCGACTGGTCGCGCACGCCGGAGCGCAGCGCGGCCCACGATCAGCACGTCGACGTCGTGCACGAGCGTCTGCAGGCCGAGGCGATCCAGGCGACCGACGTCGCCGGGGTGACCTTCGGCGACCTGGGTCTCGGCGACAACATCGTCCGCACGCTCGCCGACCTCGGCGCGACCGCGCCGTTCGCGATCCAGGGGGCGACGATCCCCGAGGTCATCGCCGGTCGCGACGTGCTCGCACGCGGACGCACCGGATCGGGCAAGACGATCGCCTTCGGCGCACCGCTCGTCGAGAACGTGCTGCGCGCCGGTGCCGGCAAGAAGCGCGAGTTCGGTCGCAAGCCCAAGGCGCTCATCCTCGCGCCGACGCGCGAGCTCGCCCTCCAGATCGACCGCACGATCCAGCCGATCGCCCGCAGCGTCGGCCTGTTCACGACGCAGATCTACGGCGGCGTGCCCCAGGCCCGCCAGGTGGGCGCACTCAAGAAGGGAGTCGACATCATCATCGGCACCCCCGGGCGCATCGAAGACCTCATCACGCAGCGCAAGCTCGACCTCAGCGACGTCATGGTCGCGGTGATCGATGAGGCCGATCACATGTGCGAGCTCGGGTTCCTCGAGCCCGTGCAGCGCATCCTGCGCGAGACCGCGGACGGCTCGCAGAAGCTGCTCTTCTCGGCGACGCTCGACCGCGAGGTCTCCGCGCTCGTCGACGAGTTCCTCGTGAACCCGTCGGTGCACGAGGTCGCCGGCGAAGATCAGGCCTCGAGCACGATCGAGCACCGGGTGCTCGTGATCGAGCACCGCGACAAGGCCCAGATCCTCGACCAGCTCGTCGACCGCGAGGGCAAGACCCTCGTCTTCGCCCGCACCCGGGCGTACGCCGAGATGCTCGCCGAGCAGTTCGCCGATGCCGGCATCCCGGCGGTGTCCCTGCACGGAGACCTGAACCAGCAGCGCCGCACGCGCAACCTGGAGCGCCTCACTTCGGGCCGGGTGAACGTGCTCGTCGCGACGGACGTCGCTGCGCGCGGCATCCACGTCGACGACATCGACCTCGTGATCCAGGCCGATCCGCCGGACGAGTACAAGACCTACCTGCACCGCGCCGGCCGCACCGGCCGGGCCGGCAAGTCGGGTCGGGTCGTGACGCTCATCACGCGTCAGCGCCGCCGCAAGCTCACCGAGATGCTCGAGCGCGCCGAGATCGACGCCCCGTTCGAGGACGCGCGCCCCGGTGACGACACGATCGAGGAGCTCGCCGGGCGCATGCCCTCCGAGGCCGAGCTCACTTCGTGACCTGACGCAGAACGGCCCCCGACGACGGGGGCCGTTCTGCGTCTCCGGGCCCGTGAGCGCTCGCGGCCCGTTCTGCGCCTCGCGGCCCGTCGCGCAACCCGTGCCGCGAGACCCGAGCCGGGCCGCGAGTCAGAACAGCCGGGCCGCCTCGGCCTCGCGCCCACGCGAGGTCGTGACGAACTGCGGGCGGCTCGCCAGTCCGGGCATCGCGCTGCGGCGCGGCTCGTCGTCTTCGGCGCGCCCGTCGAGGCCGTGCACGCGCAGCAGCGGGCGCACGCGCTTCGCGAGCCAGGCGCGGTACGCCTTCGGTGCGGTCGCCGATGCGCCCGGGTACAGACCGAGATAGGACGACACGAGCTCCGGATGCCGCTCCGCGAGCCACTGCAGGAACCACTGCTTCGCCCCGGGGCGAAGATGCAGCGCGCCGAACACGACGCGCACCGCGCCCGCGTCGCGGATCCGCCCGAGCGCGTGGTCGAGGGCGGGGATCGAATCGGTGAGGTGGGGGAGGATCGGCATCAGGAACACCGTCACCCGGAACCCCGCCTCGGTGGCCGCCCGCACGGTCTCCAGGCGCGCCGCCGCGCTCGGCGTGCCCGGCTCGACGAGCTTCTGCAGCTCGTCGTCGAACACCGCGATCGACATCGCGAGCGAGACCCGCACGGAGGCTGCGGCGTCGCGCAGCAGCGGCAGATCCCGCCGCAGCAGCGTCCCCTTCGTGAGGATCGAGAACGGCGTGCCCGATGCCGTCAGCGCCGTCACGATGCCCGGCATGAGCCGATAGCGACCTTCCGCGCGCTGGTAGGGGTCGGTGTTGGTGCCCAGCATGACGGGCTCGCGCGTCCACGAGCCGCGCCGCAGCTCCTTCTCGAGCACGTCGGCGACGTTGATCTTCACGATGACCTGCGAGTCGAAGTCGCGGCCCGCGTCGAGCTCGAGGTATTCGTGGGTCCCGCGCGCGAAGCAGTTGTGACTGATCACCCCGTTGGCGACGAAATCGCCGGTGCCGGTGGTGATGTCGACCATGTCGATCTCCATGCCGAGGTCCTCGATGCTGACCACCCTGAGGTCGACTGCCGACTTCACCGCGACCCCGTCCACGCTGGTCTTCCGGGTGATCGCCGGTTCAATGAGGCGGAAGAAGCGCTGTCTCACGGGCAAGCCGCCCGTGATGCGCACCGTGATCACTCCGTTCGACCGCTCCGGCTCGCGAACGAACGGAAGCCCCTGCGAATCGAGCGCTGATTCGACGATGCCGATGATCTCAGGATCCTTGTTGACGATGCGGAGCACGCCTCGCGAACAGGATCCCTCGGCGTCGAAGATCCCGGCGAGAAAGCCGGTCTGCCACGCATCCGTGCGATCGGCGGGTGTCTGGATCAGCTCCTCGACCCTCGCGACATCGGCACTTCTGGCGGTGTGGATCGCGAGCATCGCCCGTCGAGCACTCGTCGCCTGCGTGAACGGCCGAGTGTTCGTGACGATGCCTTCCTGTGCGAGGAAGAGCCGAGTGCGGTCGAGGGCTTCTGTGTCGGCGAGGGTAAGACGGAATCGATGAATGGTCCGGACACGGCGCGCGTCGGCGTACGTCCCGTGGAAGATCATGCCGTCGCCGCGGATCATGCCGGCGAGGTATCCCCGCCGGTACTCCTCCGACAGCTGTTGCGCTCCGCCCTCGCTGCCGGCGCTCAGCCCGAACCCCTGCAGCCGATTGTTCGTCGTCAGGTACGGGCGCCGTTCGGCACCCGTCATGTCTCCGATCACGTGCTTCCAGCCGCGGTCGGAGAGAAACCGATGATCGCCGCTGGCCACGATCTCCGTGCCGTCGGCGAGCGTCAATCGATACGCGCGCTTGCGGGTGGACCACTTCGCCAGCACCGTGGTGCGGATGTAACGCCGGTAGGCGCCCTCGACCCTGGTGCCGATGATCTCGTCGCCGACCGTAAGTGCACCGATCGCGCGATGACGACCGTCGGCGAGGAGGACGAGCGTGTCCGGCGACAGGCAGTAGACGCACGCATGGCTGCAGCCGCGATACGGGTTCACGGTCCAGTCGAACGGCATCGCCGACGCACCGGGAACGTGATTGAGCGCGCTCTTGCACATGACCTCGTGAAACGTCACGTCGGCGAATTCCGGGGTCGTCACCGACCGGACCAGCCCGTTGAGCTGTTCGAGACCCGGCAGCGCGGCGGCATCCGTCACACCCAGTTCCTGTCCCTGCCAGCGCATGGTTCCATACGAACAGATGTACGAATGTCTGTCAAGCCTGATTAGTACACAATGCCGACGGATGCCGCCCGTCGAGCATCCTCCTCGACCCGGACGACTTCGCAGGGAAGAATGGGGCGGGTGACGGCACCCGAACCGCACAATCCCCCTCTGACCCGTCGCGCCCTGCGAGAGCAACGCGAACGGGCTGCCGGGCGTGCCGTCGCGGCGCCGGAAGACGTGTCGGTTGCCCGCTCCGCGTCCCCGATCGACGCGGGCCCCGCGCGCACGAAGCCGCTGCCGGTGATCGATGCGCCCGCCGTGCCCGCTGCACCCGCAGCTGTGCCGACGCGGCGGAGTCTCCGCGCCGGCACCACCCGCGCGGGCGCCCTCCGTGCCGGCGCGACGCGCACCCGGCGCTCGGACGACGCGGTACGACGTTCCCCCTCCCCGGTGCGCGTCGGTGCGCGCAGTGTGGCCTCCGCCCCCACGCGCCGTGCCGCCAAGACCGCACTCCTCATGAGTCCCGCCTCCGCGCCGCCGCGTCACGCCCAGGCCCCGCGCCGCGGCCGCGCGGGCGTCGTCGCGGCCCTCACCGTCGTCGCCACACTCGTCCTCGGCTCGACGGCGACGATGACCGCCGCGCTCACGGGACAGCCGCTCACGGGCGTCGCCCAGGGGACCGTGGCGGCGCCCGAGCCGTCGCCGACGGCATCCGTCCCCGTCGTGCGGCTGAGCGCTCCCGCGCCGGCGCAGGTCCAGGCTCTTCCGGCCCCCACGGTCGAGGCTGCTCCCGCCGCCCTCGCGCTGTGCGACGTCCCCGCATTCGCCGACGCGCTCGCCGCCGGTGACGATGCGGGCGCGATCGCCGCAGCGGGCGGCGCGGAGTCGTTCCGCGCCTCGGTCGCCGGCGGCACGGCGCCGTGCGTCGCGCTGGACGACCCCGCCCGGGTGTGGGCCGTGATCAACAAGTCGCGCCCGAACGCCCCGCTCGACTACCGCCCCGCAGCCGTCGCGCTGCCCGACGGGGTCCGCAGCATCGAGGGTGGCGCGCTGCGCACGGATGCCGCGACCGCACTCTCGCAGATGGTCGCCGCCGCCGCGGCGGCAGGGGTCGGTGAGGTCGCACTGCTGAGCGGCTTCCGGTCGTACGAGACGCAGCAGACCTCGTACGCGAACCAGGTCAGCGCACAGGGCGCGGAGGGCGCCGATCTCGCGAGCGCACGCCCCGGCTTCAGCGAGCACCAGTCCGGCCTCGCCGGCGATGTCGTCGCGTGCGCCGACACGTGCGGCACTCTCGACGACCTCGCCGCGAC
>CAYOQY010000020.1:20129-30354 GCA_964406225.1 uncultured Microbacterium sp.
GCGATGTCGTCGCGTGCGCCGACACGTGCGGCACTCTCGACGACCTCGCCGCGACCCCGCAGGGTGCCTGGATCGCCGAGCACGCCTGGGAGTACGGCTGGATCACGCGGTACGAAGACGGCTTCACGCCGATCACGGGGTACAGCCCCGAGCCGTGGCATCTGCGCTACGTCGGGACCGACCTGGCCCGGGCCTATCACGAGGGCGGCTGGCACACCCTCGAGGAGTTCTTCGGGCTTCCGGCGGCCCCGGTCTACGGCGGCTGAATCCGGCCGCCCGGCCCCGTCTGAGGCATCCGACAAACCCGGTACCCAGTACCGCGCATCGTGGGATGGGATGTCACAGCCGGTCGGCATCCGCTCTCGTGTGTGCCATAGAATCGCCAGCGGCGACGCGGCCCCGCACGGCATTTCCGAAGACCCGGCCCGCGCCACGCACAGAAGGGCAGGGCGCACATGGAGCGCGACATCTACGACGAGGATCACGAGGCGTTCCGCGACGTCGTGAAGGAGTTCCTCAAGCGTTACGCGACGAACGAGAAGCGCGAGCAGTGGGACCGCGACGGCGAAGTCGACCGCGCGACGCTGCTCGCCGCGGGCGAATCGGGCATCATCGGCCTCGCGGTCCCCGAGGAGTTCGGCGGCGCCGGGATGCTGCAGGACTACCGCTTCCGCGCGATCGTGAACGAAGAGGTCATCGGCGCCGGCCTGGGCTCGCTCGCCGGTGCTCTCGGCATCCAGGACGACCTCGCCGTCCCGTATGTGGTGCACATGGGCACGCCGGAGCAGAAGCAGAAATGGCTGCCGGGCATGGCGACCGGCGAGATCCTCGGCGCGCTCGCGATGACCGAGCCCGGCGCGGGCAGCGACCTGCGGGGCATCAAGACCACCGCGAAGAAGGTCGAGGGCGGCTACCTCGTCAACGGCGCGAAGACGTTCATCTCGTCGGGCAAGACCGCCGACATGGTCGTCACGTTCGTCAAGACCGGCGAGGGCAACCGCCCCGATGCGTTCAGCCTGCTGATCCTCGAGAACGGCATGGAGGGCTTCGACCACGGCAAGAAGCTCGAGAAGATGGGCTTCCACGGCTGGGACACCGCCGAGCTGTCGTTCACCGACGTCTTCGTGCCGGAGGAGAACCTCATCGGCGGCAAGGAGGGGCTCGGCTTCATCCAGCTCATGATGAACCTGCCCCTCGAGCGGCTGTCGATCGGGGTCGCCGCCGCGGCCGCCGCGGAGGCTGCCCTGACCTGGACCCTCGACTACACCAAGAGCCGCGAGGCGTTCGGTCAGCCGGTGCTCGACTTCCAGAACACCCGCTTCCGCCTGGCCGACATGGCGACGACCGTCGACGTGATGTGGGCGTACATCGACCGCGCGATGAAGCTGTATCAGGAATCGAAGCTCACGCCGGAGGAGGCCGCGAAGGTCAAGTTCTGGGCGACGGATCGCGAGTGGGAGGTGCTCGACATCGGCGTGCAGCTGCACGGCGGCTACGGCTACATCACCGAGTACCCGATCGCCCGTGCGTTCCTCGACGCCCGCGTGCACCGCATCTACGGCGGCACGAACGAGATCATGCGCGAGATCGTCGGGCGTCAGCTCGCCGGCAAGAAGTAGCGCCTCCGGATGCCGCGACCCCGCCTGAGCGCGGGTCGCGGCATCCGTCGTTCGCGGGTGCCGGCGCGCGCGTGTGGCGCCGGGCCGGAGCGTGAAGCGTTCAGAGCCCCCAAGGGAAGAAGAACCAGAAGATCGCGACGGATGCCGCCGTGAAGAGCACGATGAACACGACGTCGCGCGCGCGGAAGGGCACGAGGTGCCGTTCGGTGCGGTCCGGGTACGCACCGAACGCGCGGGCATCCATCGCGAGCGCGACGCGCTCGGCATGACGGATCGCGCCGGCCAGGAGTGGCACGAGGTAGCCGGTCCACCGGGCGAGCGCGGCGAACGGCCCGCGTCCGCCGTGCGCGCCGCGCACCCGGTGGGCGTGCCGGATGACCTCGAGTTCGTGCCCGAATCGCGGGACGAAGCGGAACGCCGCCAGCGCGGTGTAACCGATGCGGTACGGCACCCGCAGCTGCTGCACGGTCGCGCGCACGAGGTCGGGTCCCGTCGTGCTGAGCCCCGCGATGAGCGCGAGCGCGACGATCGCGGCGACGCGCAGCCCGGTGGCCAGACCGATCTCGAGCGCACCGCCGTAGAGCGTCCACGACCCGATCTGCCACACCACGACGCTCTGGTCGACCCGCGACGGATCCGCCCAGAGTGAGAAGCCGAAGCCGATCGCGAGCGCGCCGATCGGCAGGGCGAGGAAGAGGACGACGGCGAGCCGGCGCGTGAAGCTCACGCCCACGAGCAGGAGGGCGTACGTCAGGGCGAGGAACGCGAGCGGGGTGGCGGCGTCTCGCACGAAGACGAGCAGGGCCATCGCGGGCACGGGCGCGAGCAGCTTCGCGAGCGGGTTGAGCCGGTACAGGAAGCGCACGGGCCCGGCGGTCACGGCATCCGCGTACGGGTCGACGCCCGAGCGCGGCACCTGCGCGGCCACGATGGGCCCGGTCGCGGTCACGGCCGTCCGCCTTCCGCAGCGGTCGAAAGGCCCGGAAGGCCGGACAGCCGCGAGATTCCCGCGAGCTCGGGATGCCGCTGCAGGCCGTGCAGCGCGCGCGCGAGCGGCGGCAGCCGGAGCCCCGCCTGGTCGATGAGCGCGGCGTCGGCGAACACCTCGGCGGTCCGCCCCTGCGCGATGACCCTTCCGTCGCCGAGGACGACCGTGCTCTGCGCGTACTCCGCGACGAGCTGCATGTCGTGGGTCACCACGATGACGGTCGTCCCCTCGTCGTTCAGTTCGCGCAAGAGGCCGAGCAGTTCGTCGGCGCGGGCACGGTCCTGGCCGAAGGTGGGCTCGTCGAGCGCGATCACCGGGGCGCCCCCCACGAGTGCGGTGCCGACGGAGAGCCGGCGCTTCTGCCCGCCGGAGAGCAGGAACGGATGCGTGTGCGCCTTCGCGGCCAGTCCGAACCTCTCGAGGATCTCATCGGTCCGCGCCCGCACCGCGGCCTCCGGCAGGCGCTGCGCACGCAGACCGTGTGCGAGTTCGTCGAAGACGGTGTTCGCGATGAACTGATGCTCGGGGTTCTGGAACACGAAGCCGATGCGCGATGTGAGCGTGCGGGCGTCGGTGCGGCCCACGTCGAGCCCTCCCACCCGCACGGTCCCGCGGGGAGGTGACAGCACACCGGCGATCGCCTGGACGAGCGTCGTCTTGCCCGCGCCGTTCGCGCCCACGATCGCGACGAACTCCCCGCGGCGGACGTCGAGGTCCACCTCGCGCAGGACGGTGCGTCCGCCACGCCGCAGGGTGAGCCCGCGCACCGACACGGCAGGGACGGCCTCCCGTTCCCCGGGACCGTGTCCCCCCGGCGCCCGCTCCGTGGGAGCCCGCCCCGCAGGATCATTCGCGAGCGACACCCCGGTGCCGGCCGCGGATGCCGGCACCGGGGCGGACTCGAGAGCACTGCGCAGCTCATCCGGCGTCAGCGGAAGCGGATCCAGCGCGTAGCCTGCGCTCCGCAGCCGCAGCGCCGCGAGCGCGGACGTGGGCAGCCACACCCCCAGGGCGTGCAGCTCTTCGGCGCGCCCGCGGAGCACGTCGTCCACGGTTCCGTCCGCGACGAGCCGCCCGGTCTGATCCAGCACGACCGCGCGGTCCACGAATCGGACGGTGGCGTCGAGGTTGTGCTCCACCAGGACGACCGCCCGGTCCCCCGCGGCGATCAGGTCGGACAGGGCGCCGTAGACCTCCTCGATCCCCTGCGGGTCGAGGTTCGCCGTCGGTTCGTCCAGAACGAGGAGCGGTGACCCCATCGCGAGCGCACAGGCGATCGCCAGCCGCTGCCGGCCGCCACCGGACAGGCGATCGGGGTTGTCTCCGCGGCGGTCCCACAGCCCCACGCGGCGCAGTGCCGCCTCCGCACGGGAGAGGACGACCTCCTTCGGCATCCGGAGGTTCTCCGGTCCGAACGCGACTTCGTCCAGCAACGTGCCGGTGACCAGCTGCGCGTCGGGATCCTGGAACACCATGCCGACCCGCGTGCTCAGCTCGGCGACGGAGGTCTGCAGCGCGTCGCGGCCGTCCACCGTGATCGAGCCGCGGACATCGGCGGAGATCGCCTGGGGGATGAGCCCGTTCAGCGCGAGCGTGAGGGTGGACTTCCCCGATCCGCTCGGCCCGAGCAGAAGCACGACCTCCCCGATCGAGACGGCGAAACTCACTCCGGCGGGAGTCGGGATGTCCTCCCCGACGTGCGTGATCGCGAGGTCCTGCACCTCCAGCAGCCGCGCGGCGGCACCGTCGGCCGGCTCCGCGGCGGCGTTGTCGGCCGGCTCCGCGGCGGTGTTGTCGGCCGGCTCCGCGGCGGTCACAGCCGGCTGTTGCGGGCGACGCCCGTGCGCCGCAGCGCCGCGCCGATCGCGAGTCCCACTGCGGTCCAGGCGACGGGGCCGAGCACGAACAGCGCCATGTAGACGACCTGTCCCCACACCGGGAAGCGCGACACGTCCGCCGCGAACCAGATGGGCACCGCGATCCCGATTCCGATGACGACGGCGCCCGCGAAGAACCGCCACGCGTCCCACCGTCGATACCGGCCGAGGGCGGCGATGCCCTCCTGCAGGGCGCCGACGAGGAGCGCGGTGCCGATGTAGCGTCCGATCCACAGGGGGACGACCGCGCTGGCCACGAGGGCCGCGATCAGATGGGTGATCAGCGCCACCCACGGTCGGCGCAGCAGCTCCTGCGCGATGACACCCGGCAGCACGTGCACGCCGAGCACGAGGCCGTAGACGATCGGCACCGCGGCCGAGACCGGTCCGCTGATCGCGCCGGCTCCCGCCGACAGCACCCCGGTGGCCACGCCGATCGCCGCGCACGTCAGCAGGACGCTCGTCGAGAGCCGGGATGCCGGACCACGCGGCCGGGCGGGCGGCTCGGGTGACGGCTGGGGTGCGCTGGCCACAAGCCCAGCGTAATGCGCGCGCACGGCGCCGTCTCCGCCGCCTCCCCCCGGGCTCTTCCGTCCGACCGGGCAGCGGGTTAGGTTGGGCGGAAGGGTGCGCCGGCGACCCGGCGGCCCGCACACCCACCGGGAGTCCGACATGGGTCGACGTGTGATGCGCGCAGCCGTGTGCACGACGCTCGTCGCGCTCGTGTGCGGTGGCTCCGCGCTCCCGGCCGCGGCGTCCACCCGGTCGTCCCCCGTCGCGCCGGGGTCGCTCGTGACTGGTGCGCTCGTGGCGGGGGGAGCCGCGCTGTTCGACGACGTGGTCGCCCCGGTGCCGATCGATTCGCCCACCGGCTCCTACATCGTTCTGCTCGACGAGGCGCCGGCGACGACGTACCGCGGCGGTCGCGCGCGCCTCTCGGCGACGGCCCCCGGTGACGGGGAGAAGTTCGATCCGCACACGCCGGCCGTCGAGAAGTACGTGACGTTCCTCCGCGAGCGCCAGGCGGAGGTCGCGGCCGCCGCGGACGTGGAGCCGGCGGCGACGTACCAGACCGTGCTCAACGGCTTCAGCGCCTCCCTGACGCCGGATGCCGCTGCCCGCGTCGCCGCGACCGACGGCGTGCTCGCCGTCTACCCCGACGAGGTCTTCCGCCCCGACGGCGTGCCGGTTGCAGTCGCCGAACGCCCCGTGCACACCGTCGCCGCTGCGGCGAACGCGGCCGCGCGAGGCGTCGAGGACGGCCCGGGGGGTGCGGGTGTCGTGGTCGGTGTGATCGACACCGGCATCGCTCCGGAGAACCCGGCGTTCGCGGGCGCGAAACTCACCGCGAAGAAGGGCGTGGAGCCCTATCTCCGCGGCGACACGATCGTGTTCGACAAGCCCGACGGCCGCCAGTTCCGCAGTGCGCGGGTCAGCGGCGACGACTGGTCCACGACCGACTACTCCACGAAGCTCGTCGGCGCACGCTCGTTCTGGACGGGGGCCCTCGCCGCGGGGTTCGGCTTCGACGGCGACGTCGTCTCTCCCCGCGACAGCGACGGGCACGGTTCCCGCGCGGCGAGCATCGCCGCCGGAGCGAGCGGTGTCGAGGCGACGCTCGGCAGCGACATCACGGCGACCGTCTCGGGCATCGCCCCCGAGGCGAAGATCGCCGCGTACAAGGCGTGCTTCGTCGGCCACGATCCCCTCTCGACATCCGACGACGTCTGCGTCGGGAGCGATGTGCTCGCGGCCCTCGACCAGGCCGTCGCCGACGGAGTCGACGTGATCTCCTTCTCGATCGGCGGCGGTGCTGCGGCGTCTTCCTGGGCGGCCGACGACATCGCCTTCCTCAACGCGGCGACCGCCGGGATCTTCATCGCGGCCGGCGCGGGCAACGCGGGGCCGTCGGCGTCCACCGTGCAGCGCGCGGCGCCGTGGTTCACGACGGTCGCGGCATCCACTCTCCCGGCGTTCGAGGCGACCGTCGAGCTGTCCTCCGGGGTGCTGGTCCCCGGCGTCTCCGCGTCGATCGCGCCGGGCGACAGCGTGAGCGGACCGCTCGTGTACGCGGGAGACGTGGGCCTCGCGGGGGCGGCGGATGCCCGGCTCTGCTTCGCGGGGACGCTCGATCCGCAGCTCGTCGCCGGCACGGTGGTCGTGTGCGATCGCGGGACGAACCCCCGCGCGGAGAAGTCCGATGAGGTCGCCGCCGCGGGCGGCGCGGGCATGATCCTCGTGAACGCGACACCCGACTCGCTCGACGGCGACCTGCACGCCGTGCCGACGGTGCACGTGGATGCGGCGTACCGCGACGCTCTCCTCGCGGAGGCGGGCGGGGGGACCACGGCCACCCTCGTCGGCGAAGACCTGACCGGCGGCGGCATCGTCGCCCCGCAGATCGCCACGTTCTCGGCCCGGGGCCCCTTCGGCGGTGACGTCGACATCCTCGCCCCCGATCTCGCGGCCCCGGGGGTCACGATCCTCGCGGCCGACCGCAGCGACGCCGACGGCGACCCCGCATGGACCGTCGCCTCCGGCACGTCGATGGCCGCCCCCTACGTCGCGGGCCTGGCTGCGCGTCACCTCGAGGTGGAGCCGGCGGCCGGTCCCGACGAGATCAAGTCCGCCCTCATGACCACGGCCGCGAACACGCTCGATGCCGACGGGTCCGCGAACGTCGATCCGTTCGCACAGGGAGCCGGCCAGGTCAGCCCCGACCGGTTCGCGGACCCGGGCCTGGTGTACCGGGGCGACCCGTCGCAGTGGCGCGCGCTCGCAGCGGCATGGGCGGCCGGCGGCGACACGGACGCCGGCGATGACATCACCGCGAACGACCTCAACCTCCCGTCGATCACCATCGGCGCGCTCGCCCGCGAGGACGCGGTCACGCGCACGCTCACCGCGACCAGACCGGGCACGTACGAGGTCGCTGCCAGCATCCCCGGCGTGGACGTCACGGTGGAGCCGTCGACTCTCACGTTCGATGCGGCGGGCGACGCGCAGGAGTTCACGGTGACGTTCGAGAACCTCACGGCTCCGGTCGAGGTGTGGGCGACCGGCTTCCTGACCTGGACGGGCGAGGATGCGACGACCGTGCGCATCCCGTTGGCGGTGCGTCCGACGGCGGTCGATGCGACCGGGCTCGTGACCGGCGACGGGGTGTCCGGCAGCATCGACGTCTCGGTCGTCTCGGGGGTGAGCGGGGAAATCGAAGTGGATGCGAGCGGTCTGGCTCCGCTGCAGCTCCTGGTCGATCCCGACGACCCTGCGCCCGGTCATTCCGGCGACGCCTCGTCCGGCGACGAGAACGGCAACGTCGGCTGGCTCGTCGATGTCGCCGACGGTGCGGCGCTCGCGCAGTTCACTCTCGAGGCGTCCGACGACAGCGACCTCGACCTCACCGTCTACCGCGTGGTCCGTGTGGACGAGCAGGTGTACGACGCCCGCTGGGTGGGGGCGCCTGTCGCGGACGGCGGGAGCGAGATCACGCTCGTCGATCCGGCCGGGGGGTCGTACCTCGTGGTGGTCGGTCTGAGCGACGCGGACGACGACACGACGTGGGATCTGCGCCACGCCGTCGTCGGGTCGCTGTCGTCCGAGCCCCTGATCGCCGCGCCGGGCTCGCTCACCGCACAAGCGGGCGACGATGTGCGCTACACGCTGTCGTGGTCCGGTCTGAAGCCCGACACCCGGTACCTGGGCGTCGTCGCGTACGGCGATTCGGAGGCCCGTTCACTCGTGAGGATCGACTCGGGAGCGGGGTCGCCCGTCGCGGAGACCGCTCCGGCCGTCACCGGGCCCGCCGAGCTCGGCGCACTGCTCTCGGTCGACCCCGGGGAGTGGTCTCCCGACGACGTCGTGTTCTCCTACCAGTGGCTGCGCGACGGAGAGCCCATCAGCGGCGCCGAGGCGCAGGCGTATCGTGTGCGCGAGGCCGACGTCGGCACGACCCTCACCGCGCGGGTCACGGCCACCCAGCGCGGCAACGTGAACCCGGGCACGTCCGTGAGCGACGGGGTGCTCGTGAGCGTCGGCTCGAGCGTGGACGTCACGATGAACCGTCACTCCGGAACGCCGTCGGACGCGTACACCGTCACGGTCGAGGTCGTGACGGGCCGGGGCGACCCCGCAACCGGCGCGGTCACGGTCCGGCTCGGCGGTGCCGAGTACGTCGGCACCCTGGCCCGCGGCCAGGTGACCTTCACGCTCCCGGCGCAGCGTCCCGGCATCCATCTGGTCGTCGTCGAATACGCGGGGTCGGAGGGCGTCGACCCGTCGGCCGGCCTCACGGCGTTCGCCGTTCAGGACTGACCGCTCCGCCTCTCGGCGTCCGTGCGCCGGACGGGCGCACGCGTCAGACGCGTCGTCGACGCTGCGTCAGGCGCACCCCCGGCAGCGGCGGTGCCGGGACCCGCTCGTCTCCGTGATCCACCACGCGGCCGAACCGCTCCCCGCGCGCCTCCCAGTCATCGCGGGCCTCGACGATCTCCTCGTGCGTGCGGGCGACGAAGTTCCACCACATCACGACGTCGTCCTCGAACGGCTCGCCGCCGAGGAGGAAGAGCAGCACATCGTCCACGGCGAGCACCTCGACATGGTCGCGACCGGTCCCGAGATACAGCAGATGGCTGCGGTCGACCTCGAGGGTCGCGTCGGCCGAGGGGATGCCGGTAGCGACGGTCGTGACGCCCTCGACGCCGACGATCGCGTACTCCCAGTGCGCGTTCAACGGGATACGGACCCTCGAACCCCCGGAGAGCCGCACCTCGGCGCCGACGATCGGCGTGTGCACGGTCGCGGGGGACATGACACCGGCGAGTTCGCCGAGCACGACGGTCGCGCTTGCGGCACCTCCCTCGAGAGGCGCCAGCGCGACCTCGGGCAGTTCCGCATGCCGCTCGAACGCCGGTGCACCGTGGCGCCGAGACTCCGGCAGGGCGACCCACAGCTGGAGCGCATCCAGCGCCACCGCCTCCTCGCCGACCGAGTACTCGGAGTGAGAGATGCCGGCCCCGCTGGTCATGAGGTTGAGGGCACCACGCCCCAGATGCACGTCGCTGCCGATCGAGTCGCGGTGGCGGATGTCGCCGGCGAAGGGCCAGGTGACGGTCTGCAGTCCGATGTGCGGATGCGGCTCCACGCGCATCCGCGTCACCTGCGGCCCGAACCGATCGAGGAAGCACCAGGCGCCGACGAGCGGAAGATCGCGCTGCGGCAGTGCGCGGTGCACCGACATCGCCCGGACGCCGCCGAGCGGCACTTCCCGCGACTCGAGCAGCAGCGCACGCGGGCCGTCGCACGCCGTGTGCGATTCGACCGCCACCGACTGATCGGCGTCGAGCCGTGTCATCTCACGAAGCCGGGCTCACCGGGCCACGCGACCGCGAGGCCTTCGACGTCGTTGCCGCGCAGATACTTCACGACGAACGGGCACCGCGGTACGACGGTCTCGCCGCGGCGGGCGACATCCTCGAGGGCCCCGCGCACCAGCGTCGTCCCCAGGCCCTGGCCCTTGAACGCCGGGTCGATCTCAGTGTGGGGGAAGACGAGTCTGCCGTGGGCATCGGGAGAGTACTCCGTGAAGCCGCCGAGCACCTCCCCGACCCAGATCTCGTAGCGGCTCTCGTCGTCGTTGCGCTCGACGCGGGGTTCGGCGTCTGTCACGGGCTGTGTGCTCATGTGGTCTCCTCCGTCGTGGTGTTCAACGTACGGGTGGGGTGCGCATTCCGCCAGCGTGG
>CAYOQY010000021.1:0-26029 GCA_964406225.1 uncultured Microbacterium sp.
CCGGCCACTTCGTGAAGATGGTGCACAACGGCATCGAGTACGCCGACATGCAGCTCATCGCCGAGGCGTACGACCTGATCCGCCGCGGCACCGGCAAGACCCCCGCCGAGATCGCGGACGTGTTCGCCGAATGGAACCGCGGCGAGCTGGAGTCGTACCTGATCGAGATCACCGCCGAGGTGCTCCGGCAGGTGGATGCCGAGACCGGCAAGCCGCTCGTCGACGTGATCCTCGACCAGGCCGGCGCGAAGGGCACCGGCGCCTGGACCGTGCAGACCGCCCTCAACCTGGGCGTCCCCGTCTCGGGCATCGCCGAGGCCGTCTTCGCGCGCTCCCTCTCCTCGCACCCCGAGCAGCGCGAGGTCTCGGGCTCGCTCCCCGGCCCGGTCGAGGGACTCACGGTCGAGGACGCGGACGCGTTCATCGAGGACGTGCGGCTCGCCCTCTACGCGTCCAAGATCGTCGCGTACTCGCAGGGCTTCGACGAGATCCGCGCGGGAGCTGCCGAGTACCACTGGAACATCGACCTCGGCGCCGTGTCGAAGATCTGGCGCGGCGGCTGCATCATCCGCGCGCAGTTCCTCAACCGCATCGCCGACGCGTACGACGGAGCCCCCGACCTTCCGGTGCTCCTCACCGCGCCCTACTTCGTCGAGGCCCTCGGCCGCGCGCAGGGATCATGGCGCCGCATCGTCCAGACCGCCGCCGGTGCCGGCATCCCCGCCCCCGCCTTCTCGTCGTCGCTGTCGTACTACGACGGTCTGCGCGCGGAGCGGCTTCCCGCCGCACTCGTGCAGGGCCAGCGCGACTTCTTCGGTGCGCACACCTACAAGCGCATCGACAAGCCCGGCACCTTCCACACTCTGTGGTCGGGCGACCGTACTGAGATCGAAGCCGAAGACACCCACTGACCCATGCCCGGGAACCACCCGGGAGCGGACTACAGCCAGCCCTTGCGCTTGAAGACGGCGTACAGGGTGACGCTCGTCGCCGCCATGAGCCCGAGCGCCATGGGGTATCCGAACGTCCAGTGCAGTTCGGGCATGTGGTCGAAGTTCATGCCGTAGATCGTCCCCACCAGGGTGGGGGCGAACAGGATCGCCGCCCACCCGGACACCTTCTTGACCTGCTCGTTCTGGGTCAGGCTGAACTCCGTCATCTCGGCCATCGCGTCGTTCTGCCGCTGGGTGACGAGCGTCGAGTGCAGCAGCAGGGCGTTCTCGAGGATCGTCCGGAAGCTCGCGGAGCGCTCCACGATGCGGATCGCGTGGTCGTGCACGTCGCGGAAGCCCCGCTTGATCTCCAGATCGATCCCGAAGGTCTGCGCGTCGCCCTGCAACCGCTCGAGGATCGGGATGAGCGGTCCGACGGCCCGCTGGAAGTCGACCACCTCGCGCGTCAGGCCGAAGATGCGGCGCGCGACGGCCGGATCGTTCGCGAACAGCTGGTCCTCGATCTCGTCGATGTCGTTCTCCAACCCGGCGACGACGGGCTCGTACTGGTCGACGACCTCATCGACGATGCCGTACAGCACCGCCATGGGGCCCCGCGCGAGGAGTTCCGGATCCGCCTCGAGCCGCCGTCGCACGCGCCCGAGGTCCGGAGACTCGGCGTGCCGCACCGTGACGACGAAGTCCGGGCCCGTGAACACGTGCACCTCGCCGAACTCGAGCTCCTCGGTCGAATCGACGTAGCGCGCCGGGCGCAGCACCGTGAAGACCGCGTCGTCGTAGCGGTCCAGCTTCGGGCGCTGGTGCCCGTTCAGCGCGTCTTCCAGAGCAAGGGGGTGCAGGCCGAACTCCGCCTCGATCTCGCGCAGCTCGGGCTCATCCGGCCGGTAGAGCCCGATCCACGCCATGCCACGACGGTCGCTCATCTCCTCGAACGTCTGGTCGAGTGAGGATGGATCGGACGTGCGGCGTCCCTCCACGTAGATGGCGTTGTCGACGACGGTCATGGGAACCTCCGCGCACACTCTATGCGGCGGACAGCGCGTCATCGGGCACGATGGCAGGATGAGCGCGAAGCGAGTCCTGTACATCGGCGGCACCGGAACCATCAGCGCGGCGTGCGTGCGCCGCTCCCTCACCCTCGGCCATGAGGTCACGGTCCTCAACCGGGGATCGGGGCGCCGCAGCCTGCCCGACGGCGTCCGCGAGCTCGTCGCCGATGTGCGGGATGCCGCCGCCGTGGCCCGCGCGGTCGACGGCGCCGAGTTCGACGTCGTGGCGGAGTTCCTCGCCTTCACCCCCGAGCACGTGCGGGCGGACCTCGCGCAGTTCGCCGGACACTGCGGCCAGTACGTGTTCATCAGCTCGGCCTCGGCGTACCAGAAGCCGCCGCAGCGCCTTCCGATCACGGAGTCCACGCCGCTGCGCAACCCGTTCTGGCAGTACTCGCGCGACAAGATCGCGTGCGAGGACCTGCTCGTCGACGCGTACCGCGAGCGCGGCATCCCGATCACGATCGTCCGCCCGTCGCACACGTACGACGAGCGCCTCATCCCGACGATGGGCCACTGGACCGACATCGCACGGATGCGGGAAGGCAGGCCCGTCGTGATCCACGGCGACGGAACGAGCCTGTGGACTCTCACGCACAGCGACGACTTCGCGGTCGCGTTCGCCGGCCTGCTGGGCAACCGCGCCGCGATCGGAGAAGCTTTCACGATCACCGGCACGCACGCGCCGTCGTGGAATCAGATCTACGGCTGGCTCGCGGATGCCGCCGGCGTGCGGGATCCGGAATTCGTCCACGTCTCCTCGGAAGCGATCGCGGCGTTCGCTCCCGATCTCGGACCCGGACTGCTCGGCGACAAGGCGCACTCGGTGCTGTTCGACGCTGGCAAGGTCACCGCACTCGTGCCGGAGTTCCGCACCACGATCACGTTCGACGAGGGCGCCCGCCGCATCCTCGCCCACTACGACGCACACCCCGCCGACCAGCGGGTCGATGCTGAGGTCGACGCGGCGTTCGACCGCATGGTCGCCTACGCCCGGTCGGCCGGGTGACGCCGGGTGACGCCGGCTCACGGTGCAGCCCGGGTGACAGTCACAGCCGGCCCATAGCCTTCTCCATAGGAACCGCATAGGAACGCGCGCACAATGGGGTCATGACCACCCCTGCCGCAGCCCCGTCGCTCCGCCGCCTCGACGGCTCCGCCCTGCGCGTCCTCGTCGTGGACGACGAGCAGATGCTGACCGATCTGCTGTCGATGGCGCTGCGCATGGAGGGCTGGGACGTGCGCACGGCAGGCTCGGGCTTCCAGGCGCTGCAGGCGGCCCGCGACTTCGACCCCGACGCGATGGTGCTCGACATCATGATGCCCGACCTCGACGGCATGGCCGTGCTGCAGCGGCTGCGGCAGTCGGGCAACGACGTTCCCGTGCTCTTCCTCACCGCGAAGGATGCCGTGAGCGACCGCATCGCGGGACTCACGGCCGGCGGCGACGACTACGTCACGAAGCCGTTCAGCCTCGAGGAGGTCGTCGCCCGACTGCGCGGCCTCATGCGGCGCGCCGGGACGGCGCACTCGGCGGATGCCGAGCCGATCCTGCGCGTCGGCGACCTGACCCTGAACGAGGACAGCCACGAGGTCGAGCGCGGCGGTGATCAATTCGAGCTCACCGCGACCGAGTTCGAGCTGCTGCGCTTCCTCATGCGCAACCAGCGCCGTGTCGTGTCGAAGGCGCAGATCCTCGACCGGGTCTGGAACTACGACTTCGGCGGCCGATCCAGCGTCGTCGAGCTCTACATCTCGTATCTGCGCAAGAAGATCGACCAGGGCCGCGAGCCGCTCATCCACACCGTCCGCGGCGTCGGCTACATGATCAAGGCCCCGCAGTGACCCAGGCTCCGGTCGAACCGACCACGGATGCCGCGCCTCCCGCTCCGGCATCCCCTCCCCCGTCGAGCACCCCGAAGTCGACCTCGCGGCGCCGCGGACGGCGCACGTGGAGCCTTCAGACGCGGCTCATGGCCACCGTGATCGGCATCGTGTCGCTCATCCTCGTGATCGTCGCGATCGCGACGAGCGCCGCGTTGGGGAGCGTCCTGGAGAACAACCTCGACACGACTCTCGAGAACTCGGCCCAGCAGGCGGGGCGCGCTCTGCAGCAGCCCACGTTCCCGGGCGAGAGTCGGGACGCGTACGACGTGCTCAACGAAGGCCGTCAGGAGCCCGGGTTCCTCTTCATCGCCCAGGCGATCGACGGCGGTGTGTCGGGAGCGTACGTCGCCGAGGACGGCGAGATCGTGCGCATGACCGACGCGCAGATCGAGGACGTCGTCGACGCGATCGGCCAGGGCGGATTCACGACCGTCTCGCTCGCCGACGGCATCGGCGACTACCGGGTGGTGCCCGTCCGCGGCGACACGTTCTTCGCGATCGCGGGACTCCCGGTGACGGAAGTCCGCAGCACGATCGCGCAGACGCTCACGACGGTCGCACTCGTGACCGCGGGCGGTCTGCTGCTGCTCGCGTCCGCGATCGCCGTCGTGATCCGCGCGGGGCTCAAGCCGCTGCGCGCGGTCGCCGACACCGCGACGCGCGTGGCGGCCCTGCCGCTGTCGGAGGGAGCCGTGTCGATCACCGAGCGCGTGCCCGACGACGAGACCGACGAGCACACCGAGATCGGCCGGGTCGGGCACGCCCTCAACACGCTCCTCGACCACGTGGGAGAGTCGCTCGACGCCCGCCAGCGCAACGAGGAGCGCATGCGGCGCTTCGTCGCCGACGCGAGTCACGAGCTGCGCACCCCGCTCGCGTCGATCCGCGGGTTCTCCGAACTGTCGCTGCGCGCCCTGCGCCAGTCGCAGGGGCCCGACACGACACCGCGACCCGACGTCGTCGAGACGACGGAGGCCTCTCTCGAACGCATCCAGGCCCAGTCGATCCGGATGACGGGGCTCGTCGAAGACCTGCTGCTGCTCGCCCGTCTCGACGAGGGGCAGGAGCTCGTGTACGGCACGGTCGACCTGTCGCGCCTCGCGATCGAGGCGCTCGCCGATGCGACGCCCGCGGGCCCGGAGCACGTCTGGGAGCTGGACCTCGACGACGAGCCCGTCATCGTGACCGGGGACACGTCGCGCCTGCACCAGGTGGTCGCCAATCTGCTGGCCAACGCCCGCACCCACACCCCCGCCGGGACGAACGTGACCCTGAGCGTGGCGCGGGACGGAGCGGATGCCGTGCTCCGCGTGCACGACGACGGCCCGGGCGTGGATCCCGCGATCGCCGACGAGCTGTTCGAGCGCTTCTCGCGCGCCGACCGGTCCCGCGCGCGCAAGACCGGGGGGACGGGTCTCGGCCTCTCGATCGCGCAGGCGATCGTCCACGCGCACGGCGGGACGCTGGCGGTCGACAGCGTTCCCGGCTCGACGACATTCGAGGTGCGGCTGCCTCTCACTCCCCCGCGTCCCGACGAGACGACTTCTGACCGCGCATCGGCGACGGCCGCGGCATCCGGCCCGGCCTTTCCCCCGCCGCCACCGCTGCCCTCCGTACCGCCGCTTCCGTCCTCTGCCGCGGACGGGCCTGCGGAGGGGACACCGCCGCGCCCACCCGCACCCTGAGGTGGCGGCGCCGGTCAGTACCCGCTGAACGCGTCGGTCGTGATCGAGCGGGCGCGCTCGAGCGCGGGCGCGAGGTCAGCGATGAGTCCGGCGGGGCCGGAGATGTACGCATGGCGCGCGCTGATGTCGGGCACGACCTGCAGGAGCCCCTCCGCATCGAGTCGGACACCGCGGGCCCAGAACCAGTTGCCGGGCAGGTCTTTCGGCTCGTCGCGCGTGAAGACGATCACGGGCACCCGTGACGCCTCGAGCTCCTCACGGAACGCGAGCTCGGACGCGTCGGGCGCGACGTAGACCACGATGATGTCGCGGTCCTCCTCCGCCAGCCGGATGTGACGCAGCTGCGACGCGAACGGCGTGATGCCGATCCCGGCGGCGACCATGAGCACGGGCGCCATCGCCCGCTTCGGCAGCAGGAAATCGCCCCACACGCCGGTGACGGCCAGCGTGTCGCCGGGGACGACCTGCGCGAGCGCCTTCTTGTAGGAGCTCTGCGGTTTCTTGCTCGGCACTTCCTTGAACGCGACGGTCAGCAGCGGCAGATCCTCCGGCGCCGAGGCGATGCTGAACTCGCGTCGCGTGCCGCGCGCGTCGGGATGCCGGTGCGGCACGTCGAGCTCGAGGTACTGCCCCGGGATGAAGAAGAGCTTCCGGTGCGTGCGGAATGTCAGCGCCTGCACGGTCGGAGTCAGCTCGGTGCGGGACTCGAGCGTCAGCTTGACCGCGGAGCGCATCGAGAACGCGAAGACGAATGCGACGAGGTTGCCGACCAGGAGCGCCCGCTCCTGACCGAGACTGATCGCACCGAGGTCGATCGGCCAGCCGGCGAGGACGCCGACGACCGCCGCGACGGTGAACTGCTGCCAGCGGCGCGGCGGGAGCGTGAGCGGCTCGGAGAGCATGAACGCGCCGAGGAACAGGAACGGTGACGACCAGAGGACGCTCCACAGGATGTCGATCGTCTGGACGTCCAGTCCCGCGTCCTCGTACTGGATCGTCGTGCGCAGCACCGCGACCGCGACCGCGATCAGGAGGAAGACCGCGATGACCCGCACCTTCTCGGTGCGCAGCAGCACGGCGAACCCGAGGACGATCACGGGCAGTGCCAGGACGGGCGTGCCGACCCACCACGCCGACGCGCCGACACCCGGGAGCGCGATGCTCAACAGGGTCAGCGCGGTCGCGCCGACCGCCGCAGGGTTGAAGATGTGCCGACCTCGCCACGCCAGGATGTATTTCGACAGCGACGCGACGGCGCCGGCGAACGCGATGCCGGCCAGGCCCACGGGGTCGAGGGTCGGGCGCAGCACGAACACGAGGATCGCCGCCGTGATGAGCGAGGATTCCAGACGCCACGGCAGCTTCAGCAGCGCCTGCGCGGCCGCATCCGCCGCGACGCACACCGCCGCCAGCACGGCGGCCGTCACGAGCAGCTCCAGCGGCTGCGGTGACACCGCTCCGAAGAAGGACAGGACGAGCGCGATCGCCGTGAGCAGACCCAGCGCGATGAGCGCGAGCCGGTACATCGAGACGCGGCCCAGCACGGAGAAGACGCGATTCCACAGCGAGGTGAGGGTTCCGATCACACGAACAACTCTGCCCTACTCCCCGGCGACCATTCGACGCGGCCGTCGGTCGTCATGCGCACCCACTCCACTCCCCACTCGTGGGCGAGCTCGGGTCCGCCGTCGAAGAACAGCGCGGTCGCGATCGCGTCCGCCCGCATGGCGGGACTGTCCAGCGTCGCCGGCGCGGTGGCCCACGTCGCCGCGATCGTCCGCACCGGCCGGCCCGTGCGCGCGTCGAGCACATGGTGGAGCCCGTCGCCCCACACGCGGCGGTTCGTCGCCGAGGCGCAGAGCGCGGCATCCGTCACCTCGATCACGCCGATCGCCCGCCGCGCGTCGTACGGATGCTCGAGCCCGACGCGCTGCGGCGTCCCCCGCACCCTGAGATCACCGCTCGCGTCGACGACGACGTCGCCGTCCGCGTGCGCGGCGACCACGTCGAGCACGCGGTCGACCAGCCGCCCTTTGCCGAGCGCCCCGACGTCGACCACGGCCGGCGCGCTCAGGGCGAGCTTCCCGGACGTCCAGGTGAGCAGCCGACGCCAGTCGGACGGTGCGCTCACCGCGCCGCTGTCGCGGAACGAGTAGTCCGGGTCGTACCCGAGAGCGTCGAGCGACGCCCCCACGAGGGGGTTCACGGCTCCGCCGGTCGCCCGGTCCAGCGCGTCGAACGCGTCGAACATGTCGAGCGCATCCGGAGGGGCTGCGACCTCGCCACCGGCGTGCGCCAACGACGTCACCAGGGAGTCCCGGCGGAAGCGCGACCACGCGCGGTCGAACGCCTCGATCGTCCGCTCGACGGCGGCACGCGCATCCGTCGCGAGGGGGACGGCGGTCTCGATCTGCCAGGGAGCGCCGATCGCCTCGAACCGCCACACCTCCGGCGTCCCGGAGCCGTTCGCGCTCATGCGACTACGCGGCGGCCTGGGCCTTGATCGCCTCGATGGCCTGGTTGAAGCCGCCGCTCGTCAGCGAAGAGCCGGCGACGCGGCTCACGGAGATCTCGTCGATGTCCTGACCCACCACCACGTCGGCGATGCCGCCGATAAAGCGTCCCTGGTACTCCTCGGACTCGCTCTTCTGCGGGTCCCCCGTGACCTCGACGTCGGTGATCACATCATCGGCGAGCGTGACGGTCACCTCGATCGTCTCGACCGACTCGGGCGTCGCGTACGAGCCCTCGGCCGTGTACGTGCCGTCGGCGTAGGCGCCTCCGCCCGAGGCGGCCCCGGAGCCGGGTGCGGTCGAGGCGCCCGCATCGGTGTCGTTCGGCTCCGTCGTGGCGGCGCCGGGTGCGCTGCATCCGGCCAGCGCGAGTGCACCGGCGATGCCGAGCGTGGCGAACCCCAGGCGGACGGGGCGGGGTACGGCGGCGGTGTGAATCATCGGTCCTCCTTGTGCGGTGCCTCGGGATTCCACGCTAACGGGACGCGCGGCGCGCGCCGACCGCACAGCCTAGGAAGCCGCTATGAATGCATGCGCATGCATCGCGCCACGGGAGTGATGCGGGGTCGGATGCCGTCGCTACGCCGCGCCGTCGAACATGCTCGTGACCGAGCCGTCCTCGAAGACCTCGTGGATCGCGCGCGCGAGCAGCGGCGCGATCGGCAGGATCGTCAGTGAGGCGAAGCGCTTCTCGGCCGGGATCGGCACCGTGTCGGTCACGACGACCTCGTCGATCGCCTCCGACTGCAGCCGCTCCGCGGCCGGGTCGCTGAAGATCGCGTGCGTCGCCGCCACGATGACCCGCTCGGCGCCGTTCTTCTTGAGCGCCTCCGCGGCCTTCGCGATCGTGCCGCCCGTGTCGATCATGTCGTCCACCAGCAGGCACACCCGGCCGTCGACCTGGCCCACGATCTCGTTGACCGTGACCTGGTTCGCGACGTTCGGGTCGCGGCGCTTGTGGATGATCGCGAGCGGCGCGCCGAGACTGTCCGACCACGTGTCCGCGACCCGGACACGGCCGGTGTCGGGCGAGACCACCGTGAGCTTGGCACGGTCTTCGGCCGAGAGGTTCTGCTCGAAGTACTCGAGCAGAACCGGCTTGGCGAACAGGTGGTCCACCGGGCCGTCGAAGAAACCCTGGATCTGCGCGGCGTGCAGGTCGACGCTCATGACGCGGTCGGCGCCGGCGGTCTTCAGCAGGTCGGCCACCAAGCGAGCGCTGATCGGCTCGCGGCCGCGGCTCTTCTTGTCCTGTCGCGAATACGGGTAGTACGGGGCCACGACGGTGATGCGCTTCGCGGAGGCGCGCTTGGCGGCATCCAGCATGATGAGCGTCTCCATGAGCCACTCGTTGACCGGGGGGCCGAAGCTCTGGATCAGGAAGAAGTCGCACCCGCGGATCGAGACCTGGAAGCGTGTGAGGATCTCGCCCGACGCGAACGTGCGGTACTCGGTCGGGACGAGCTCCGTGCCCAGGGCATCGGCGACATCGGCGGACAGCTCGGGATGGGAGCGACCCGACGCGACGACGAGCCGCTTCTTGGTCTTCGCCACCAGTCCTGGCGCGATGTCATTCTCGCGGTCGAGGTCAACCGTCTTCCGTTTGCGCGCCATCGTCCGCTTTCTGTGCGGACCGGGCTTTCGCGGCAGCATCGGCCGCCGCGGTGCCCGGTCGGTTCGTCTCGACCCACCCCTCGACGTTGCGCTGAGGGGCCACGCTGAGCGCCAGGGCACCGGCGGGCACATCCTTGCGGATGACCGCTCCGGCCCCGGTCTTCGCGCCTTCTCCGATCCTAACGGGCGCCACGAACACGTTGTGCGACCCGGTGTGCACCTCGTCGCCGATCTCGGTGCGGTGCTTGGCGATGTCGTCGTAGTTCGCGGTGATCGCGCCGGCGCCGAGGTTGACGCCCGTGCCGATCGTGGTGTCGCCGATGTACGACAGATGGGGCACCTTGCTGCGGGCGCCGATCGTGGAGTTCTTCGTCTCGACGAACGTCCCGATCTTGCCCTTGTCGCCGAGGTACGTGCCCGGACGCAGGTACGCGAACGGGCCGACCGTCGCGCCGGCGCCGATCACGGCGAGCGTCGCATCGGTCCGCGTCACGACGGCGTTCTCCCCCACTTCGCAGTCGACGAGGCTCGTGTCGGGACCGACGGTCGCGCCCTCGGCGACCGCCGTCGAGCGCAGGATGTGGGTGTTCGGCAGGACGGTGACGTCGGGCGCGAGCGTCGCGGTCACGTCGATCCACGTCGTCGCGGGGTCGAGGATCGTCGCGCCCTCGAGCTGCCACCGGCGCACCGTGCGGGCGTTCAGCAGCCGCGCGGCCTCCGAGAGCTGGACCCGATCGTTCACGCCGAGCGCGGCCGCGGCATCCGACGCCTGCGCGACTCCGACCGACAGGCGCGCGTCGCGCAGCAGGGCGACGACGTCGGTGAGGTACCGCTCGCCCTGCGCGTTCGCGGTGCCGACGAGCGAGATGTGCGCGCGCAGCGCCGGCGCCTGGAAGACGTACACCCCGGCGTTGATCTCGCGCACGGCGGCCTCGTCGTCGGTCGCGTCCTTCTGCTCGACGATGCGCTGCACGCCGCCCGCCGAATCCCGGATCACGCGGCCGTATCCGGTCGCGTCCTCGACGACCGCGCTCAGCACGGTGGCGGCCGCGCCGCTCTCGCGGTGCGTGCGGATGAGGCGCCCGAGCGTCTCGTCGTCCAGCAGCGGCACATCGCCGCTGAGGACGAGCACGTCGCCGGTGAAGTCGGGCACCTGGGCCAGCGCGACCTCGACGGCGCGCCCCGTGCCCGGGATCTCGTCCTGGTCGACCACGACGATCTCGGGGGCGATGTCGGCCACCGCATCGGCGACGAGGTCGCGCTCGTGGCGCACGACCACCAGGATGCGCTCCGGGCCGAGGTCGCGCGCCGTGTCGAGGACGTGCCCCACGAGGGGACGCCCGCCGATGCGGTGCAGCACCTTCGGGAGCGTCGACTTCATGCGCGTGCCCTGACCGGCGGCGAGGATGATGACGGCGAGCTGAGGCTCGCTTGTGCTCTGGTTCTCAGACATGCTCCGCCGCCAGGATTCGAACCTGAACCTCACAGCTCCAAAGGCTGTCGTGCTGCCGTTACACCACGGCGGACCGCGACCTCACCGACGAGGTACGGCCGCGCGACAAGTCTGCCAGACGGCGGTCCGTAGCCCGCCTCGGACGACTCGTGTGAAAGTCCGGGGTGATTCCGGCCCTGCTGGGTCGTCGGGGAGCCTGAGCGTGCGATTTCTCCCCGGCCTTTCACGGGTGGGCGGCGTGAAGACGTGCCGGCGGTGCGGCGGCAGGGTGCGGACGCGATCGCGCCGCCGCGATAATGGGCGGATGGCCCACGAGACCGACGAAGTCGACCGCATCGTCGAGGCGTGGGTCGCCCAGCGCCCCGATCTGGATTTCTCTCCGCTCGAAGTCCTCTCGCGCGTCGACCGCCTCTCCCGCCACCTCGATCGCGCGCGCCGCGACGCGTTCCGCCGCAGCGACCTCGAGCCGTGGGAGTGGGATGTGCTGTCCGCTCTGCGGCGCGCGGGCGAGCCGTTCCAGCTGAGCCCCAAGGCGCTGCTTCAGCAGACCCTCGTCTCCAGCGGCACGATGACCAACCGCATCGACCGGCTCGTCGGACGCCGGCTCGTGCACCGCGAGGCCGACCCCGACGACGGGCGCAGCATCCTGGTCACCCTGACCGGCGACGGACGGACCAGGGTGGATGCCGCGATCACCCGACTCGTGGATGCCGAGGCTCTGCTGCTGGACACGCTGTCGCGTGCCGACCGGGAGCGGCTCGCGGGACTGCTCCGCAAGCTCAGCCTCGGCTTCGACGCCTGAGCTCGCCGCGGTCCTCCGGTGCCGGCAGCCGGAAGCACACGACAGGCCTCGAGGGCCGCTCCGGGTAGAATTCCGTGTGCCCTCCGCCGATGACTCCACCGCCCTCCCTCCGAGCGGTATCGACCCCACCGAGCTGGAGATCACCCTGCGCGTGCTCGGTCGCCTCCACGAGGTCGACGAGTCGCACCCCGACTACATCACGGTCCGCCGCGCGACGGCGGCGATGTTCAAGTCCGCCAAGAAAGAGCGGCGTCTCGCCAAGCGCGCCGAGATCGCCGAGGCCGATCGTGCGGTGATCGGCGCCACGGCGACCGGTGCGCCGGACCGCATCGACGACGAGACGCGCGGCATCCCGCTCGAGACGCGTGTGAACGCGCCGACCGCGGGCACCCTGATCGTGGCCCGCCCCTGCTACATCTGCAAGCAGCCCTATACGCAGGTCGACGCGTTCTACCACCAGCTGTGCCCCACATGCGCGGCGATGAGCCACGCGAAGCGCGAGGCGCGCACCGACCTCACCGGCAAGCGGGCGCTGCTGACCGGCGGGCGCGCGAAGATCGGGATGTACATCGCGCTGCGTCTGCTGCGCGACGGCGCGCACACGACGATCACCACCCGGTTCCCGAGGGATGCCGTGCGCCGGTTCACGAGCCTGCCCGACTCTCCCGAATGGATCGACCGGCTCCGGGTCGTGGGCATCGACCTGCGGGACCCCGCGCAGGTCATCGGTCTCGCCGAATCGGTCGCCGAGCAGGGGCCGCTCGACATCCTCATCAACAACGCCACGCAGACCGTGCGACGCTCCCCCGGCGCGTATCAACCGCTCGTGGATGCCGAACTCGCTCCGCTCCCCGACGGACCGCTCCCCGAACTCGTCACGTTCGGCCACACGAACGACGCGCACCCGCTCGCGCTCGCGCAGTCGGTGAGCGCGCATCCGATCCTCGCCGCGGCGGCGGCCAAGGCCGAGGAGCTCACCGAGCAGGCGATGGCCGCGGGCTCGAGCTCGCTCGATCGGCTCGCCGACGGCACCGCGATCGACGCCGGCGGGCTCGTACCCGACCTGCACCACGTGAACTCCTGGACCCAGCACGTGCAGGAGGTCGACCCGCTGGAGATGCTCGAGGTGCAGCTCGCGAACACGACCGCGCCGTTCCTGCTCGTCTCCAAGCTCCGGCCCTCGATGGCCGCGAGCCCCGCGCGCCGCAAGTACGTCGTGAACGTCAGTGCGATGGAGGGCGTGTTCGGTCGCGGCTACAAGGGGCCCGGCCACCCGCACACCAACATGGCCAAGGCCGCGGTGAACATGCTGACGCGCACGAGCGCGCGCGAGATGTTCGAGACCGACGGCATCCTCATGACGAGTGTCGACACCGGATGGATCACGGACGAGCGTCCGCACCCGACAAAGGTGCGCCTCGCCGAGGAGGGCTTCCACGCCCCGCTGGACCTCGTCGACGGAGCGGCTCGCGTGTACGACCCGATCGTGCGCGGCGAAGCCGGCGAGGACGTGTTCGGGGTGTTCCTGAAGGACTACGCGGTCGGCAGCTGGTGACGCGCCCCGCGGACTTCCTGCGCCGCATCCCGCTCGGCTCCCGTGTCGTGGCGCGGTACCTGCTCGCCGACGGGAGCGCGACGGACGCGCTCGGCTACCTGCGGTCGCGGGATGCCGACCATGTCGTCATCGAGACGAAGCGGGGTCTCGATGTGGTGCCGCTCGGTGCCGTGATCGCGGCGAAGGACGTGCCCCCGCCACCGGCTCCGCGCCCCCGCTGACGCCCGGTCAGGTCACACGAGCTCCGACAGCTCCAGCCAGCGCTCCTCGAGCTGCGACACCTCGGTCTCGAGCTCCTGCAGGGCCGTCGTCTGCGCGGCGACCCCCGTGTAGTCGTTCTGATCGTGCTCGGCGATCTTCACGTGGGCGGCGTCGATCAGTGTGGCGAGCTTGGCGAGCCGCCGCTCGATCGCCGCGACCTCCTTCTGCGCGGCGCGCAGCTCGGCGCCGGTGAGACCGCTGGGCGCGGGGACGGCGGCCGACGCGGATGCCGCTGCGGCGGCATCCGCCTGCTCCTCCTGCCGGTGCCGAAGGCGCAGGTACTCGTCGACGCCCCCGGGCAGGTGCCGGAGGCGACCGCCCAGGATCGCGTACTGCTGGTCGGTGACGCGCTCGATGAAGTACCGGTCGTGCGAGACGACGAGGAGCGTGCCGGGCCAGGAGTCCAGGAGGTCCTCGATCGCGGCGAGCATGTCGGTGTCGAGGTCGTTCGTCGGCTCGTCGAGGATCAGGACGTTGGGCTGGTCCAGGAGGACAAGCAGGAGCTGCAGGCGGCGCTTCTGTCCACCGGAGAGATCCTTCACGGGCGTGGAGAGCTGAGCGCTCGAGAAGCCCATGCGCTCCAGAAGCTGTCCGGGCGTCAGTTCTTGCGCCTTGGATCCGGCGCCGAACGTGTAGGTCGTACGGAGGCGCGCGAGGACGACACGCACGGGATCGTCCAGGTGCGCGTCGAGCTCGTCGAGGCGCTGGGTGAGCGTCGCGACCTTGACGGTCTTGCCACGCTTCACGCGTCCCGACGTCGGCTCGACCGTGCCGGCCACGAGCCCCAGCAGCGTCGACTTTCCGGCCCCGTTGACACCCAGGATGCCGGTGCGCTCGCCGGGAGCAATGCGCCATTCCACATCCGTGAGCACCGGCCGGTCGTAGGCGACCGAGACATCGAGCAGGTCGACGACGTCTTTGCCGAGGCGTGAGACCGCGAGCGAGCGGAGGGCCACGGGGTCGCGGATCTCGGGGACGTCGGCGATGAGCGCGTTCGCGGCGTCGATGCGGAACTGCGGCTTCGACGTGCGGGCGGGCGCACCGCGGCGCAGCCACGCGAGCTCCTTGCGGGCGAGATTCTGCCGTTTGGCCTCGGACGCGGCCGCCATGCGGTCACGCTCGACGCGCTGGAGGATGTACGCGGCGTAGCCGCCCTCGAACGGCTCGACGATGCGGTCGTGCACCTCCCACGTGCGCGTGCAGACCTCGTCGAGGAACCACCGGTCGTGGGTCACGACCAGGAGCGCCCCGGAGTTCGCCGCCCAGCGGCGCTTCAGGTGCTCGGCGAGCCACGCGATCGCCTCGACGTCGAGGTGGTTCGTGGGCTCGTCGAGCATGAGCACGTCGTGGTCGCCGATCAGGAGCTTCGCAAGCGACACCCGACGCCGCTGGCCACCGGAGAGGTCGGCGATCGGCGCGTGCCAGTCGAACCCCGCCAGCAGACCCGCCGTCACGTCGCGCACACGCGGGTCGCCCGCCCACTCGTGCTCGGGCAGGTCGCCGACGACGGCCCGGGCGACCGTGTCGGCGTCGTCGAGCGTGTCGCCCTGGTCGAGTACGCCGATGCTGACGCCGCGTCGGACCGTCACGCGCCCGCCGTTCGGCTCGAGCCTTCCGGCGAGCATCGCGAGGAGGCTGGACTTGCCGTCGCCGTTGCGTCCGACGACGCCGATGCGGTCGCCCTCGTCGACGCCGAGCGAGACGGAGTCGAAGATGATGCGCGTGGGGAACTCGAGTTGCAGGGCTTCGGCCCCGAGAAGATGTGCCATGTCCCTCCCAGGTTACGCGCGCGCCCGGACTCGCCTCACCGCACAGACCGCGAGACTGCACCGGAGCGCCGAAACGGAGGGGATTCCCCTCGGTCTCGGCGCCCGGTTGCAGTCTCGCGGTGGAGGGGCGTCAGATGACGGTCAGAGCAGACCGTTCTCGGTCAGCCAGGCCGTCGCGATGTCGGGCGTGGACTCCTGGTCGACCGTGCTCTGCACGTTCAGCGCCACGAGCCCCTCGGGGGTCAGTGCGGCGCTGATCTCGTTGATGATCTCGGCAGCGCCGTCGGGCAGCTCACCGCTCACGACCGGCACGACGTTCGACGCGAGGAAGAGCCCCTCGGGGTCCTCGAGCACGACGAGGTCCTGCGTCTGGATCGACGGGTCGGCCGTGTAGATGTTCGCGACCTGGATCGTGTCCGCCAGCAGCGCGTCGAGCGTGGTGTCGGCCGTGGGCGAGAACTCGACGGTCACGCCGTAGGTGTCGAGCAGACCGGTCGGGCCGTACGGGCGCTCGGCGAGCTCGGGTGCCCCGCCCAGCGTGAGCGTGCCCTCGACGTTCGCGAGGTCGCCGATCTCGACGAGCGAGTTGGCCTCCGCGAAGGCGGCCGTCACGGTGTACGAGTCCTGGTCGGTCGCGGTCGACTGGTCCAGCACGCTCAGACCCTCGGGCAGCGCGTCGGGCAGGGCCGCGTAGACCTCTTCGGACGTGCGCGCCTCGGTCTCGGGGTCGAAGAACTGCAGCAGGTTGCCGGAGTACTCGGGGAACAGGGTGATCTCACCGGACTCGAGCGCCGGGATGTAGGCGTCGCGCTGACCGGAGTTGAACGCGTCGCGCGACACCTCGAAGCCGGCGTTCTCAAGAGCCTGGGCGTAGATCTCGGCGATGATCTCGTTCGAGTAATACGCCTGCGAGCCGATGACGATCGTCTCGCCGCCGGCGGCGGGCGCTTCGGTCTCGGGGGCGAGCGGGTCGCTCGACGCGCAGCCCGAGGCCACCAAGGCGACGCCGGTCAGGATGGCCGCGGTGAACGCGACCTTGGACTTGTTGATCGTGAACATTGTTCTTTCCTCTGTGTGTGGTGGTGCAGGACTTCAGGTGGTGCCGGCGGCCGCGGTGCGGGCGGATGCCGATCGGCGGGGAACGGAATGGTGGGACTGACCCGCGCGGATCCCCGCGGGGACGGAGGCGCGCTGCAGCAGCGCGAAGACGCCGTCGAGGACGAGCGCGAGCGCGGCGACCAGGAGGGCGCCGCCGAGCACGACCTCGAAACGGCGCAGCGGGATGCCGGCCAGGATGTACTGGCCGAGACCGCCGAGGTTGACGTACGCGGCGATCGTCACGGTCGCGACGACCTGCAGGGTGGCCGAGCGCAGCCCCGCGACCAGCAGCGACAGCCCGAGGGGCACTTCCACGCGCCAGAGGATCTGCCACTCGGTCATGCCCATCGCCCGGCCGGCGTCGATCACCCGGCGGTCGATGGCCTCGAAGCCGGCGTACGCCCCGGCGAGGATCGACGGGATCGCCAGCAGGACGAACGTGATGATCGCCGCCTCCGTCGTGCGGAGCACGCCGAGAAGCAGCACGAGGAGTATCAGCAGACCGAACGACGGGATGGCGCGCGCGGCCCCCGAGATCGCCACGGCGATGTCGCGTCCTTTGCCGGTGTGACCGATCAGCCACCCCGACGGAATCGCGATCGCCGCCGCGATGGCCACCGACAGGAACGTGAACCACAGATGCTGCGCGAGGGCGACGGGCACCGGCTGGAGCCCGCGCCCGGGATCGCCCGAGAAGATCCACGCGATCGCGTCCAGGAAGAGATTCATGCGACGCTCACCTCCAGCGGGACGGCACCGCGGCGCGCCCGCCGGCGCTGGGCGCGTGTCCACGGCATCATGACGCGCCCCGCGGCGATCAGGAGGGCGTCGATCACGAGGGCGATCACCACGACGGCGACGATGCCGGCGAGCACCTCGGGGATGATGCGGCGCTGCGACCCGTTCGTGAAGAGGTATCCGAGATTCGTGATGCCCACGAGCGCGCCGACGGTCGCGAGGGCGATCGTGCTGACCGCCGTCACGCGCAGGCCGGCGAGGATCACCGGTCCCGCGAGCGGGAAGTCCACGGCGAAGAAGCGCCGCGCAGCCCCGTAGCCCATCGCCGTCGCCGACAGCCGCACGGACTCGTCGACGGATCCGAGCCCGTCGGCGACCGAGCGCACCATCAGGGCGATCGCGTAGATCGTGAGGGCGAGGATGAGATTCACCTCGCTGAGGATGGGCGTGCCCAGCAGCACCGGCAGGATCGGCAGCAGGGCGAGCGAGGGGATCGTGTACAGCAGACCCGTCACGGTCAGGATGCCGCCGCGTGCGACCTTGAACCGCCACGCCAACCAGCCCAGGGGCAGCGACAGCACGAAGCCCAGCACGATCGCGATCACCGACTGACGCAGATGGACCAGCGTCAGCTCCCAGATCAGATCCAGGTTGTTCGCGACCCAGTTCACGGGGCTCGCTCCGGTGGAGCGCCCGCCTGCGGGGCGTCTCCGACGATCGCTCCCTGGGTGCGGCCCTCGCTGTCGACGACGACGGTGCCGCGGGCGGTCTGCTTGAGGGTGAGGGCCCGCGTGCCGCGGTCGACGCCGATGAAGCTCGCGACGAAGTCGCTCGCGGGATTCTCGATGATCTCGCTCGGGGATCCGACCTGGGCGATCTTCGCGCCCTTCTCCAGGATCACGACCTGGTCTCCGAGGAGGAACGCCTCGTCGATGTCGTGCGTGACGAAGACGACGGTCTTGCCGAGCTCGCTCTGCAGACGGATGAGCTCCTGCTGCAGATCCGTCCGCACGATCGGATCGACGGCACCGAACGGCTCGTCCATCAGGAGGATGTTGGGGTCGGAGGCGAGGCCGCGTGCCACACCGACACGCTGCTGCTGGCCACCGGACAGCTGGCTGGGATAGCGCGTGGCGAGGGACCGATCGAGCCCCACGGTGTCCAGGAGCGTCAGCGCCTGCTCGCGCGCCTTCTTCTTCGGCACGCCGCTGAGGACGGGCACCGTGGCAACGTTGTCGATCACGGTGAAGTGCGGCATGAGTCCCGAGTTCTGCATCACGTAGCCGATGCGTCGACGCAGCTTCACGGCATCCGTCTGCAGGATGCTCTCGTCGTCGATCGTGATGTCGCCGCCCGTCGGCTCGACCATGCGGTTGATCATCCGCAGGAGCGTGGTCTTGCCGCACCCCGACGACCCGACGAACACCGTCGTCTTGTGCGACGGGATGAGCAGGCTGAAGTCCTCGACGGCGCGGGTGCCGTCGGGGAACTCCTTCGTGACGTTCCGGAACTCGATCATGCGCTCGCCCCGCTCAGGCCGCGACCTGGACTTCCTTCCAGAACGCGACGTAGCCGGTGAAGTCCTTGCCGACCCGGTCGATCGCGGTCGGGTACGGGTCGTGATACGCCCAGGCACGGTCCGCGAGCACCCCGTCGTCCGAGACGACGGAGTAGTACTGGCACTCGCCCTTCCACACGCACGTGTAGGGGGTGGGGCTCTCGACGAGGAGCTCGCGGTTCACGCTCTCGGGCGGGAAGTACCAGTTGCCCTCAATGCGGACGAGGTCATCCTCGTGTGCCTCGGCGATGACGGTGCCGTTCAGGTGCGCCTTCATGATTCCTCCGGGAGGCGCTTTCAGCGCCGGTTGTGATCGCAGCGCGCTGGCCGCTTTTCGAGCGTAGCGAACGCCGGGTACACGGGATCCGAATGGCGGGATCGTTGCAACAGCGCGAAATGAGCGCTATCTTCTCGCGCTACATCACGCGGGCGCCGTGGACGGGACCGTGCACGTGCAGCGCCTCGTAGCCCGCGGCCGACAGCACGACCTGCAGCTCGAGCGCCGACTCGGCGTCGCCGGCGAGGAACGCCAGGGTGGGTCCCGACCCCGACACCATGCCGGCGAGCGCTCCGGCCTGATCGCCGAGTTCGAGGACGTCGCGCAGTTCGGGACGCAGCGACAGGGCCGCAGCCTGCAGGTCGTTGCGGGTGTGCTCGGCGAGCACGACGGCGTCTCCGGCGCGCAGCGCGTGCAGGACCCCCGGGTCGACGACGGGTGCGCGCGGCGACGAGACGATGTCGGGCCGCGCGCGCATCGCGTCGAGGTGGGCGTACACCTCGGGCGTGGAGAGCCCCGCCGTCGACGGCACGACGACCCAGTCGAATCGCCCCTTCGCGAGCGCGGGGCTCAGTTCGTCGCCGCGCCCTGTGCCGATCGCCGTGCCGCCCATCAGGGCGAACGGCACGTCCGCCCCGAGGCGCGCCGCGAGCTGATGCAGCTGCGCGGCGCCGAGGTCGGCACCCCAGAGCGCATCGCACGCGACGAGGGCGGCGGCGGCGTCCGCGGACCCGCCGCCCATGCCGCCCGCAACGGGCACGTGCTTGACGATGTCGAGGTGCACCCCGCCGTCGTATCCGATCTTCTGGGCGAGGAGTCGCGCCGCGCGCAGCGCGAGGTTGCGGTCGTCGGCGGGTACTCCCGACACGTCGACGGTTCCCGAGATCGCCACGGAGAAGTCGGCCGCGTGCTCCGCCCACACGTCTTCGTAGAGCGAGACCGCCTGGTAGGCCGAGGCGACGTCGTGATAGCCGTCGTCCTGCACTTCGCCCACCTCGAAGAAGAGGTTGAGCTTGCCCGGCGCCCGCACGTGCACGCGACCATCCACGACGGCGTGACTCACAGCTGCGCCGACTCCGCCCAGAGATCGACGTCGAGCCGGCCCGAGAGCGCATCGATCTGCTCGAGCTCCTCGGTGTCGAAAGCGGGGCCGGACAGTGCGGCCACGTTCTCGTCCAGCTGGGCGGCGCGCGACGCGCCGATCAGCGCAGAGGCGACCACCGGGTCGCGCAGCACCCACTGGATCGCCATCTGGGCGAGCGTCTGGCCGCGCTCCTTCGCGATGACGTCGAGTCCGCGCAGTGCGGACAGTCCGCTCTCGGAGAGCTGCTTGTCGGGCATCGACGAGCGCTTCTGGGCGCGTTCCGCCGTGCCGTCTCCCAGGTACTTGCCGGTCAGCAGACCCTGTGCGAGCGGCGTGAACGCGATCGCGCCCATGCCCTCCTGCTTCAGCACACCCGTGAGCCCGTCCTCGACCCAGCGGTTCAGGATCGAGTACGCGGGCTGGTGGATGATCAGCGGAGTCCCGAGGCTGCGCGCGACGGCGGCGGCGACCGCGGTGCGCTCGGCGCTGTAGGACGAGATGCCGACGTACAGCGCCTTGCCCTCGCGGACCAGGGTGTCGAGGGCCCCGATCGTCTCCTCGACGGGCGTGACCGGGTCGACCCGGTGCGAGTAGAAGATGTCGACGTAGTCCACGCTCATGCGGGCGAGCGACTGGTTCGCGCTCGCCAGGATGTACTTGCGCGAACCGTGGTCGCCGTACGGGCCCGGCCACATGTCGTAGCCCGCCTTCGACGAGATGATGAGCTCGTCGCGGTACGGCGCGAAGTCCTCGCGCATCATCCGGCCGAAGTTCGTCTCGGCCGAGCCGTAGGGCGGACCGTAGTTGTTCGCGAGGTCGAAGTGCGTGATCCCGATGTCGAACGCGTGGCGCAGCACCGCGCGCTGATCGTCGAACGGGATGTTGTCGCCGAAGTTCCACCAGAGCCCGAGCGAGATGGGCGGCAGGTGCAGGCCCGAGGCGCCGACCTGCCGGTACTCGGTCGCGCGATAGCGGTCCTCTGCGGCCGTGTACGGCCGGTGGAGCTCTTTGACGTCGGGGCGGAATCGGGGCGCATCGGTCACGTCCCGAGCCTAGCCCCGACGATCACGGACGGACACGGGTCGCCCGGTCCTCCGGGGCCGCCCCCGGTTGGGGCCGCATCCGCCCCGAAGCCGGAGGGTGCGCTCCTGGCGACGTCCACGTCGGCGGGCGGAAGTCAACGCCGCGCCGACGAAATACGGGCGAAACGCGCACCGCTTAGTCTTGCCGTCTGTCCCCCCGAGAGGAGCCCTATGGCGACGCTGTCCGCACTGCCCACTCAGCCCCGCAGCTGGGCCGCGCTGCTCGAGCGCGACGACATCGTCCTGGACGGCGGCGTGCTTCGTGTCACCCACGAGACCACGACTCCCGATGAGGCCCGCACGCAGGACCTTCACCTCGTCGCCGACGCGCTCGAAGCCGCCGGCATCCCGCTCATGCTCGTCCGCCACGACGTGCGGATCCCGGCACTCGTGGTCGACGTCCGGGATGCCGCCGCCGCGGTCGCCGCACTGCGCGACGTTCCCGAGCCGCTGTACGTCAAGCGCAAGGGTCGCGGCACGACCCTCGCCGCCGAGCTCGATGAGCCCGCCGCCGCTCCCGCAACGATGCGCGTCTTCCGGCCCCGCCTGTCGGAGGACGGCGGTCTGCGCTACGACCACGAGATCGGCATCCGCGTGGAGTTCTGGCGTTTCGGCGAGGACGTCGTGGAGGCACCGAACGACAACGCGGTCACCCGACGCGTCACCCCGGCAGCGGACCTCGGGTTCGTGGAGGTCGAACGGTACGGACGTCGCTGGCGCACGATCTCGGGCATGTTCGACGTGCATCCGGCGGAGTTCACCGAGCCCGTCGACATGGTCTTCTCCTGGGTGGACGGCTCCTCGACCGACTTCCAGCGGCAGCGCGCCGCCCAGATGGCGGAGTACGTCGTGGGCGACGGCGATGACGGTCCCGCGCGCTACCGTCACGTGGACGAGCTGCGCTACGCCCTGCGCAGCGTCCACATGTACGCGCCGTGGGTGCGCCGCATCTTCATCGCCACCGATTCCCCCGCGCCCGCGTGGCTGCTCGACCACCCCAAGGTCACGATCGTGCGCAGCGAGGAGTTCTTCGGCGACACGTCCGTCCTGCCGATCCACAACTCGCACGCCGTCGAGGCGCAGCTGCATCGCATCGACGGACTCGCGGAGCACTTCCTGTACTCGAACGACGACATGTTCTTCGGGCGCCCGGTCGAGCCGGAGCTGTTCTTCTCGCCGGCGGGGCTCACGCACTTCGTCGAATGCGGCATCCGCATCGGCACGGGCGACTCGGCCACGCACCGCAGCGGTCACGACAACGCCCTCCGGGTGAACCGCGAGCTCCTCCGGGAACGGTTCGGCAGGACGATCACGCGCGACCTCGAGCACTGCGCGACACCGCTGCGCCGCAGCGTGATGACCGAGCTCGAAGAAGCCTTCCCGGACGATTTCGCCCGCACGGCGGCATCCCGGTTCCGCTCCGCGACCGACATCTCGGTCACGAACAGCCTCTACCACTACTACGCGCAGTTCACCGGGCGGGCGATCGCCAGCACCCGGCCGCGCGTGCGCTACGTGCAGACGACACTCGCCGCATCACTGGCCGGGATGGAGCGGCTCGCGCGGCGTCGCGACGTCGACATGTTCTGCCTGAACGACGGCGGCGCGGGAGAGATGCCCGAAGAGCTGCGCGTGCGGACGGTCACCGACATCCTCGAGCGGATGTTCCCGGTGCGGGCGCCGTGGGAGCGCGCGGAGGTCAGTGCAGAACGGGAATCGGCTCCGTCGGTGCAGCTCCCCGCCTAGAGTGCTCGGCGGGTCGCACCCCGGCGACGGCGAGCCGGCGGCGCGCCTCGGCGGCGTCGATGTGCTCGAGCGCGCGTGGCGCGTCGACGGGGACGACCGAGTGCACGACCGTGTCGTCGTAGACGTGCACCATGTTGAACGCCTGCGCGCCGTCCTGCGGGCGGGTCCCGCCGACCGGGACCGTCAGGTCCTGGGCGTAGCAGGTCGAGGACGCCACCGACACCGGGATGCCGGCGAACGTGGCGAACGTGGAGTAGTGCAGGTGCCCCGCGATGATCGCGCGCACGTCCGTGCCGCGCAGCACCCGCGCGAGGCGCTTCTGCTCGCGCAGCTCGACGCTGCCGGCGAGCGGGAGGACGCTCGGCACCGGCGGGTGGTGCATCGCCAGGATCGTGCCGAGCGGAGCCGGGGTCCTGAGCACCTCGGCGAGCCACGTCAGCTGGGCGTCGCGCAGTTCGCCGTGATGCGCGCCGGGGACCGTCGTGTCCAGCGTCACGAGCCGGAGGCCGTCGAGCTCGTCGACACGGTCGAGCGGAGGCTGGTCGAGCGGAGGCTGGTCGAGCGAGGCCGCCTCGCCCAGGAGTCGGGTGCGGAACTGCGCGCGGTCGTCGTGATTGCCCATGACCCAGAACACCCGTGTGCCCAGACGCGCGGCGAAGGGCTCGACGAGCGCCCGCAGATCGGCGTAGGCGTCGCCCTCTCCGAGATCGACGAGGTCACCGGTGAACACGACGCCGTCGGGCGCGATGCCCGAGGCCTCGATCGCGGCGAGTGCACGTGCGAGGTGCTCACGGGCGTCCACGACGTCGAACAGGCGCGATCCCGCGGCGCGCAGGTGCGTGTCGCTCAGGTGCAGCAGCACCCGTTCGGCCGCCGGATACTCCGCGGTGCGCATGGGACCCCTCCCGATTCCGCGCCGTTCCGGGAGTGGAGCGGCACCCCCGTCACGTCGTCCTGTCGTGACGTCCTGCCACTGTGACGGGTCGCGGGAAATGTTACAGGCATGTTTCGTGAACGGGCCGGAACCGGCACGCGAACGGCGCCTGAACGTCGGAATCAGGACGCGCGCGCGATGCGGAGGAAGTCGTCCACGCCGAGCTCTTCGCCGCGTGCGGTGGGCGCGACGCCCGCGCGCTCGAGGACCTCGGATGCCGCAGCCGCCGACCCACCGAGAACCGCCGACACCGCCTGGCGGAGCATCTTGCGACGCTGCTGGAACGCGGCGTCGACGATCTCGAACGTGCGCACGCGCTCTTCCTCGGTGCCGCGGAGCTGCTCGTCGCGCGTGAACGCGACGAGCACGCTGTCGACGTTCGGCACGGGCCAGAACACCTGGCGCGACACGGAGCCCGCGAGTCGCCACGGCCCGTACCAGGCCGCCTTCACGCTGGGGGCGCCGTACGTCTTGCTCCCCGGCTGGGCGGCCAGGCGCTCGCCGACCTCGGCCTGCACCATCACGACACCGCGGAAGATCGCGGGGAAGGTCTCGAGGAAATGCAGGATCACCGGCACCGACACGTTGTAGGGAAGGTTCGCCACGAGCACCGTGGGCTCTCCGGGCAGTTCGGTGACGCGCAGCGCGTCGGCGTCGACGACCTCGAGAGCGCCGTCGGCGACCCCGTGCGCGGCGACCGTCGCGGGCAGCCGCGCCGCGAGTCGGTGATCGATCTCCACCGCCGTGACGGCCGCACCCGCCTCGAGGATCGCGAGCGTGAGCGACCCCAGGCCGGGACCGACCTCGACCACCCGTTCCCCCGGCTGCACCCGTGCGACTTGCACGATGCGGCGCACGGAATTCGCGTCGACCACGAAGTTCTGACCGAGCTTCTTGGTGGGCGTGACGTCGAGTTCGGAGGCGAGCGCGCGGATCTCGGCCGCGCCGAGAAGAGTCACGGGCATGCGTCAACTGTAGTGCGGCGACCCGGCGCGTCCGCCTTGACACCGTCCCGGCGGGCGGCCAGGGTAAGGCGCACGGGCGGGGCTGCCCGCCGGATGCGGGATCGAGGAGGACACGGATCATGAGTTCGAGCCACACATCCGGAGCGAATGTGAACGTGCCGCTCACACGCGTCGTCCTGGTCGCGGCGACCGCCGCCCTGGGCGGATTCCTGTTCGGATTCGACACCGCCGTGATCAACGGCGCGGTCAGCGCGATCGGCGAGCAGTTCCAGACCGGAGACCTCCTGCTCGGCTTCGCGGTGTCTTCGGCCCTCATCGGCTGCGCGATCGGGGCCTGGTTCGCCGGCCGCATCGCTGACCGCTACGGCCGCATCCGCGTGATGGTGATCGCGGCGATCCTCTTCATCGCCAGTGCGCTCGGCTGCGGGCTCGCCTTCACGGTGTGGGACCTGTCGTTCTGGCGCATCGTCGGCGGACTCGGTGTCGGCGCGGCATCCGTCATCGCGCCGGCGTACATCGCCGAGGTCTCGCCCGCGCCGTACCGCGGCCGGCTCGGCTCACTGCAGCAGATGGCGATCGTCACGGGCATCTTCGTCGCCCTCCTCACCGACGCGGCGATCGTCGCCGTCGCGGGAAGCTCGACCGCGACATGGCTGCTCGGACTCGAGGCGTGGCGGTGGATGTTCCTCTCCGAGCTCGTCCCCGCGGTCCTGTACGGCGTGCTCGCCCTCACGATCCCCGAATCCCCGCGCTACCTCATCGCCCGCGGCGAGATGACCAAGGCGAAGGAAGTCCTCACACGCTACGTGGGCGGCGACGTCGAGAAGACTTCGACCGACATCCTCCGGACCGTCGAGGGCAAGTCCGACAAGCCCCGCTTCCGCATCCTGCGCGGGCCCGCGTTCGGTCTTCTGCCGATCGTCTGGGTGGGCATCGGCCTGTCGGTGCTGCAGCAGTTCACGGGCATCAACGTGATCTTCTACTACTCCTCGACCCTGTGGCAGGC